>QNZQ01000035.1 GCA_003972985.1 Gammaproteobacteria bacterium | reverse complement strand
GCATAGATCTGGTATCGTTCATCTCGGGTAAGCTGCGTGTAGCCTCTCATCGTGCTCCTCTCTCTTGGTGGATTGAGTAAGCCGTGATGCTACCGCAGCTTACCCTCCCGCTCTAGATCGAGTTGCACTTACGAGTTGAATCCAAGGGGAGTTTAGTCGAGATCGGCGCCGATGTCTGCCTTGCACAGTGCCTTTGCCGGCTCCCTGTCCTGAAAACGGGAGCGCATGCCGCGGGCGGTGACAACCGGCACCGCTTTGCCGGGCACGAAGGGGCCGATGCGGATTTCGTCTGCTGTTTTTTCTGTATCGCTCATGGGACGAGGGATTTTGCCAAGGGACCGGAAGCCTGGAATTATCCAGATTTCAGGCTGTTTTGAAACGTGTTGTACAGGATTCCTGCCGATCGTTTCACGCATCTCGACAAGGCTTCCGGTGGAAGCAGCAGGATTCCGAGCCCAAGCGGTCTCCCGGGATGCAGAACGACGTCATCTAATGGCGTAAGCTATTGAAAAGCGGGGCGGGTACCTGATCGGAAAACTTCGGAGGCATGGACGCCGATGTAGAGCGTACATGGACGTATTCACAGCGGTTTTCCGGCCAGGTACCCGCCTTGCTCCAAGTTAGATGACGTTGTCCTGTCCCGGGATGGCATCCGAATTGTGCGTCCCTTCCACGGGCTGCTAAAATAGCGCCCCTTGCGCGATGGTTCGCGCCCAACATGGCAAGTCGGAGTATTCCAGGACAATGATTCAGGGTAACGTGGTGGCATTGGTCACGCCCATGCATGCGGATGGCGCCGTCGATTATGATGCGCTCCGGAAACTTGTGGAGTGGCACATCGACCAGGGAACCGATGCCATCGTCTCGGTGGGGACTACCGGCGAATCGGCCACCCTGGACGAAAAGGAACACTGCGAGGTGATTGCCCGCACTCTCGAATACGCGGCCGGGCGCATACCCGTGATTGCCGGTACCGGCGCGAATGCCACCACCGAGGCAATCCGCCTCACCCGCTGTGCCGCCGATTCCGGTGCCGATGCCTGCCTGCTGGTGACGCCCTACTACAACAAGCCCACCCAGGAAGGGCTCTATCTGCATCACAGGGCCATCGCCGAGGCGGTGGACATCCCCCAGATTCTCTACAACGTTCCGGGCCGGACGGCCTGCGACATGTTGCCCGAGACCGCCATCCGCCTCTCCAAGGTCGAAAACATCGTGGGTATCAAGGAGGCCACGGGTGACCTCGACCGGATCACCGCCATCCGCGAGGGCGCGGGCGAGAACTTTGCCATCTACAGCGGTGACGACGCTACCGGATGCGAGGCCATGCTGCGGGGGGCAAACGGCGTCATCTCGGTCACCACCAACGTAATGCCGGCAGCCATGAAGCGGCTCTGCGATGCAGCGTTGTCCGGCGACCGCGAGAAGGCGGAGGCAACCGATGCACTCCTTGCGCCCCTCCACCAGAAGCTGTTCATCGAGTCCAATCCCATTCCGGTGAAGTGGGCACTGCACGAGATGGGCATGATCGGGGAGGGCATCCGCCTGCCGCTGACCTGGCTCTCGGAGCCCTGCCGCGAACCCCTGCGAGAGGCGATGCGCCAGGCAGGCGCACTGTGAGCCTCGCTGTGTTCAAGGGTGTTTCGATGAAATCCGTTACCAGGGGGCTGCAGTTGCTGCTGCCCCTGCTGGTGCTGGGATGCAGTTCGATGAATGTCGACAAGGTGCTCCCGGACAAACAGGTGGAATACAAGCGGGAGGTGGTTGCCGACAAGCATTTGGAGGTGCCGCCCGATCTCACCTCCAGCCGTATCGACAACCGCGTGCCCGGCCTGACGGGTGGTGGAACGGCCAGTTACTCGGACTACGCCAGCGTCCGCAGTGGCGATGCCAGTGCCACCGTCAGTCGCGGTACCCGAGAAGTGTTGCCCGAGGTACCCGGCATCAAGGTCATGCGCGATGGTGAGAACCGCTGGCTGGTGATCGAAGGTCCCGTGGAAGGGGTCTGGGACAAGGTGGTCGACTTCTGGCAGGAGAATGGCATTCTGCTGGACGAACAGGATCCGCAGGCAGGGTACATGCAGACCTCCTGGCTGGAGAACCGTGCCGACGTTCCCAACGATTTCATCACCGATTTCATCCAGGGAGTCTTCCCCGGTATCTATGGCGCGGCCACGCGTGACCGTTTCCGCGTGCGCCTCGAAGAGGGTGAAAAGCCGGGGACCACGGAACTCTACATCACCCACTTCGGCATGGAGCAGGACTTCGCTTCCAGCACCACCAACGAGGACGAGCAGATCTACTGGAAGATCCGTCCGCGGGATCCGGGCCTCGAGGAGATCATGCTGCGCAAGATGATGGTCTTCATGGGCATCGCCGATCAGCAGGCCAGGGCCGAACTGGCGTCCGCCAGGGAGGTCAGGGGCATTCTCAGCCGCATGGAGAAGAGCGACGGCAGGCTCGACCTCTATGTCGAACAGCCCTTCTCCAGGGCGTGGCGCAGCGTTGGGTTGGCGCTGGATCGCGTCGGTTTCGTGGTGGAGGACCAGGATCGTTCCAATGGCAACTACTATGTGCGCTACAAGGATCCCACGGCAGGAAGCCAGAAGAAGGGGTGGCTCTCCAAGCTCGCCTTCTGGCGCAGTGACGAACCTGCCGACAAGGACAAGCTCTACCAAGTGCACCTCGAGTCCGCCGATGACGGAACCCGGGTCACCATCCACGACGAGCAGGGTGCCCTGCTGACGGGGGATACGGCCCAGCGGATCCTGGTCCTGATCCAGGAACAGCTCAAGTAATTCCGACTCCGGCACACGGATGAGGTTCGCTTCGCTGGGCAGCGGCAGTCGCGGCAACGCCACCCTCATCCGGGGGGACGGGACCTGCCTGCTGGTGGATTGCGGCTACTCGGTGCGCGAGTTCGAGGCGCGTTGTACCGAGCTGGGCGTGGATCCGGGCGAGATCGATGCCATCCTGGTCACCCACGAACATGCCGACCACATGAAGGGGGTGGGTGCGCTGGCGCGCAAGTACCGGATGCCGGTCTGGATGACCCATGGCACCTTCCGTAACGCCCGCTGCGGCGATATTCCCGACCTGCACCTGTTCGGCACCCACACGCCCGCCTTCAGGATCGGCGCGATCCGGGTCACCCCGTATGCGGTGCCCCACGATGCGCGCGAGCCGAGCCAGTTCACCTTCTCCGACGGTGAGCGGCTACTGGGACTGCTCACCGATGCCGGCAGCATCACGCCGCACATGATCGAGCGCCTGCACGGCGTGGATGCGCTGTTGCTCGAGTGCAACCACGACCCCCGGATGCTGCGCGACGGGCCCTATCCGCTGCGCCTGCAGGCGCGCGTCGGCGGCGACTATGGTCACCTGAGCAACGAGCAGGCGGGCTCCCTGCTGGCGCGCATCGATTCCTCCAGGCTTCAGCACCTGGTGCTGGCCCATCTGAGTCAGAAGAACAACGATCCCGGCCTGGCCGAGGCCGCGGTGCTGTCCGCCTGCGACCAGGTGCAGGAGTGCCTCTCCATCCTGTCCCAGGATTCCTGCAGCGACTGGTTCCGGATCAGCTGAGCCGTTCCAGCGCCCAGCGGATGTGCTCGGCCACCAGTTCACTGGCGCTTTCCAGCCGCTCCTCCAGCGCCCGTAGCGTCCCGGGATCCGCCGGTCCGTTGCCCAATGCCACCGCGATGTTGCGCAGCCACCGTTCGTGCCCGATGCGCCGGATGGGTGAGCCCTCGGTGCGTTTCAGGAATTGCGCTTCGCTCCAGGCAAAGAGTTCCCGCAACGTGGCGGTATCCAGCCCGTTGCGTGGGAGAAAGTCGGCTTCTTGCGTGGTGCCGGCAAAACGGTTCCAGGGGCAGGCCAGGAGACAGTCGTCGCAACCGTAGATCCGGTTGCCCATGAGGGGACGGAGTTCTGGAGGAATGGTGCCCGGGTGCTCGATGGTGAGATAGGAGATGCAGCGCCGGGCATCCACCACCCAGGGCTCCACGATGGCCCGGGTGGGGCAGAGGTCGATGCAGGCGGTGCAGCGGCCGCAGTGCTCCTCCACGGGTTGGTCCACCGGCAGGGGCAGGTCGGTATAGAGTTCGCCGAGAAAGAACCAGGAGCCGGCGTGGCGGTCGACGAGGTTGGTGTGCTTGCCCATCCAGCCCAGCCCGGCCTTCACCGCCAGGGGCTTTTCCAGCACGGGTGCCGAGTCGACGAACACGCGGTGCCCGAAAGGGCCGATTTCCTGCTCGATCCGATTTGCAAGCCTCTGCAGCCGCTTGCGCATCAGCTTGTGGTAGTCCCGTCCCAGGGCGTAACGGGAGACGTAGGCGGCTGCGGGGTCCTGCAGCTGCTCCAGCGGGGCATCATCCGGGGGGCGGTAATCCATGCGCACCGAGATCACCCGCAGGGTGCCCGGCACCAGCTCGGAGGGGCGCCAGCGCTTGCTGCCGTGGCGGTGCATGTAGTCCATGTCGCCGTGAAAGCCCCGGGCCACCCATTGGCGCAGGCGCTCGCCGGCCTGTTCGAGGTCGATGTCCGCAATGCCCGCCTGCTGGAAGCCTTCCGCCCTGGCCCACTCCTTGATGCTTGCTGCGAGTTGGCGGTAATCCGGTGGATGTATCGGGGAAGACATGGTCTTAGAATAAGGTATCTTCTCGTTCCGACCAATGGCACCCTCATGAGCGATCACAGAATCCTGCCGAAAGTCCATCACCTCCCCCAGGCACTCTACCGCGCCGAGCAGGTGCGAGAACTCGACCGGCTCGCCATCGAGGAGTACGGCATTCCCGGCGAGACCCTTATGGAACGGGCCGGGAAAGCGGCCTGGGAACTGCTGGAACAGCGTTGGCCCGCTGCCAGCCGGCTGGTGGTGCTGGTGGGTACCGGGAACAACGGGGGCGACGGTTTCGTGGTGGCGCGGCTGGCGCACCAGGCGGGGCGCAAGGTGACGGTACTCCAGCTTGGCGACCGCGATCGTCTTTCGGGTGACGCCCGTACCAATGCCCTCCGATATGCGGCGCTCTCCGGCGACTGGCGGGCTTTCGAAGGCATCCTTCCGGAGAATGCCGACCTGCTGGTGGATGGCATCTTCGGTACCGGCCTGGAGCGGGAAGTGGCCGACACCTGGGCCGAGGCCATCCGCGCCGTCAACGGTCATCGCACGCCGGTGCTGGCGCTGGACTTGCCCTCGGGACTGCATGCGGACACCGGTGCCGTTTTGGGCACTGCGGTACGGGCCGAGGCCACGATCTCCTTCATCGGTCTCAAGCAGGGCATGTTCACCGGCGAGGGGCCCGCCTGCTGCGGCGAGATCTTCTTCGATTCGCTGGAGGTGCCTGCGCGGCTGTACGGTCACCTGGTGATCTCGGCGCGGCGCATCGACTGGGCCCGCCAGCGCGACCTATTGCAGCCACGCGTGGCCACGGCCCACAAGGGGCATTTCGGCCACGTGCTGGTGATCGGGGGTGACCGGGGCATGGGTGGTGCGGCGCGGCTGGCAGCGGAGGCGGCGCTGCGTACCGGCGCCGGACTGGTGAGCCTGGCTACCCGGCCGGAACACGTGGTGCCGGTGCTGGCCACCCGGCCCGAGATCATGGCGCACGGCATCGAGGATCCCCTGCAGCTGGATCCTCTGCTGCGCCACAGCACCCATATCGCCATCGGGCCGGGCCTCGGCCAGAGTGATTGGGGCAGGGCGCTCTTCGAGATGGCGATGGCGGCGGGCCGTCCGCTGGTAGTGGACGCCGACGGGCTCAACCTGCTGGCCGAGGCTCCCGTGCTGCGCGACGACTGGGTGCTCACACCCCATCCCGGTGAAGCGGCGCGGCTGCTGGACAGCTGCGTGGCCGAGGTCCAGGCCGACCGGTTCGCCGCAGTGGAACAGCTGCAGCGGCGCTATGGAGGGGTGGCGGTGCTCAAGGGCGCGGGAACCCTCATCGCTTCCGGTGGCGACCGGCGTCCCGCAGTCTGCAGCGATGGCAATCCCGGCATGGCCAGCGGTGGCATGGGTGACGTGCTGACCGGCGTGGTGGCCGGCTGGCTGGCCCAGGGGCAACCGCTGGCCGCCGCTGCCGAACTGGCCGTCAGCCTCCACTCGGCGGCTGCGGACAAGGCGGCGCGCGCCGGTCGTCGCGGCCTGCTGGCCATGGACCTCATGTCCCACGTGCGGCGCCTGGCCAATCCCGACAATGAGTGAAACCCGTCTCTTCTGTGACTCCGAGGCGGCGCAGACCTCCCTGGCGGCGTATCTAGCCGGCGAGGTGGGAAAGCGCCCGGCGCTGGTCTACCTCGCGGGTGACCTGGGGACCGGCAAGACCACCTTCGTGCGCGGTTTCCTGCGTGGCCTGGGATTCGAGGGGCCGGTGAGAAGCCCCACCTACACCCTGGTGGAGCCCTATCCCCTCGAACGGATCACGCTCTACCACCTGGACCTCTACCGCCTGGCCGACCCCGAAGAGCTCGAATACCTGGGCCTGCGGGACATGCTGGCCGAAGATGCGCTGCTGCTGGTGGAGTGGCCGGAAAAGGGACGCGGCTGGCTGCCCCAGGCGGATGTCTCCGTGGAGATGGCACACAGTGACGGCGGGCGTGAACTCCGCTTTAAGGCGCATTCCCCTGCGGGAGAACGATGGGTGGCCGCGGCAGCGCGCTGGCCGGGCCAAGGAAAAACTTGAGGAAAAGCATATGTCTCGTCGGAAACACTGGGAAATTATACTTTTGTGTGCTAGGTTTTAATTATCGGGGTAAGTCGTTTAGGCAAGAAGATTTCGAATGGCCATGAAAAGTCCAGGTTTCGGTGTTCGTATTTTTCTGTATGCCCTCTTTTTCCTGGCGTTGCCCGTACAGGCAGCCAAGAGTGTCGAGATCCACGGTGTGCGGCTGTGGAATGCGCCGGATCACACGCGACTGGTTTTCGATATCAGCCGCTCCGTCGAGCACCGGCTCTTCACCCTGGAAAATCCCAGCCGTCTGGTCATCGATTTCGAGGATGCCAACCTGAAAAAGCGGCTCGACCCGGCCAAGTTCACCAGCCGTCACATCAAGACCCTGCGCTATGCGCCGCAGCCCGGTGGAAAGCTGCGCGTGGTGCTCGACCTGGTCCAGCCGGTAAGACCCCGCAGTTTCCTGCTTCGTCCCAGCGGGGAGTACGGGCACCGCCTGGTGATCGATCTCTATGACCGGACCGGGAGTACCCGCATCACCCAGACCGCGAAGAAGGAATCACGCAACCCCGGCGTGCGCGACGTGATCGTGGCCATCGATGCGGGCCACGGCGGAGAGGATCCGGGGGCCCGTGGGCGCAAGTTGCGCACCCGGGAGAAGGACATCACCCTCGCCATCGCGCGCAAGCTCAAGAAGCTCATCGATGCCGAGCCCGGCATGCGTGCCGTTCTCACGCGCAAGGGGGACTACTACGTCGGGTTGCGCAAGCGCATGCAGATCGCGCGCAAGTATCACGCCGACCTGTTCGTTTCCATCCACGCCGATGCGTTCAG
Source organism: Gammaproteobacteria bacterium (assembly GCA_003972985.1). Classification (GTDB taxonomy): domain Bacteria; phylum Pseudomonadota; class Gammaproteobacteria; order Chromatiales; family Chromatiaceae; genus Thiolapillus. The sequence continues at coordinate 13,700 of QNZQ01000035.1, read as the reverse complement.
GAACAGCAAGGCACGGGGTTCCTCGGTGTTCGTGCTCTCCAGGCGGGGAGCTTCCAGCGAAGCGGCCCGCTGGCTGGCAGCCAAGGAGAACGCCTCGGACCTGGTCGGCGGCGTGAGCCTCGACGACAAGGACGACATCCTGGCTTCCGTGCTGCTCGACCTGGCCCAGACGGGCACCCTGGCGGCCAGCATGCGGGCGGCGGCACTCGTTCACCGGCAGATGGGAAAGATCGGCAAGCTGCACGGCGACCACATCCAGAACGCGGGCTTCATGGTGCTCAAGTCTCCCGACATTCCCTCCATGCTGGTGGAAACGGGCTTCATCTCCAATCCCTCGGAAGAGCGGCAGTTGGCCAGTTCTAAGCACCAGCAACGGGTTGCCCGTGCCATCTTCAAGGGCATCCGCACCTATTTCCAACTGGAGCCGCCCCCGGGCACCCGGTTGGCCATGGAGAAACAGCGCAAGCTGGACGAACAGGCTGCCAAGTACGTGATAAAGCCGGGGGACACCCTCTCCGCCATTGCTGCCCGCCACCAGGTGAGCGTCGCTTCACTGCGCAACGAAAACCGCCTGAAGGGCGACCGCATCCGTGTCGGACAGGTGCTCAGGATTCCCCGCACCTGATCTCTGCAGGCCCCTGGCTCGGCAGCCTAGGAGTGTTCCCGAGCGTTATTCGGGAAGTCCCTTATATGCTCATAAAAACTGTTGTCCCTCGCTTTTCAGGCGTGCTATAAAACGCTTCAAAAATCGGGTGGAGATTCTCCAACCGGAAGAATTCACCGGCATTTTCCTGTTGCCGAGTAGGGGCGGCAGGAGCCTGGCGCGGATTGCCGTGCATCCATAGCCGGAAGCAGATGTTGGCGGAGCGTTTGCGGGAAATCGTGAACCTCCGGCCACGAGCAACGGACCCCGGTCCGTTATCCAGACCACTGGAAACAGTAGTTGAATCCTGAAGGAGGATATATGAAACCAAGAAGAGTAATGACTGCCGGTCTGATTGCGGGAGGTATGCTGATCGGAGGCTTCGTCCAGGCAGGCACACCCAGTGCCAGCATGTTGGCCAACACCTGCTTCGGGTGTCATGGCCCGGGAGGAAACAGCAATGGACCGGCCACACCGACACTCGCCGGCGCCTCCGCCGAGTATTTCGAAGAGGTGATGGAGGCCTACCAGTCGGGTGATCGTCGCGCCACCATCATGGATCGCATAGCCAAGGGCTACACCAAGGAGGAGATCAAGCTCCTCGCCGGATACTTCTCCAAGCAGAAGTTCGTTCCCGCCAAGGGACAGAAGTTCGATCCGAAGAAGGCCAAGAAAGGCGCCAAGCTGCACGACAAGTACTGCGAGAAGTGTCACGCCGATGGCGGCTCGTCGCCCGAGGACGATTCGGGCATCCTGGCGGGCCAGTGGAGGCCCTACCTGAAATACACCCTGGACGACATCCTGGCGGGCAAGAGCGAGATGCCCAAGAAGATGATGAAGAAGCTGAAGAAGCTTCACAAGAAGAAAGGCGATGCGGGCATCGAAGCATTGCTCAACTACTACGCCAGCAAGCAGTGAGGGGAGGGAACATCATGAGTCAATTCACACGCAGAAACTTTCTCAAGGTCACCGGCGCGGCGGCAGCCGCCACCACGGCACTGGGTTACAGCACCTTTGCCATTGGCGGCGCCAGTAAGAAGGTCGTCATCGTCGGCGGTGGCATCGGCGGCGTAACGGCAGCCAAGTACATCAAGATGATGGACAAGTCCATCGACGTGACCCTCATCGAGGCCAACAAGGACTACTACACCTGCTTCATGAGCAACGAGGTGCTCGGTGGGGAACGTTCCATCGATTCCATCCATTTCGGCTATAGCGGCCTCGCCAAGCATGGCGTGAAGGTGGTCCACGACTGGGTTACCGGTATCGATGCCGGCAAGCGCGTGGTCAAGACCAAGGGTGGCAAGAGTTTTGGCTACGACCGCTGCATCGTATCGCCCGGCATCGATTTCCGCTGGGACACCATCGAAGGTTACGATGCCAAGGTGGCGGAGAAGATTCCCCACGCCTGGAAGGCGGGTTCCCAGACCGTCACCCTGCGCAAGCAGCTGGAGGCGATGAAGAACGGCGGTACCGTGATCATCGCTCCGCCGCCCAACCCCTTTCGCTGTCCGCCGGGGCCCTACGAGCGGGCATCGCTCATCGCGGCCTACCTGAAGAAGCACAAGCCCAAGTCCAAGATCATCATTCTCGATCCCAAGGACAAGTTCTCCAAGTTCGGTCTCTTCACCGAGGCCTGGAAACGCCACTATGGCTACGGCACCGGCAACAGCATGATCGAGTGGGTCAGCGGTTCCAAGGGGGGGAAGATCGAGTCGGTGGACCCGGCCACCATGACCGTGCAGGCCGACGTGGAAGCCTTCAAGGGGGACGTGCTCAACATCATCCCCGCGCAGAAGGCGGGCAAGATCGCCTTCGACGCCGGCCTGACCAACGACAAGGGATGGTGTCCCATCGATGGCAAGACCTTCGAGTCCACCATGCACAAGAACATCCACGTGATCGGTGATGCGTCCGTGGCTTCGCCGCTGCCCAAGTCGGGCTATGCCGCCAATTCCGAGGCCAAGGTCTGCGCCGCGGCCGTAGTGGCGCTGCTCAACGGCGACAAGGCGCCCCAGCCCTCCTGGGTCAACACCTGCTACTCCATCGTGCATCCTGGCGAGGGGATTTCGGTGGCCATGGTCTACGCCTACAAGGATGGCAAGATCGTCAAGGTCAAGGGGTCGGGCGGCCTGACGCCTTCCAAGTTCGACGCCGAGATGCGGGCCCGGGAAGAGCAGTATGCACACTCCTGGTTCCGGAACATCACGGCGGATGTGTTCGGCTGACCCGGACAGGCCCCTTCCCCGGAAGGGGTTTGCAACACCCTGCCAGTAAAGCGAAGAGCACCGCAATCGCGGTGCTCTTCGCGTTTGGGCCGGTGTGCACTGCGCACTGGCGGGTTGCCGCGACCTTGGTGGTTTTCGTACACTGCCGTACCTTTCGTCAAGATAAACCAGAAGGTGGAAAGCATGAAAACGAGAAAGGAAGGACTGATCGGCCTGCTGATGGGGGCCTTGCTGGTGTTGTCACTGCCACCGGTATCCGCTAGTGAACTGACCGACAAGTGCGACTCCTGTCACGGCAAGAACGGTAACAGCAAGGATGACAAGGTGCCCAGTATCGCGGGTTTCTCGGCCGTGACCATCGAGGACATCATGAACCAGTACAAGGAGGGGGACCGCCCTGCCGACAAGTACAAGCCCAAGGACGGTGAAGAGACCGACATGCAGGAGATCGCGAAGAAACTGTCGGAAGCGCAGATCAAGGAGGTGGCCAAGCACTACTCGGCACAGAAGTTCATTCCGCACAAGCAGCCCTTCGATGCCAAGCTGGCGAAGAAAGGCGCCAAGGTACACAAGAAGCGCTGCGAGAAGTGCCATTCCGACAATGGCTCCAACGCGGAAGACGATGCCGCCATCCTGGCGGGCCAGTGGAAGGGCTACCTGAAACGGCAGTTCGACCTGATTCTCGCCAAGGAGCGCAACGTGCCCAAGAAGATGAGAAAGAAGATGAAGAAGCTGAAGCCGGGCGACGTGGAAGCCCTGATCGAGTTCTATGCCAGCCAGCAGTAGGCCGGTTTCGCCGGCGCCTGCGGGCGCACCCGAAAAAACGCTGTTTCGGCAGCGTTTTTTTGTGTCAGAATTCCACCGATGACGCACCGCATCCGTGCACTTCCCTCGCAACTGGTAAACCAGATCGCCGCCGGCGAGGTGGTGGAGCGCCCCGCTTCCGTGGTCAAGGAGCTGGTGGAGAACAGCCTCGATGCCGGTGCCGGGCAGGTGGAGGTGGACGTGGTGCAGGGCGGCATCAAGCGCATTCGCGTGCGTGACGATGGTGTCGGCATTCCCGCAGAGGAGCTTGCGCTGGCGCTGGCGCGCCATGCCACGAGCAAGGTGGCTTCACTGGAGGATCTCGAGGGGATCCGCAGCCTGGGGTTCCGGGGCGAGGCGCTTCCCAGCATCGCCTCCATCTCCCGGCTGACGCTGATCTCACGCCAGGCCGATGCCGAAAGCGCTTGGCGAATCCGCGGCGGAGAAAGGGAGGCCATGCCGGCATCCCACCCGCCCGGGACCACGGTAGAAGTGCTGGACCTCTTCTACAACACGCCGGCGCGGCGCAAGTTTCTGAAGACGGAAAAGACCGAGTTCCGCCACATCGAACAGCTGGTCAGGCGACTGGCGCTGGCCCGGTTCGATGTGGCCTTCACGTTGAGACACAACGACCGGGAGATCTTCTCCTTCCGGCGCGCGGAGGAGAGCCGTGCCCGGGAGCAGCGAATCGGCGAGTTGCTGGGGCAGGCCTTTCTGGACAACAGCCTGCGCTTCGAGCACGAGGCGGCTGGGCTGAGACTCCGTGGCTGGGTGGGGTTGCCGGCTTTCTCCCGCAGCCAGGCCGACATGCAGCACTTCTATGTCAATGGGCGCATGGTGCGGGACCGCCTGGTGACCCACGCCGTGCGCCAGGCTTACCAGGACGTGCTCTACCACGGGCGTCATCCCGCCTATGTTCTCTACCTCGATCTCGATCCCCGGCTGGTGGATGTGAACGTGCATCCCACCAAGCACGAAGTGCGCTTCCGCGACGGCAGGCTGGTCCATGATTTCCTGTTCCGTACGCTGCACCAGGTGCTGGCCGAGGTCCGCCCGGAAGACGTGATGCCGGCGCCCGAAAGCGCCGAGGTGTCCTCCCGGCCGCAGGCAGCCGCTGTCCAGCCGCGGCAGGAGTTTTTCGACCTGCCAATAAGGGAAAAGCCGGCGGCTTATGCAGCGGCTTTCGACTGGCAGAAGCCGGCCGATCGTGGAAGGGCGGTGCCACCGCCGCTGGTGGAAGAGGAACCGGGAACGCCGCCACCGCTGGGTTTTGCCATCGCCCAGCTGCACGGTATCTACGTGCTGGCCCAGAACGCCCAGGGGCTGGTGATCGTTGACATGCACGCTGCCCACGAGCGCATCACCTACGAATGCCTGAAGCAGGCGCTCGACGCCGAGCGCATCCGCAGCCAGCCGCTGCTGGTTCCCGTCTCGGTGAAGGTGAGTACCCGGGAAGTGGAACTGTGCGAGGAGAACCGCGCCATGCTGCAGGAGCTTGGGCTGGAAGTGGACACCCTGGATCGCGGCACCCTGGTGATCCGTGCCATCCCCGCGCTGCTGGAGGGTGCCGACGCGGAACAGCTGCTGCGTGATGTGCTGGCCGATCTGGTCACCTACGGCAGCAGTGACCGGCTGCGTGCGGCCATCAACGAGGTGCTCTCCACCATGGCCTGCCACGGCTCGGTGCGGGCCAACCGGCGGCTCGGCCTGGAGGAGATGAACGCGCTGCTGCGGGATATCGAGCGCACCGAGCGCAGCGGCCAGTGCAACCATGGCCGTCCCACCTGGACCCAGCTGGGCATGGATGAGCTGGACAGGCTTTTCCTGCGCGGGCGTTGATGCAACAGGAACTGCCGCCGGCCATTTTCGTCATGGGGCCAACCGCTTCGGGCAAGACCGATCTGGCGGTGGCGCTGGCGCGCGAACTGCCGGTGGACGTGATCAGCGTGGATTCCGCCCTGGTCTACCGAGGTATGGACATCGGCACGGCAAAGCCGGAACCCGGGCTGCTGGCCGAAGTGCCCCATGCCCTGGTGGAGATTCTCGAGCCGGAGCAGAGCTACTCCGCGGCCCGTTTCCGCGAGGATGCCCTGGCCCTCATGGAGGCGAGCCGGAGGGCGGGCAGGGTGCCGCTGCTGGTGGGCGGAACCATGCTCTACTACCACACGCTGCAGCACGGGCTCTCCGATCTGCCGGCCTCGGATCCGCAGATTCGCGCGCGGCTTCAACGGCAGCTGCAGGAGCTGGGGTCGGTCGAGCTGCACCGTCGTCTTGCCCGGCTGGATCCCCTGGCGGCTTCGCGTATCCATCCCAATGATCCCCAGCGGCTGCTCAGGGCCCTGGAGGTGATCGAGCAGACCGGTCAGCCCTTTTCCAGGCTGCAGGCCGAGCATCGGGGATCGGTGCTTTCGTGGCGGGTATTGAAGCTGGTACGGGCGCCGCAGGAGCGCTCGGTGCTGCACCGGCGCATCGGGCAGCGCTTTCACGGCATGCTGGAGGCAGGGTTCGAGGAAGAGGTGGAAAGGTTGCTGGCACGCCCGGGCATCCACCCCGATCTTCCTTCCATGCGCGCGGTGGGGTACCGCCAGATGGTGCACTACCTGAGCGGAGAATGGGACCGTGAAACCATGGTGGAGCGCGCCATCGTCGCCACCCGCCAGTTGGCCAAGCGGCAGTTCACCTGGCTGCGCAAGGAAGCGGGAGCAAACTGGCTCGGCGATGGTCCAAGGGTGGAGGAGCAGGCGCTGCAGCTGGCGGAAAATTTTATCTGCCCATAAAAGCAATTGCAGATGTGTGCTGCTGTGTTATATTAACAAGTTGATCCGTATCATAATTTGCGGCTGGCTTTTTTGCCGCTCAACTATAAAAACTTCAACTATAAGAAGGAGTTCCATCATGTCAAAAGGGCAGACACTTCAGGACCCTTTCCTCAACGCCTTGCGCAAGGAACGCATTCCCGTTTCGATCTTCCTGGTCAACGGGATCAAGTTACAGGGCACCATCGATTCTTTCGATCAGTTCGTGGTGCTGCTGAAGAACCAGGTGAGCCAGATGGTCTACAAGCACGCCATCTCCACCGTGGTCCCCTCGCGGAACGTGCGCCTGAATCCCCCCCAGGAACAACAGGAATCCGTTGATCAAGGCAATATCTGATCCTCACCGTGTGAGCGGCCTTCTCCCCCTTCGGGGAGAGGGTTCTGCGCAGTATGTTTGAGCGACCGAGGTCCGGTGAACGGGCCATCCTCGTCCATATCACCCAGCAGGGACAACCCGACCCCGACGAACTTCAGGAGTTCAGGGAGCTGGCCACTTCGGCCGGTGCCCTCGTCCTGGAGCTGGTGACCGGTGCGCGGCACGCGCCCGATCCGCGCTTTTTCGTCGGCCGCGGCAAGGCCGAGGAGATCCATGCGCTGGTGGAAGCGGAAGAGGCCGAGCTGGTCATTTTCGACCACGACCTCAGTCCCAGCCAGGAGCGCAACCTGGAGAAGCTGTTCCAGTGCCGGGTGCTCGATCGCAGCGGTCTCATTCTCGACATCTTCGCCCAGCGCGCCCGCTCCTTCGAGGGCAAGCTGCAGGTGGAACTGGCCCAGCTGCGCCATCTCTCCACCCGGCTGGTGAGGGGCTGGACGCACCTGGAGCGGCAGAAAGGGGGCATCGGTCTGCGGGGGCCTGGCGAAACCCAGCTCGAAACCGACCGCCGGCTGCTCAACCAGCGCATCGACCAGATCCGCCGCCGCCTCGGCAAGGTGGACAGTCAGCGCGACCAGGGACGCCGCGCGCGCCGCCGTGCCGAGGTGCCCACCCTCTCGCTGGTGGGTTACACCAATGCCGGAAAGTCCACCCTCTTCAATAGGCTCACCCATGCTCACGTCTACGCCCGGGACCAGCTGTTCGCCACCCTGGATCCCACCTTGCGCCGGCTGACCCTGCCCGAAGGGGAGGAGCTGGTGCTGGCGGATACCGTGGGCTTTATCTCCAGGCTGCCCCACGAGCTGGTGGCGGCCTTCAAGTCCACTCTGCAGGAGACGGTGGAAGCCTCGCTGCTGATCCACGTCATTGACGCTGCCAGCCACCGGCGCGCCGAGAACATCGCCGAAGTGGAGGACGTGCTGGGGCAGATCGGCGCCCTGGAGGTGCCGCGGCTGGAGGTCTACAACAAGATCGACCTGCTGGAGGATCACCGGCCCCGCCTGGAGCGGGACGAGTCCGGGCAGGTGGTCCGCGTCTGGTGCTCAGCGGTCACCGGGGACGGGATCGACCTGCTGTTGCAGGCGCTGCAGGAACGGTTCCGCCAGGAGCACGTGCGGCGCCAGATCCATCTCCGTGCAGAAGAGGGGCGCCTGCGGGCACTGCTGCACGAGAAGGGCCATGTACTGCAGAGCAGGGACCTGGAGAACGGCGACTGCGAGCTGGAAGTGGAATTCACCCGGCCGGGTCTGGCGCGGCTGAGCAAGCAGGAACCGGATCTGGCGCAGCGCCTGCGGGCAAGCTGAGCGCGTCCGCTGCGGAAAAACTGCAGGCGAGGGCGTCCTTTGCCGGTTCCGAACAAGCACGTCCCATTTACATGGCACTTTTCCCGCAAGTTGGTAAAATCACGCCTTTGCGCATCGGGCGCGTTGCAATGGCGCCCGGATCAATTCGAGCGACAAACCGGAGTACAATCTATGGCCTGGAACGAACCAGGTGGCAATGACCGTGATCCCTGGAGTGGCGGGGGCAAGGATCAGGGGCCGCCGGATCTCGACGAAGTCGTCAAGAAGCTGCAGGAGAAGATGGGCGGCCTGTTTGGCGGCAAGCGTGGAGGCGGCTCGGGCCGGGGTTCCGGCAGTATGCCCGGCGGCAACAGCAAGCTGATCATGATCCTTGTCGCGGTGGTGATCGTGGTGCTGCTGGCGATCAAGGGGTTCTATATCGTGCAGCCCGCCGAGCGCGGCGTGGTGCAGCGCTTTGGCGCCTTCCATACGGTGACCAGTCCGGGGCCGCACTTCCTGATCCCCTTCATCGACAAGGTCACCATCATCAACGTGGACCAGGTGAACAAATTCGGTCACCGCGCCCAGATGCTCACCCGAGACGAGAACATCGTGGACATCACCCTGACGGTCCAGTACCGCGTGCAGGATGCCGCCAACTTCCTGTTTCGTGATGCCGACCCGGTGAAGACCATCTATAACGCCGTGGAATCGGCCCTGCGCGAGGTCACCGGCAAGAGCACCCTGGACGAGATCATCACCCAGAACCGCAGTGCCATTGCGGCCATGGTGAAGCAGGACACGCAGAAGCTGCTCAATTCCTACCAGACCGGGCTGGTGGTGACCAACATCAACATCCAGGGTGCCAAGCCGCCGGAAGAGGTAAAGGATGCCTTCGACGACGCCACCCGCGCCATGGCCGACAAGGAGCGGGTGCAGAACCAGGCCGAGGCCTACGCCAACGATATCGTGCCCCGTGCACGGGGTGCGGCGGCGCGCCAGATCGAAAATGCCAAGGCCTACACCGCCAAGGTGGTTTCCGAGGCCAAGGGTGAATCGAAACGTTTCCTCGAGCTCTATTCCGCCTACAGCCGGGCGCCGGAAGTGACCCGTGAGCGGCTCTACCTGGAGACCATGCAGGAAGTGCTCTCCGAGACCGGGAAAGTGGTGCTGGACGTGAAAGAGGGAAGCGGTAACGTCACCTTCCTGCCCCTGGACAAGATGATCAGGCCGGCCACGGCGGGCACGGTGAAGGCACTGCCCGGTTACGAGAGCCTGCAGGCCGAATCGGCCGCGCAGAAGGTAGTGGAAGAGGCCGCCCGTAACCTGGAACGCAAGCGCAATGTCGATCGTGTGCGGAGGAACCGCTGATGAATTCACCCAAGGCAATGCTCTATGCAGGAATCGCCATCGTGTTGCTGCTGGTGGGGTCGGCCTCCCTGTTCGTGGTGCAGGAATACCAGACCGCCCTGCTGCTGCGACTCGGCAAGATCGTCGATTCCGACTTCAAGCCCGGCCTTCACGTCAAGATCCCGGTGATCCAGACGGTGGAGAAGTTCGATGCCCGGCTGCAGACCCTGGATGCCAAGCCCGAGCACTTCCTCACCAGCGAGAAGAAGTTCGTGGTGGTGGACTCCTTCATCAAGTGGCGTATCGACGACACGGCCCAGTACTACCGTTCCACCAAGGGCAACATGAGCACCACCTCGCGGCTGCTGGGTGAGCGGATCAACGCCGCCCTGCGGGACGAGTTCGGCAAGCGCACCATCAACGAGGTGATTTCGGGCGAGCGCACCGAGATCATGGAGAAGCTCACCAAGAAGGCGGACGAGAACGCTTCCGACTTGGGCGTGGAGATCGTGGACGTGCGCATCAAGCGCATCGACTTCCCGCCGGAGATCAGCAACCGGGTCTATGAGCGCATGCGCACCGAGCGCGAGCGGGTGGCCCGTGAACTGCGTGCCCAGGGTGCCGAGGCGGCGGAGCGTATCCGGGCCGACGCCGATCGCCAGAAGACCGAGATCCTGGCCGAAGCCTATCGCAAGGCCGAGGAGATCCGAGGCAAGGGTGACGCCGAGGCGGCGGACATCTATGCCAAGGCTTTCTCCAAGGATACCGAGTTCTACAGCTTCTGGCGCAGCCTGAAGGCCTACCGGAAGGTGTTCTCCGGTGGTCAGAGCATGATGGTGCTGGACCCGGAGTCGGAATTCTTCCGCTATTTCCGCAGCCGTCAGGGCAGCCGGTAGCAGGAGATACCTTGCTGGCATTCATGAGACAGGCCGGGGACCGCCCCGGCTTTTTCGGGTGAGGAACGGAAATGGCGTGGCAGGATCTGCTGGCGGCTTTGGCGCTGATGCTGGTACTGGAAGGCATCCTGCCGTTCCTCAACCCAAAGCGCTACCGCAACCTGCTGAAGATGCTCGATGAGATGGATGATGCCACGGTACGGCGCATCGGTTTCATCAGCATGCTTCTCGGGCTGGGACTGCTCTATCTGGTGAGATGACGAAGATTCAGAGACATTGGCTGCTGCCCGAGGGGGTGGACGAACTGCTGCCGGAACAGGCGGCCCGTCTGGAACGGTTGCGTCGTCGCCTGCTCGACACCTATGCGAGCTGGGGCTACCGGCTGGTGATCACCCCCTTCGTCGAATATCTGGAGTCGCTACTCACCGGCGTGGGCAAGGATCTCGAGCACCAGACCTTCAAGATGACGGATCCCCTCAGCGGCAAGCTGCTGGGCATACGTGCCGACATCACCCCGCAGGTGGCACGCATCGACGCCCACCAGCTGCGGCACGAAGAGCCGGTGCGGCTCTGCTACATGGGCAGCGTATTCCGTACCCGCAGTGACGGCTTCTCGGCCACCCGCAGCCCGCTGCAGATCGGCGCCGAACTCTACGGCCATGCCGGCGTGGAGAGCGACCTGGAGATTCTCTGCCTGATGATGGCGACACTCTCGGCCGCCGGCATCGACAATGTCTTCCTCGACCTGGGCCATGTGGGTATCTTCCGTGGTCTCGCCGAAGAGGCGGGCCTGGATGCCGGGCAGGAGCGCGCGCTCTTCGCCGCCCTGCAGCGCAAGGCGGTGCCGGAGATCCGCTCCCTGGTACAGGAGTTTTCCCTGCCGGCGGGGCTGGCGGAACAGTTCGTGGAGCTGGCAGGCCTCAATGGCAAGGCCGACGTGCTCGACAGGGCCGTGGAGCTCTTCAAGGGCGCCTCGGATCAGGTGCGCGATGCCGTCGAATACGTGCGCAGGGCCGGGCAGATGCTTGAGTCCTGCCTGCCGGAACTGCCGGTGCACTACGACCTGGCGGAACTGCGCGGCTACCAGTACCAGAACGGGCTGGTGTTCGCCGCATTCGTGCCGGGAGCGGGCAAGGAGATCGCGCGCGGCGGGCGTTACGACGACATCGGGGCGAAGTTCGGATGTGCCCGCCCGGCCACGGGGTTCAGCACTGATCTCAAGACGCTCATGCGTTTCGGCCGCGAAGACCGCAGCGAGAAGCAGGAGAAGATATTTGCCCCCTGGGAAGGGGATGCCGACCTCGACAGGCTGGTGGACGAACTGCGCCGCCAGGGGGGCGTGGTGGTCCGGGAACTCCCGGGGCAGAAGGGCGATGCCCGCGCCATGGGATGCACGCACGAACTGGTCCGCTCCGGCGACGGCTGGCAGAAGGTGGCCCTGGAGTGATCCGGGCGATTCATGAATTCATACAGTAGAGATAAAGGGAAAATGGGAAAGAATGTAGTGGTCATCGGCACCCAGTGGGGTGATGAGGGCAAGGGCAAGATCGTCGATCTCCTTACCGACAAGGCGGATGCCGTGGTGCGTTTCCAGGGAGGGCACAATGCCGGTCACACCCTGGTCATCGACGGCAAGCAGACGGTTCTGCACCTCATTCCCTCCGGGATCCTGCGGGAAGGGGTGCGCTGCCTCATCGGCAACGGCGTGGTGCTCTCTCCCGAAGCATTGCTCAAGGAGCTGGCCGAACTGGAAGAGGCAGGAGTGGAGGCGCGCAGCCGCATCGGCCTGAGCGAATCCTCCACCCTCATTCTTCCCTACCACGTGGCACTGGACCAGGCGCGCGAGATCGCCCGCGGCAAGAAAGCCATCGGCACCACCGGGCGTGGTATCGGTCCCGCCTACGAGGACAAGATCTCCCGCCGCGGCATCCGCCTGGGCGAGATGATGGATGCCGACCATTTCGCCGAACGCCTGCGCGAGGTGATGGACTACCACAACTTCAGCCTCAAGCACCTCTACAAACAACCCGATGTGGACTACCGGGAAGTGCTCGACGAGGCGCTGGGCCAGGCGGAGCAGCTCCGTGACCTGGTGGAGGACGTGACCGGCACACTCATTCGCATGCGCAAGGAAGGCAAGAGCGTGATGTACGAAGGTGCCCAGGGAGCGCTGCTGGACATCGATCACGGCACCTATCCCTATGTCACCTCTTCCAACACCACGGCCGGCGGGGCCGCTACCGGCACGGGTACCGGGCCGCGCGAACTCGATTACGTTCTGGGTATCGTCAAGGCCTACACCACTCGCGTGGGCGCGGGTCCTTTCCCCACGGAGCTCTTCGACGAGGACGGCCCCGGCAACCACCTGGGGGTCAAGGGCCACGAATTCGGTGCCACCACCGGCCGCAAGCGGCGCTGCGGCTGGTTGAACACGGTGGCGCTGCGCCGTTCACTGGCCATCAACAGCGTCTCGGGACTGTGCATCACCAAGCTCGACGTGCTCGACGGGCTGGAAACGCTGAAGATCTGCGTCGCCTACGAGTTCGAGGGGCAGGAGATCGACTATCCGCCGGCGGGCGCGGACAACTTCGAGAAGTGCAAGCCGGTCTACATCAAGATGCCCGGCTGGCAGGACACCACCCGCGAAGCGACCACCTTCGACGAACTGCCCGAGGCGGCGAGGAATTATCTGCGCAAGCTCGAGGAGCTGTGCGGGACGCCGATCCACATCGTCTCCACCGGTCCGGATCGGGACGAGACGCTGGTGCTGCAACATCCTTTCGATAGCTGAGCTTGAAGCAGAAACAGGGCCGGGAGGCCGTGGCAGAGCCTTTCCAGCAGGATCTCGGAGGCAGGATGCCGACGCGAAGCCTCCATGGATGGATTTACGGCGGTCCTGCTGGAAAGGCTCGGTCACGACTATGCGATGGCGGTGTCGATGAAAGCCGGCTTGTTATCGCTTTGGTAAACGGTGGTCCCGGGTAGGGGTGCTTGACGGGACCGCTGCGAGCACATCCCTGTGCGCTTGGCCTCGGCCATCCATGGCCTCGGACATCCCGTCAAACACCCCCACCCGGGGCCTTTGTAGCTCCAATCATTTTGGCTTCGGGTTGGCGCCGGCTCAGTCCTCCCGACCGTATTCGTCGTCGAAACGCACGATCAAGCGAGTCTTCGATCTCGTGAAAGATTTTGGGACATCCGAGTCCCCAAAATCGACTCGATCTTCGACAACTCATTGGTGCCCCGGACGTCCTGGTCACCCGGCGTTCCGCCACAACATCGCAAGCTCGTTGCGGCTACACACCGG
>QNZQ01000162.1 GCA_003972985.1 Gammaproteobacteria bacterium | reverse complement strand
CACCGGTCTCCCATATGACTGGACGCCGCGTTCGGATGCTCCCTTGGGATCCCCTTTGGCGCCTTCGGCACGTCGGGTATCCCGTGTCGCCTCGCGGCTACCGGGGACTACCCGCCTTCGCTTCGCTCTCCATGGCGGGCAGCGGATGCAGGAGCGGCGTCCTCGCCGCGAATGCCCAGGGGTTCCTGCGTGATGAGTTCCACGAGGCAAAGCCGCATCGGGCGATAGGGCTCTTCTGCCCGCCGCGCTATACGAGCCCCGTGGCGGCTGCCGCTTTTTGTACCCCCGGGACATTGAAAAACCACAAGGGGCGCACGAAGCGCCCCCTCTTCCTGTCAGATCTGGCTATGGATCACTTCTCCTGGGTGATCTCCACGTCGGCCTTCTCGCGCAGGAAACGCCCCATGAGGTTGAACTGGGCATTGCCCTTGCGGCTGGCCAGCTGTTCCATCTCGCGCTTCCGGGCCGCCTCGTCCAGGCTGGCGGGATCACCGTCCTTGACCGCCTGTACCACGAGTACGGCGTAGTCGCCCGCACCGAGGTCGGTCCCGGCCACCGATGCCTTGCCCGCGTCGGGCCGCGGCAGCTCGAAGGCCTTTTTCACCACGGCTGCAGGCACCTGGGTGGCCTGGCGTCCGAGGAAGGCCGGCTCGATGTACTTCCAGCCCTTCTCTTGTGCGAGCTTTTCCAGCGAGGCATCTCCCGAGTTCACGGCAGCCACCAGCGCCTCGCCCTCCTTGCGCGCCAGCTCGGATGCCTTCTCACGCTTCAGCGCCTGCGTTACCTTTTCCTTCACCTGCTCGAAAGGCGGTATCTGCTCCGCTTCGTGTTCCACGACCCGGAGCACCAGTACCCGGTCCTCGTCCAGTTCGATGAGCTCGCTGTTGTGACCTTCCTGCAGGACATCCTCGCTGAAGGCCGCACCCACCACCTTCGGGGAAGCCAGGGGCCCGATTCCGCCGTTGCGGTCGAACCAGTCCGACTGCTGGACCTTCAGCCCCAGCTCTTCCGCGGCGACCTCAAGGCTGTCGGGGTTTTCATAGGTCAGGTCCGCCAGTTTCTCGGCCTTGTCGAAGAGCAGCTGCTCGGCCTGCTGGCGCCGGTAGGCCGCTTCCACGCGGTCACGCATGGCCTCGAAACCGCCCTCGCCGCCCGACTTGATATCCACGACCTGGAGCACGTGGAAGCCGAAGGGGGTACGAACCGGTTTGCTGATCTCGCCCTTCTGCAGGGCATAGGCGGCTTCCTCGAAGGCCTTCGCCATGATTCCGGGACTGATCCAGCCGAGGTCACCCCCCTGTTCCTTCGAGCCCGGATCCTCGGAGAGCGCCTTCGCCAGCTCCTCGAACTTCTCACCCTTCTGCAGCCGCTCGTAGATATCTTCGACCCGCGCCTTGGCTTCGGCCTCGGTCTCGGCATCCGCCCCCTCGGGCGCAGCGATCAGGATGTGGCGGACCCGGCGTTCCTCGGGAGCCTGGAACTCGTCCTGGTGCTGGCGCCAGTATTCGCGCAGCTTCTCCTCGGTCACCTCGATGGCGGAACCGACCACCTCGGGATCGAGCAGCAGGTACTCCACCTTCACCCGTTCGGGAATGAGCCACTGCTCCTTGTGCGCCTCGTAGTACGCCTTCAGCTCCTCTTCGGTGGGTGTGTAACCCTCCAGCAGCTTCTTGCCGCTCACCACCAGCCAGGCCACCTCGCGCTGCTGGTCACGCAGGCGCACCAGATCATTCACTTCCCGGTCCGTGGCGAGCGCGGAAGCGATGATGCCGCGCTGCAGCTGTTCCATGACCAGGTCCATGCGCACGCTCTCCTCGAAGCTGCGCTGGGTCATGCCCTGGTTGCGCACGGCGATGTTGTAGGCTTCGACGTTGAACTTGCCGTTGGTCTGGAAATAGGGGATGGAGCGGATGTAGCGGCGCACGAAGTCGTCGCTGACGCGCAGGTTCCACGCCTTCACCGTCTCCCGCAGGACCGCTTCATTGACCAGTTGCTCCACCACCTGCTTGCGCAGCATCTCATCGCTGAACAGCTCCGGGCGATAGCTCTTTCCCAGCTGAGTACGCAGACGTTCACGCATCTGGCGTACCTGCTGTTCCACTTCCCGCTGGGTGATATCCGTACCATCCACGGAAGCCACCACAGGTTCCTCGCCCACGCCCAGGTAGCTCTGGATGCCCCAGAGTGCAAAAGGAATGGTGATGAAAGCCACGATAAGCCAGGCAAACCAGCCCTGTGCCTTTTCTCTGATTGCAAGCAGCATCGTTGTGTCGTTTTCCCCAGTGCCGGAAACAAAAAACGGGGTACCAGAAATGATACCCCGTTCGGTTCAATAGTGGCGGAGTGGACGGGACTCGAACCCGCGACCCCCGGCGTGACAGGCCGGTATTCTAACCAACTGAACTACCACTCCAAATTCCTGGTGGGTGCTGAGGGGATCGAACCCCCGACCCTCGCCTTGTAAGGGCGATGCTCTCCCAGCTGAGCTAAGCACCCGCTTGAGGCGCGCTAGTTTACTGCATCTTTCAGTGCTTTGCCAGCCTTGAATGCGGGGGATTTCGAGGCCGCGATCTGGATGGTTTCACCGGTCTTCGGGTTGCGCCCGGTGCGTGCCGCGCGGTCGCGAACGAGGAAGGTACCGAAGCCGATGATGGATACATTTTCACCATCCTGGAGCGCCTTGGTGATGGCTGCAATCATGCCATCGAGCGCGCGTGCTGCAGCAGCCTGGGAGATGTCTGCCGCCTCGGCCATGGCCTCGGCCAATTCTTTCTTGTTCATCCTGGAAATGCCCCCTTAAAAAAGAAATCTGTAGTTGTATTGAGGATACCTGATCACCCGGCTGCAGGGACTCTGCGTGGGGATGGTTTCGGGCAACATCAAAGCGTGCGGATTTATACCAAGCCGGGCTGAAAACTGTCAAGGAAAACCGCGTTGGGCGCAGAAAAAACGGGTGGAGCGTGACCTCCACCCGTTTTCCGTCATGAGCCGCGGAAGGCGTTTCAGTGCGTCGTCAGACGCTTGCGTCGGGTCTTCTTGCCCGCACTGCGCTTGGTGCTCTCCACCGGCGCCGCCTCTTTCTCCCCGGCCAGGGGAACCGGCTGTTCGAGCAGCGCGATCTCCAGCACCTCGTCGATCCATTTCACCGGCCGGATATCGAGGGACTTGGTGATGTTCTTCGGAATCTCCTTGAGATCCCGCTCGTTCTCCTCGGGAATGATCACCGTCTTGATGCCCCCGCGCGCCGCGGCAAGCAGCTTCTCCTTGAGACCACCGATGGGCAGCACTTCACCGCGCAACGTGATCTCGCCGGTCATGGCCACGTCGGCCCGCACCGGGATGTTGGTGAGCGCCGACACCAGTGCCGTGCACATGCCGATACCCGCACTGGGTCCGTCCTTGGGCGTGGCGCCCTCGGGCACGTGAATGTGGATATCCACCTTCTCGTGGAAGTCCTTGTTCAGCCCCAGCACCTCGGCACGCGAGCGCACCACGGTCATGGCGGCCTGGATGGACTCCTTCATCACGTCACCCAGCTGGCCGGTGTGGGTGAGCCGGCCCTTGCCCGGCATGAGCGCCGCCTCAATGGTGAGCAGTTCGCCCCCCACCTCTGTCCAGGCCAGGCCGGTGACCTGGCCCACCTGGTCGCGCTCCTCGGCCTTGCCGTAGCGGAAACGCTGCACGCCCAGGTACTTTTCCAGCTTCTTCGGCGTAACCGTTATCTTCCTGCCCTTGTTCTTGCCGAGCAGGATCTCCTTCACCACCTTGCGGCAGATCTTGGCGATCTCCCGCTCCAGGCTGCGCACGCCCGCCTCGCGGGTGTAGTAGCGCACGATGTCTCGCACTGCCGCTTCGCGGATCTCCAGCTCCTCGGGCTTGAGGCCGTTGTTCTTCATCTTCTTGGGGATGAGATAACGCTCGGCGATGTTCACCTTCTCGTCCTCGGTATAGCCCGAGAGACGGATCACCTCCATCCGGTCCAGCAGCGCCGGCGGGATGTTGAGCGAGTTGGCGGTGGCCACGAACATGATTTCCGAAAGATCGAAATCCACCTCCAGGTAGTGGTCCTGGAAGGTGTGGTTCTGCTCGGGATCGAGCACCTCCAGCAGTGCCGAGGCAGGATCACCGCGGAAGTCCTGGGCCATCTTGTCGATCTCGTCCAGCAGGAACAGCGGGTTCCTCACCCCGATCTTGGTGAGGTTCTGGATGATCTTGCCCGGCATGGCGCCGATGTAGGTACGCCGGTGGCCGCGGATCTCCGCCTCGTCGCGCACGCCACCCAGGGCCATGCGCACGAACTTGCGGTTGGTGGCACGGGCGATGGACTGCCCCAGGGAGGTCTTGCCCACGCCGGGCGGACCCACCAGGCAGAGAATGGGGCCCTTGAGCTTGCGCACCCGCTGCTGCACCGCCAGGTACTCGAGGATGCGCTCCTTGACCTTCTCCAGGCCGTAGTGATCGGCCTCGAGCACCTCTTCGGCCTTGGCGATGTCGTTGCGGATGCGCGTGCGCTTCTTCCAGGGCACGCTCAGCAGGGCATCGATGTAGTTGCGCACCACAGTGGCCTCGGCGGACATGGGCGACATCAGCTTGAGCTTGTTCAGCTCGGCCTCGGCCTTTTCCCGCGCCTCCTTGCTCATGCCCGCCTTGGCGATCTTCTGCGCCAGTTCCTCGAACTCGTTGGGCACTTCGTCCAGTTCGCCGAGTTCCTTCTGAATGGCCTTCATCTGCTCGTTCAGATAGTACTCGCGCTGGTTCTTCTCCATCTGCTTCTTGACCCGGCCACGGATGCGCTTCTCCATCTGCAGGATGTCGTTCTCGCCTTCCATGAGCCCCATGATGTGCTCCAGGCGCTCACGCACGTTGGCCATCTCCAGCACCTGCTGCTTCTCCTCGAGCTTGAGGGACATGTGCGCGGCCATGGTGTCGGCCAGGCGTGCCGGCTCGTCGATGCTCGCCAGTGAGGTGAGTACCTCCGGCGGCACCTTCTTGTTCAGCTTGACGTACTGGTCGAACAGGCCGGTGGAGGTGCGCATGAGCACCTCCATCTCCTGCTCGGGAATATCGATCTCGTCCTCGATGGGGGTGATCTCGGCCACGTAGTAGCCATCCTTCTCGGTGATGGCCTTGATGTGGCTGCGGCGGCTGCCTTCCACGAGGACCTTGACGGTACCGTCGGGCAGCTCGAGCAGCTGCAGGATGCTCGCCATGGTGCCCACTTCGTAGACGTCTTCCGGCGTGGGATCGTCCACGTCCGGGCTCTTCTGCGCCACCAGCAGGATCTGCTTGTTGTCCTGCATGGTCGCTTCCAGCGCCTTGATGGACTTGTCCCTGCCCACGAACAGGGGGATCACCATGTGCGGGTAAACCACCACATCGCGCAGGGGCAGCACCGGAACGAGCGTGCTCACTTCCGGTACCAGGTCGGATCTCGTCTCTTGACCCATATGAAATTTACCTCTGTGAAACCGGCACCCCCTCTTGAGGGAGCACCCTGAAAAATGTTTGAAACAACGGGGAAATCGGGAGGGGGTTTTCCTGTTCCTGAAATGGTGCTGTTCGGCTCCCGTTTCAACCCCTGAAACGAAGAAGCCGGTCTGGCAGGACCGGCTTCTGTTCGATCACTCCTTCGCCGCCGCTCGCGGTCGGCTCTCGCCGGCATCGCTCTCGTAGATGATGTAGGGCTCGTTCTCGCCCTCGATCACCGATTCGTCGATGACCACCTTGCTCACGTTCTCCATGGAAGGCAGGTCGTACATGATATCGAGCAGCACGTGCTCGAGAATGGTACGCAGGCCGCGGGCGCCGGTCTTGCGCGCCATGGCCTTGCGGGCGATGGCACGCAGGGCGTCTTCGCGGATCTCCAGCTCGGCACCCTCCATCTCGAACAGCCTCTGGTACTGCTTGACCAGGGCATTCTTGGGCTGGGTGAGGATCTGCACCAGGGCATCCTCGTCCAGCTCCTCCAGGGTGGCCACCACCGGCAGGCGCCCCACGAACTCGGGAATCAGGCCGTAGCTCACCAGGTCCTCGGGCTCCACCTCGCGCAGAAGCTCGCCCACGCTGCGGGTCTCGTCCTTGGTGCGGATCTCCGCAGAGAAGCCGATGCCGCCCTTCTCGGAGCGGTGCCGGATCACCTTGTCGAGGCCGGCAAAGGCGCCGCCCACGATGAACAGGATCTTGCTCGTGTCCACCTGCAGGAACTCCTGCTGGGGATGCTTGCGTCCGCCTTGGGGCGGTATGGAGGCCACGGTGCCCTCGATGAGCTTGAGCAGCGCCTGCTGCACCCCTTCGCCGGACACGTCACGGGTGATGGAAGGGTTGTCCGACTTGCGCGAGATCTTGTCGATCTCATCAATGTAGACGATGCCGGTCTGGGCCTTCTCCACGTCGTAGTCGCACTTCTGCAGGAGCTTCTGGATGATGTTCTCCACGTCCTCGCCCACGTAGCCTGCCTCGGTGAGCGTGGTGGCATCGGCGATGGTGAAGGGAACGTTGAGCATGCGCGCCAGGGTCTCTGCCAGCAGGGTCTTGCCCGAGCCGGTGGGACCGATGAGCAGCACGTTGGACTTGGCGATCTCCACCTCGTCCTTGCCACCAGTGGTATCCATGCGCTTGTAGTGGTTGTAGACCGCCACCGATAGCACTCGCTTGGCCTGCTCCTGGCCAATGACGTAGTTGTCCAGCCCTTCCTTGATCTCGTGGGGCGTGGGCAGGCTGGTGCGCTGCTCGTCGTTGCCCTCTTCCATCTCCTCGCGGATGATGTCGTTGCACAGCTCCACGCATTCGTCGCAGACGAACACCGAAGGCCCCGCGATCAGCTTGCGCACCTCGTGCTGGCTCTTGCCGCAGAAGGAGCAGTAGAGCAGCTTGCCGTCGTCGCCCTTGCCGTTTTTCTTGTCACTCATAACCAGTCAGTTCCTGCTCGGGAGCCCCTTGTCGAAATTCGCTTCGACGTGTCCCTAATTAGTTCATTTTTCTGAATATTTTGTGGATTCCAATACAATGTGAAGCGGAATCCGCCAAAACCTTCAGTGTCACTACGCCTCAATAATATCCCATCACATGGGGATAGCAACCCCCGAGTTTGCAAGGTGTGTCCGGTCTCGAAAAAAACAAGCCTCCCAACGAAGACCGGGCCCGCTCCCCGGATTTCCAGGGAAGACGGGCCCGGAACGCCTGCCTGCCCTGCGGGAAGGCCTATTCGATGTTGCCACGCTCACCGAGCACTTCGTCCACGAGACCGTATTCCACCGATTCCTCGGCGCTCATGAAGTTGTCGCGTTCGGTATCCTCGGCAATCTTCTCGATGGGCTGGCCAGTGTGGCGGGCCAGTATCTCGTTGAGACGCTCCCGGATGAGCAGGATCTCCCGGGCGTGGATCTCGATGTCCGAGGCCTGGCCCTGGAAGCCGCCCAGGGGCTGATGGATCATCACCCGGGAATGGGGCAGGCAGTACCGCTTGCCCTTGGCGCCACCGGTGAGCAGCAGTGCACCCATGCTCGCCGCCTGGCCGATGCACATGGTGCTCACCGCCGGCTTGATGAACTGCATGGTGTCGTAGATGGCCATGCCGGAGGTCACCGAGCCGCCCGGCGAGTTGATGTAGAGATGGATGTCCTTGTCGGGGTTCTCCGATTCGAGGAACAGCAGCTGGGCCACGATGAGGTTGGCCATGTGGTCCTCGATGGGTCCCACGCAGAAGATCACCCGCTCCTTGAGCAGGCGGGAATAGATGTCGAAGGCACGCTCGCCCCGGGCCGTCTGCTCCACCACCATGGGCACCAGCCCGAGGTTCATGGGATCGTTCACTTGGTTCCGCTCTGACATGTAGTCTCCGCTCACTGCTGCTTGGGATTGACCAGTTCGTCGAAGGAGAGGTTCTCGTCCTCGACCTTGGCCTTTTCGAGGACCCACTCCACTGCCTGGTCCTCCATCACCACGTTCTCCACGGAAGAACGGGCCTGGGGATTGTTTGCATACCAGTCGATGATCTCCTGGGGCTCTTCGAAGGTGGCCGCCTGCTCGGCGATAGCCTCGTCCACGCGGGCCTGGTCCACCTCGATCTCGTTCCCGCGGATGATCTCGCCCACGATGAGGCCCAGCTTGATGCGGCGCTCGGCCTGGGGTTCGAAGATGCTTGCCGGCAGATCGACGGTACTCTGCTGACCGGACTGGGCCATCTCCTGCTGGGTCTGCTGCTTCAGCGCCTCGGCTTCACGTTGCACCATGGCGGCGGGCACCTGGATCTCGTGCACTTCGAGCAGGGCATCCATGACCCGTTCCTTGGTACGGGATTTCAACTTCTGCTTCAGCTCCCGCTCCATGTTCTCGCGCACCTCCTTGCGCAGGCTCTCCTCGGTACCGTCTTCGACACCCAGGGACTTCACGAATTCCTCGTCCACTTCCGGCAGCTTCGGCTCGGCCACCGATTTGACCGTGACATCGAAGGTGGCCTCCTTGCCCGCGAGATGCTCCACCCGGTAGTCATCGGGGAACTTGAGCTCCAGCTTCACTTCGTCGCCTGCCTTGGCGCCGATCAGGCCCTCCTCGAAACCGGGGATCATAGTGCCGCTGCCGAGCGCCAGGTCCACGTCCTCGGCGCTGCCACCCTCGAAGGCCTCGCCATCGATGAATCCCTTGAAGTCGACGGTGATCTTGTCGCCCTCCTGTGCCGGGCGCTCGACATCGATCCACTCGGTGCGCTGCTCGCGCAGCTTCCGGATCATCTCGTCCACGTCCGCGTCGGTCACCTCGGCAACGGGGCGCTTGATCTCAAGTGCCGAGAAATCGGCAAGCTCGATCTCGGGCATCACCTCGAAGGTCGCGGTGTAGGCGAGTCCGCCCTCGGCCTCGTCTTCGCGCAGTTCGATGCTCGGCTCGCCCACGGGCTTGAGGTTCTCCTGCTGCGCCGCCTCGTAGAAGCTGGACTGGATGAGCTCACCGTAGGCGTCCTGGCGGATCTGGGCGCCGAAACGCTGCCTCACCACCCGCACTGGCACCTTGCCGGGACGAAAACCGTCCAGGCGGATGGTACGTGCCGTCTCCTTCAGCTTGGCGTCCACCACGGCATCCACCCTTTCCGCCGGCAAATTGACCAGCAATTTCTTCGTCAGGCCCTCACCCGATTCAACCGATACTTGCATTGAAACTATCTCCGACAGTTCTGTCAGTCTGTTGATGAATCACGGCCACGCCATTATTTATTTTAGGGTGTCCGCAGGATATCTCTGGTGCGAAAGGGGAGACTCGAACTCCCACGGGTTGCCCCACTGGAACCTAAATCCAGCGCGTCTACCAATTCCGCCACTTTCGCTTTCAGCAAACGCGGCATTATACACAAACCGCAAAATGCATACCCCTGAACCTTGAGGAATCTCAGGGCCACGTAGTCTAAACTTGGGCAGGACATCTTGCGGCGCCAAATCACCCATTTCTTCATTGCGAATCTTCGCAATAGCCGGCTACAAGGTGAATTGCACTTGCGCGGGAGAAGGTGCCCTGGGGCATTCCGTGCGATCGCGCCTCGAACTGGATGATTTCTCAACACAATCTGCTCGCGCCATGAATTATTCAGAGGCTCCTTGATCCCTTCCAGACAGGGGTCTACTATCGTCATCATGCACTACGAAACCACTCCCCCCACACACCGGAACAACGACCGCTCCTGGGCCGTCGGGATCCTGGTGGTCAGTCTGCTGCTGCCGGCAGCCGCCCTCGCGGTCCAGCCACCCTGGTCCTGGCCCTACTACGACCAGGGCACGCCGCCCCAGCCCGTTGCCCAGCAGCAGACCGAAACCACCCAGCCCGCTCCCGGCTACTGGGGAAGCTACCGCTACCGCCCGCTGCAGCAGCGGCCGGGCCTGCCGCCGAACAGCAGTGGCACCCCCACCAGCAGCTTCAGCTTCAGTCGCTCACCCGACGGCAGCAGTTACAGCTACTCCTATCGCGTTCAGCGGCGCGGCAACTATCCCTACCAGCAGGCTCCCACCCCGGCTGCCGCCATGCAGGCACCCACCGTCGAAGCCACCATCAGCGAACGCCGCCCCCTGGTGCAGCAGAATCTCATCTACCGCCTGCGCGTCTTCAGCAGCGGCAATCTCAAGGAGGTGACCCCCGTTCTCCCGCAGCTGGAGAGCATCATCTTTCGCCAGCTGGGCGCTCCGGAGAGCCGTACCATCAGCGCCGATGCCCAGGGAAACACCCTGGTCACCGAATACACCTACCTGGTGATTCCGCTGCGGGAAGGTACCGTGAACCTGCCGCCTCCCACGATCAGCGGCCGTTACACCAACAACACACCGTTCGAGATCAAGGGCAGGCACGGCACCGTTCTCTACGTCCAGCCGGCCCGGGCGGACGTGACGCCCTGGCTGCCGCTCTACGACCTGCAGCTGGAAGCCCACATCCAGGACCAGAACCTGGCCAAGGCCGGTGAACCCCTCACCCTGGAGATCATCACCACCGCCATCGGCGCCGTGGGCAGCCAGCTCCCGTCGGTGGCGGACCAGCTCAAGAGCGAGGATTTCTACATCTACCCGGGCGAGGTCACCGAGGACGGGCGTATCTCCAGTGACGGGCTGGACCTGCTCGGCAGCCGCATCGAACGCTTTACCCTGGTGCCCCGCTACGGCGGCAGGCTCACCCTGCCCGCCATGTCCCTTCCCTGGTGGAACCTGCGGACCGGAAAGGCGGCTACGGCAACCTTGCCCATGCGCCAGTTCGAGGTGAGCGGACCGGTGGGTGAATCGCGAGCAACCCGCGGCACGGCTGGACTTGGCGAGGGCAGCCATCTCTTCTTCTGGATCCCCCTGCTGCTGGTGGCACTGATCATGATCGCCGGCTGGCTGAAGGTGATCCTCGGCGATGGGCGCAATCCCTTCGGACACTGGGCCGGCAACAGGCTCCGTGGCGTGCTGGGATCGCTCTACCAGCCCCTGGCTGCAGCCACGCACCGTCTCTCGCCCCGCCGGCATACCCACAGGCTCCGCACCTGGATCGGCCGTCACCTGCCCATCTCCTGGAAACTCTGGTACTGCCTCAGGGCTGTGGATCGTGAAGAAGATCCCAAGGCCTGGGAGCATGCGCTGCAGATTCTTGCCGCCAAGCACCTCGGCGCCCGCCCCAATGCCAGCCTCGAGGAACTGGGTCAGGCCATCACCGCCTGCCACCCGGCTGCCAATGCCCGGGAGGTGCGCCTGCTCCTGCGCCAGCTGGAGCGGGCCAATTACGGAGGCGAAGCCATTCCCTCGTTCGGAAAATGGAAAGAGGAGTTCAAGAAGCAGATAAAACCCCGCCTGTTCCCCATCCGCCTGCGCCGTTGCGGCGAGCACACGCAGGAACAGGGGCTGCCAGGCCTCAATCCCACGAGCTGAGAGGAGCACCATGCACGACGACGCCGATTCCCGACTGGTCGAACTGCTCTGCCAGGGACGCGTTGCAGCGTTCAACGAAGCGCGCGCCGGGATGGAAGCCCCCAGTATCCGGGGCGCCGACCTCTGCGCTGCGGACTTGCGCGAGCTGGATGCCCGCAACCTGGACATGCGCGACTGTCACCTGAGGCGGGCCGACCTGCGCGGGCTGGATCTCTCCACGGCACGGCTCGAAGGCTGCAGCCTCGCCGAGGCCAGGGTTTCCGGTGCGCTCTTTCCGGCGGACTTCTCCGCCGAGGAGCTCAACCTGTCACTTTCCCACGGAACCCGCTTGCGGCGTCGCTGAGGAACTCATCAGCAGCGGCAGGTAGCTGGCGTACCAGAAGGGATCGACCTGCACCGGTCTGCGCACCCTGAAAAGCGCTTTCTTCGCCTTCCCGGCCAGGTCACCACCCGAATCGAGAGAGAGGCGCAGCACCACCGCCGAAGGCGCGGGCATGGCACCGTCCTGCTGCGCCTCCATGGCAGGCATGCCGGGTAGCAGCGCGCGGCTGCCACTGTGCCAGCCACGCTCGTCGTGAAAATCCTGCCAGGCGACGGACAGCATCTCCCGCGCCACCTGGCCCGCCGGATCATCGCCTTCGAGCCTAGCCCATTCGGAGAACCCCCAGGCTGCATAGGCGTAGTCCTGCAGGGAGGCGGCGGTACCTCCCTTGCTTTCCGGGGTACGCAGCAGGGCCCCCTCCTTCCAGTGATGGCGGAGCAGGTATTTCTTCAGGTCCAGCGCGGGTTCGCGGAAACGCTCCCCGCCCGCCTCGCCTGCAGCCCGGGAGAGCGCCGCCAGCAGCAGCCCGTTCCATCCCGCCAGCTGCTTGTCGTCCCCCGGCAACCGGCGCTGCTTGCGCGCCTCGAGCAGTTTTTTCTTCACGGCGGAAAGTCGCTTTTCCATCTCCCCGGTCGGGATTCCGTACTCCTTCGCCAGCACGGAGACGGTCTCTCCCTGCAGGGGCAGGAGTCCGCCTCCATCGCCTGCAACCTCCGTGAACCTCCAGTGGCGCCGCGCCAGCTCCAGTTCCTCCGGAGAGAGCACTTGCCTCAGCTGCGCCATGGTCCAGAGGTAATAGCCCCCTTCCACGCCCTGTGCATCCACCGCCGAAAAGCTGGCCACGTACCCGCCGTCCCTACCTGCCATCTCCCGGGTGACGAAATCCAGCGTATCGTAGGCAATGGATCGGTAGGCGGGATCCTGCAGGACCGCGGCGGCATCGAGATAGAGCAGCGCCAGCAGCGCCTGGGTGTAGAGCATCTTCTCGAAATGGGGCGTGCGCCAGTGCGGATCCACGGTGTAGCGGAAGAAACCGCCACCGAGGTGGTCCCGCAATCCCTGGCCGGCCATCTGCGCCAGCGTGAGCTGCAGGAATTCCGCTACCTGTTCACGTGGATAGGCCTTCTGCAGCTTCAGCAGGACCGCCATCTGTGGTGCCATGGGGAAACGGCTCTGCTGGCCGAAGCCGCCGGAGAGCTCGTCGGCCAGCTTCATGGCCTGGTCGATGAAAGCCGCTGCAAGCTGGACATCGCTGAGGAATACCTCGGTGGAAGCCCCGCCCTTGCGGGCCTCTTCCAGGGCCTTCAGGGCATTGCGCGCCAATTCGGTGACTTGCTCGCGCTCCTGCTCCCACAGCCTGTAGAGCCGCTCCAGGATGGTCTTGAACTTTCCAGGCGGCGCATAGGTCATGCCGGCCACGGGATAGCCTTCGGGAGTGAGAAAGACGTTCAGCGGCCAGCCGGCACGGCCCCGCGTGCGCTGCACGAAATCGATGAGGTGCTCGTCGAGGGCAGGATCCAGCTCCCGGTCCACCTTCACCGGGATGAAATGCTCGTTCAGGATACGGGCGATCTCCGGGTTCCGGTAGCTCTCGCGCTGCATCACGTGGCACCAGTGACAGGAGAAGTAGCCGCTGGAGATGAAGATGAGCTTGCCCTGCTTCTTCGCCAGCTCGAGAACGGCCCCGCTCCAGGGCTGCCAGTGGACAGGGTCTCCGCCGTGCATGGCGAGATAGGGGGACGGGTTGCCCGCGAGGCGGTTTTCCAGGGAATGGAGCGGAAAGGAGATGGCCAGGAGCAGCAGGAAGAGCAGGCCCCGCACCGCTCAGTCGTCCAGCTGTTCCAGGATGTTCTTCGCCGTCCTGACCTGCTCCTCGTTGCCCTCCACCAGCACCTCGTAGAGCAGCCTGCGCGCCGCCGAGAAGTCCATGGCGTCACGCAGTTCGTTGACGCGCACCAGCTTGGCGTCCACGGGATCCATCGGAGTCTCCTCGTCCGTCTCCTCGTGCCAGCTGGCCTCCTCTTCGTCCAGTTCCGCTTCGATGCGGTCGAGCTCTTCTTCCATCTCCTCCTGGGAGAGGGGCCTGAACGCTTCCTCCACCGGCGCCGAGCCGGAAGCGCCCGCAGCGGCGGTGGCCATCACCGGCTCATCCGCCTCGTCGCTTTCCCCGGCTTCCTCTTCGCGATTGCGCACGAAGAAACGGGAAAAGATCACACCGCCCTCGAAGAGCACCCACATGGGCAGCGCCAGCAGGGTCTGGGAGATGACGTCGGGTGGCGTCAGCAGCATGCCGATGACGAAGGCCCCGACGATGACATAGGGCCGCTTGGAGGCGAGCTTCTCCGGCGTGGTCATGCCCATCCACACCAGCAGGATGGTGGCGATGGGGATCTCGAAGGCGAGCCCGAAGGCGAAGAAGAGGGTGAGAACGAAGTCCAGGTACTCGGAGATGTCGGTCATCACCGCCACCCCTTCGGGGGTGACGCTGGTGAAGAACTTGAACACCAGCGGAAAGACCACGAAGTAGGCGAAGGCCGCGCCGAGGTAGAAGAGCACCACGCTGGAAGCGAGCAGGGGCAACGCCATGCGCTTCTCGTGCTGGTAGAGTCCAGGTGCCACGAAGCCCCACAGCTGGTAGAGCAGGTAGGGCATGCTGAAGAAGACCGCAGCGATGAGACTCAGCTTGAAAGGCGTGAGAAAGGGGGAAGCCACCTTGGTGGCGATCATGCTGGTCCCTTCGGGCATCACCTTCATCAGTGGTTCGGCGATGAAGACATAGATATCGTTGCCGAAAGGGAACAGCGCCAGGAACACCACCAGCACCACCAGCACGGAACGGAGCAGGCGATCCCGCAGCTCCAGCAGGTGGGACATGAACGGCTGTTCGATGTCGGTGGAATCGTCGCTCATTTGCGCCCGGAATCGTCCGCAGCGGAGGAGTCGGGCTCCGAACGGTCGGAAACGGCCACCTGTTCACCTGCCTTCTTCACCACCGACTCGGTCTCCTTCTTGATGTCGTCGAGAGCACCACGGGTCTCTTCCAGGATCTCGTGCACGGACGTGGAGCCGGCCTGCTCCTTGAGGATACGCTTGAGCTCGTCGGCCCGCAGTTCCTGCTCGATGTCCGCCTTCACCGACTGCAGCATGCGCCGTCCCTTGCCAAGCCAGAGCCCTGCGGTACGCGCCACCTTCGGCAGCCGCTCGGGACCGATCACCAGTAATGCCACCACGCCCAGCAGCAGCAGTTCGAAGAAGCCGACGTCGAACATGGATCAGGACTTGGTCTCTTCCTTCTCGCGGGTGGCTTCGCCCTCGATCACCTTCTCTTCCTTGGAGGCATCGGCGAGCTTCTTCTCCTGCTCCTTGTCCCCGTCGCTCACGGCCTTCTTGAAGCCCTTGAAGGCGGCACCCAGGTCGGAACCCATGTTGCGCAGCCGCTTGGTGCCGAAGAGCAGCAGCACGATGACGAGCACGATCAGCAGTTGCCAGATACTTATTCCACCAAAACCCATGATTCAATCTCCAGAAAACGAATTCACGAACAGCAGCCGGAACCGGCGCCGGCAGACGGATGGCTGCATGATAACTTAGATTTCCCAGGAGCGGGGGTTCTGCCAGTCCTCCCCTCGGGGTGACACCATCTGACCCGGATATTTCACCAATTCGCGTAGGCCCGATAAGGCGCAGCCGCATCGGGCGCTGCCCACCTCCCGCCAATCGCAAGACGCAGAACCATCGGATTCTCGCTGGATGCGCTGCAATGTGGATAACAGGGGTGATTCAGCGATTGCGGCTGGCCTTCTCTTCCAGCCCCGAGAGGCCGAAGCGCCGCTGCAGTTCCTGCAGCACATCCTCCGGTCCCAGGCCCATTTGCGCCAGCAATACCATGGAGTGGAACCACAGGTCCGCCGTCTCGTAGATCACCTTGTCCGGATCCCCGTCCTTGGCCGCCATCACTGTCTCGGTAGCCTCCTCGCCGATCTTCTTCAGAATGGCGTCCAGCCCCTTGTGATAGAGGCTGGCTACGTAGGAGCTGTCGAGTGAAGCCTGCTTGCGCGCCTCCAGAACCTTGGACAGCTCTTCGAGCACTTGGTTGCTCACAACCGCACCTCGATGCCGTGCTCGGCCATGTAGCGTTTGGCCTCGCCGATGCTGTACTCGGCGAAGTGGAAGATGGAGGCGGCCAGCACCGCGTCGGCGCCGCCGATGGTGATGCCGTCCACCAGGTGCTGCAGATTGCCCACGCCGCCGGAGGCGATGAGGGGAATGGGCACCGCCTCGGCCACGGCATGGGTGAGCTCGTTGTCGAAGCCGATCTTGGTACCGTCGCGGTCCATGCTGGTGAGCAGGATCTCGCCGGCGCCGTAGTCGGCCATCTTCCGCGCCCACTCGATGGCGTCGATGCCGGTGGGCTTGCGCCCGCCGTGGGTGAAGATCTCCCACTTCTTCGGCTCGCCCTCGCCGCTCACCTGCTTGGCGTCGATGGCCACCACGATGCACTGGGAGCCGAAGCTGTCAGAGGCCTCGCGCACGAACTCGGGATTGAACACGGCGGCGGTGTTGATGGCCACCTTGTCGGCCCCGGCCATGAGCATGCGGCGCACGTCCTCCACCTTGCGGATGCCGCCACCAACGGTGAGCGGAATGAACACCTCCGAGGCCACCTGCTCCACCACGTGCACCATGGTTTCGCGCTCGTCCGAGCTGGCGGTGATGTCGAGGAAGGTGATCTCGTCGGCACCTTCCTCGTTGTAACGCCGCGCCACTTCCACGGGATCGCCGGCATCGCGGATCTCCACGAACTTCACTCCCTTGACCACTCGGCCAGCGTCCACGTCCAGGCAGGGGATGATGCGTTTGGCCAGCCCCATGTCAGCAGCCGTCGAAGTATTTCTGGCCTTCCTCGAAGTCGAGGGTGCCTTCGTAGATGGCGCGCCCGGTAATGGCGCCGACGATGTTGTTGCTGGGCGCCGCGCAGAGCGCCTCCAGGTCGCGCAGGTTGGTGATGCCGCCCGAGGCGATCACCGGGACGTGGATGGCGTTGGCCAGATCGGCGGTGGCCTCCACGTTGACGCCGGTCATCATGCCGTCGCGGCCGATGTCGGTATAGACGATGGCGGAGACGCCGTCGTTCTCGAAGCGTTTCGCCAGCTCGCTCACCTCCTGGTCGGTGATCTCCGCCCAGCCGTTGATGGCCACCTTGCCCTCCTTCGCATCCAACCCCACGATGATGTGCCCCGGAAAGGCCTTGCAAGCGCGGGCCACGAACCCGGGCTCCTTCACCGCCTGGGTGCCGATGATGCAGTAGCTGACACCTGCCTCCAGGTAGGCCTCGATGGTGGCCTCGTCGCGGATACCGCCACCCACCTGGATGGGCAGGTCGGGAAAGCGCGCCGTGATCTCGCGGATGGCGTCGCCGTTCACCGGCTTACCGGCGAAGGCGCCGTTGAGGTCCACCAGGTGCAGGCGGCGGCAGCCCTCGTCCACCCAGCGCGCGGCCATTTCAGCGGGTTCGTCGGAGAAAACGGTATCGTCCTCCATGCGCCCCTGCTTGAGGCGCACGCACTTTCCGTCCTTCAGGTCGATTGCGGGAATCAGCAGCATGTCGGTCTCTTGGTTACCTGCTTTCTCTTGTTCGGCCCGGGGCGGGCCTCCTACAGTTATGGTCCGTCAGAGCCCCTGTAGGAGCGGCGCCCACGCCGCGAACCGTTGCAATTCGGCCCGAAGGCGAGCGTCCTACAGGCAGGGGCGGCGCCACTGCCATCAAGGATTCCACCCCACAAAGTTCTTCAGCAGCCGTAGCCCGTCGTCGGCGCTCTTCTCCGGGTGGAACTGCACCGCGAAGAGATTGTCCCGCGCCAGCACGCTGGCGAAGCGGATGCCATACTCGGTTACGCCGGCCACCAGGGAATCGTCTTCCGGCACCACGTAGTAACTGTGCACGAAGTAGAAACGGCTGCCGTCCTCGATACCTTCCCAGAGAGGATGCGCCCGCACCTGCTCCACCCGGCTCCAGCCCATGTGGGGAATCTTCAGCGGCAGTCCGCTATCGCCGGGCATATCCTCGGCAAAGCGCACCACCCTGCCCGGGATCACGCCCAACAGCCCGGTGCCCTCGTTCTCCTCGCTGAACTCCACGAGCACTTGGAGGCCCATGCAGATGCCGAGGAAGGGCTTGCTCTGCACCGCCTCGCGGATCGCCTGGTTCAGATGGTGCTGGCCAATGGCTGCCATGCAGTCGCGCGCCGCGCCCTGGCCGGGAAACACCACCCGGTCGGCCGCCTCGATCCAGCCGTGATCGTCGGTGACCCGCACCTCGGCATCCGGCGCCACGTGCTCGATGGCCTTGGAGACCGAGCGCAGGTTGCCCATGCCGTAGTCCAGTACTGCGATCCTCTGGCCCATCTACAGGCTTCCCTTGGTGGAGGGGATGACGCCTCCCAGGCGCGGATCGGGCTCCAGCGCCATGCGCAACGCGCGGCCGAAGGCCTTGAAGACGGTTTCGGCCACGTGGTGGGCATTGCGGCCCCGGATGGAGTCGATGTGCAGCGTCACCAGGGCGTGGTTGACGAACCCCTGAAAGAACTCGTGGAACAGGTCCACGTCGAATTCACCGATCATCGCCCGGCGGAAATCGGCGTGCATCTCCAGCCCAGGGCGCCCCGAGAGGTCGATCACCACCCGCGAGAGCGCTTCGTCCAGCGGCACGTAGGCGTGGCCATAGCGGCGGATGCCCTTCTTGTCGCCCACCGCCTGGGCGAAAGCCTGCCCGAGCGTGATGCCCAGGTCCTCCACCGTGTGGTGGGCGTCGATATGCAGATCGCCCTTGGCCTCTATGTCGAGATCGATGAGGCCGTGGCGCGCCACCTGGTCGAGCATGTGCTCGAGAAAGGGCACGCCCGTATCGAAGCGGCCCTTTCCCTCGCCATCGAGGTCGAGGCTGACGGTGATCTGCGTTTCCAGGGTGTTGCGTTCCACCCGGGCAGTGCGGCTCATGGAAACTCTCCGAAAAATGGAAGGCGAGAGTATACAACAGGCAGGGCCACGTCATCTAACCTGGGCAGGGCGGGCACCTGCCCGGAAAAACACCGTAAATACATCCATGCAGATTCCGACGGTAGCATCCTCGCCACCGACGGTCTCCCCGACATCTACCCGCTGTTCCGCTGAATGACAAAGCTGTCCTGCAACTGATCGCCAAACCCGATTCTCAAGCCAGCATCACCGACGCTTTTCCAGCAGCGCCGCATGGGCCGCCGCCAGGCGCGCCACGGGGATACGTGGCGCCGAGCAGGAGACGTAGTCCAGCCCGGTATCGTGGCAGAAGTGGATGGAGTCGGGGTGGCCGCCGTGCTCGCCGCAGATGCCCACGGTGAGGTCGGGCCGCCGCTCCCGGCCCCACTGCACCGCCAGTTCCATGAGCTTGCCCACCCCCTTGCGGTCGAGAACGTCGAAGGGGTTGTCCTGGAGGATGCCGCGCTCGTTGTAGAGGGGCAGGAACTTGTTCTCGGCGTCCTCCCGGGAGAAGGAGAAGGTGGCCTGGGTGAGGTCGTTGGTGCCGAAGGAGAAGAAATCGGCCTCCTCGGCCAGGCTGTCGGCACGCATGCAGGCGCGCACCACCTCTATCATGGTGCCGAACTGGAACTGGATGCCGTGACCGAGATCCTGCTCCACCTCCTTGCTGACGCGATCCACGATCTGCTTCACGTAGAGCAATTCCTGGGCGGTGCAGACCTGGGGCACCTTGATCTTGGGATGAACCTCCATGCCCATGCGGTCACACTCGGCGGCCGCTTCGAGGATGGCACGGATCTGCATCTCGTAGATCTCGGGGAAGGTGATCCCCAGGCGCACGCCGCGGTGGCCCAGCATGGGGTTGGTCTCGTAGAGGGCGCGCACCTTCTTCAGCATCAGCTCCTTCTTCAGGATCGCCTCCTCCACCTGGCGGGACTCCACCAGCTCGCGCATGGCGCTGGTCTGCTGGCGGGCGGCATCGGCACCATCGAGCAGGGTGAGGGTGCCGGCCAGCACCTCCATGCCCCGCACCGAATCACGCAGCCGCTTCAGGTATTCGAGATCGTCCTTGAGCTGCTGCTCGCTGGGCAGGAACTCGTGGATGGGCGGATCGAGCAGGCGGATGGTCACCGGGTGCGGCGACATCACCTCGAACAGCTCCTGGAAATCGCTGCGCTGCATGGGCAGCAGCTTGTTGAGCACCTCGCGGCGCTGCTGCTCGGTTTCGGCCATGATCATGTCGATGACCACCGGCAGGCGGTCCACGGCATTGAACATGCGCTCGGTGCGGCACAGGCCGATGCCCCTGGCCCCGTACTTGAGGGCGCGGTGGGCATCGGGACCGGTATCGGCATTGGCCATGACGGTGAGGCGCGCCGCTTCGTCGGCCCAGTCGAGCAGGATGTTGAGCTCGGCGGAGAAGTCCGCCTCCACCATGGGCACCGCACCCAGGTAGACCTTGCCGGTGGTGCCGTCGATGGTGATGAGATCGCCTTCGTGGATCACGGTATCGCCCACGAAGGCCTCGCGCAGCTGCACGTCCACGGCGATCCCCTCGGCGCCGGCCACGCAGGGCTTGCCCATGCCCCGCGCCACCACGGCGGCATGGGAGGTCTTGCCACCGCGGCTGGTGAGAATGCCCTGGGCGGCGAAGAAGCCGTGGATGTCCTCGGGCTTGGTCTCCTCGCGCAGCAGGATCACCTTCTCGCCCTGGTTGCCCAGCTGCTCGGCGCGGTCGGCATCGAAGACCACGTGGCCGCTGGCGGCGCCCGGCGAGGCGGGCAGTCCCTGGGCCAGTGGGCGGTGCTGGGCACTGGGATCGAGACGCGGGTAGAGCATCTGCTCCAGGTGCTCGGGATCGATGCGCAGCAGCGCCTCGTCCTTGGTGATCAGCCCTTCCCGCTCCATCTCCACCGAGGTGCGCACCATGGCGGTGGCGTTCATCTTGCCGTTGCGGGTCTGCAGGCAGTAGAGGGTGCCGCGCTCGATGGTGAACTCGAAGTCCTGCACCTCGCGATAGTGCTGCTCCAGCTTCTGGCGCAGCTCCTCGATCTCCTTCGCCATCTGCGGCATCTCTTCGGCGAGGCGGTCGATGGGCTTGGGGGTGCGGATGCCCGCCACCACGTCCTCGCCCTGGGCGTTGACCAGGTATTCACCGTAGAGCTTGTTCTCGCCGGTGGCGGGGTTGCGGGTGAAGGCCACGCCGGTGGCGGAGTCGTTGCCGCGGTTGCCGAAGACCATGGTGCAGACGTTCACCGCGGTGCCGTTGGCCATGTCGGGCGTGATGTTGAACTCGCGCCGGTAGTCCACGGCACGCTTGCCCATCCAGGACTTGAACACCGCCTTGATGGCGATCTCCAGCTGTTCGTAGGGATCCTCCGGGAAGGGGCGGCCGGTGGCCTCCTCCACCACGGCCAGGAAGCGCTCGCTGATCTCCTTCAGGTCGGCGGCGGAGAGCCCCACGTCCTCGGTGACGTGGGCATTCTCCTTCACCCGCTCGAACTCGACATCGAACAGGGCATCGTCGATGCCCAGCGCCACCTTGCCGAAGAGCTGGATGAAGCGGCGGTAGGAGTCGTAGCCGAAGCGCTCGTCACCGGTCTGGCGGATCTCGCCCTGCAGGGTCTCGGAGTTGAGCCCCAGATTGAGGATGGTGTCCATCATGCCGGGCATGGAGAGCGCGGAGCCGGAACGCACCGATACCAGCAGCGGGTTCTCGGGATCACCGAAGCCCTTGCCGGTCTTCTCTTCCACCGCCTTCATCTGCTGGTGGACCTCTTCCATCAGCCCCTCGGGCAGCTGGTCCGACTCGGAGTCGAGATAGGCGAGGCAGGCCTCGGTGGAGATGACGAAGCCCGGTGGCACATTGAGCCCGATCTGGGTCATCTCGCAGAGGTTGGCCCCCTTGCCTCCCAGCAGTTTCTTGTTCTTGCCGTCACCTTCCTCGAAGGAAAACACCATCTTCCTGGTCATGAAATATCCTCTGGTTCAATTCAAGGAACCTCTGAATAATTCATGAACTCGCATTTTGCACCTGATAGGCCCCTTGGATTCAACTCGTGGCTCTTCACCAAATCAGGTGGGTAACAGTTGCTGGCTGATGGCCTCTGGGTAGAGATCGAGTCCGCCAAGGTGGAAGTAAATGGCGTTGGCAAAGCGCTCCTTGTTGCGGAAGCCATGGCTCCGAACCTTGATCGCCTTGATGCGG
>QNZQ01000090.1 GCA_003972985.1 Gammaproteobacteria bacterium | reverse complement strand
ACCCTGGAAAATTACCAATGGGCCTACAATCACCAGATCCCCCAACGTGCCTTGGGCCATGTTAGTCCCATACAGGCGCTCAAGGAATGGCAGAAAAAACGCCCTGATTTATTCGTAAAACGCGTATATAACGTCACGGGTCTTGACAGGCGATGTTGAAAGTGGTGTTGTAGACGCTGGGCGAGTTGATCGTTCCCAATCTCCCCTCCACACCCACGGAGACACGCAGCCCGTCGTCTCCACCGGAAGCGAGGTGGTGGCAATGGGCGCAACTGACGCTGTTGTTGCTCGAGAAGCGCACGTCATTGAACAGCCTCTCGCCCAGCTCCACCAGCTCGGGCTTCAGTCCTTCCGGCATCACCAGCGGCGCCACGGGCTCCCGGTGGTGTTGCGCGGCAAGATCGGCAAAAAGGCACAGCAGACCCAGAAACGCCCCCAATACTGTCCACAACTTCATTGCTCTATTGCCTCTGGAGAAAGCAGCATCCTTATCCTGCGTTCACCGTACTGATAGAGCACCAGGCCAAAGAGGATGAGCGCGGTTCCGGCAACGATGCCCGGGGTGAGTTGCTCGCCGTTGAACAGCCGCCCCAGCCACAGCGCCAGTACCGGCGTTACCAGCGTGAGCAGAGCCACACGCGTGGCATCCATGTGGCGCAGCACCAGGAAGAAGAGCGAGAAACCGCCAGCGGTGGCCACCACCCCCAGGTAGACGATAGAAGCGGCGACCTTCAGGGGGATTTCGGCAGGCCAGGAAGCCGGGGCGATCCAACAGCTGAGCAGATAGAGCGGCACCGCCACCAGGAGGCCACCGGTGGTGATGACCAGGCCGTGCGCCTGGTACCCCACCCGCTTGGTCCAGACCGTGCTAATGGAGTGGAGAATCACCGCCACCAGTACCGCGGCGATCCCCTGCCAGGCGTTGTAGGAAAACTCCAGGCTGCCGAGAAAAACCACGCCGAGCCCGAGGATCCCCGAGAGAATGCCCAGCAGGCGAACCCCGCCGAGACTGGTCTCCCCGAGAAAACGCTGTGCCAGAAGGCCCGTGACGATGGGAGTCAGTCCAAAGATCACGGAGATCCACCCCGAAGGAATGAACTGGGCACCCCAGTAGACACAGAACATGGCACCGTAGATCCCCAGCCCCGCCGCCAAGTACGCACGCAGCGCCTGGGCATGCCAGTCCATGGAGAGACGCAGCAGCATCACCAGTGGGGCACAAAGTACCACGCCGATGACCATGCGGGCGGTGACGCCAAAGAGGAAACCCACTTCCTGTCCACTCCACTGGATGGCAAGGGGCGTCGTGCTCCAGATGATCACCACGCCCAGGTAGGCAGCCAGCACTCCTGGCGAGTTGTCAGCCATCGGGACACCACCGGCGGGCGGGAAATCCACTCGGGCCGGCGCAGGTGAACAGGAGCCGGAGAAGGATCATCCACATTTCACAGAATACAGATTAAATTATTTACGTATCCCATTGTATAGCATGTTTATTTTATGATTTACCATGCCACCAAAAGGGAATGGAATAGCCGCATGCCCTTGAACCAGCAGGACACTTCGGGCAACCTTACCGGTTCATTGACCAATTGCAAGTAATGGCTTCGCAAAATTTGCGCCATTACCGGAGGTAGACAGAGATCATGGATCTCCACCGCGCCCTGGGCCTGGGTCAGCCAGGTACCAGCCCCGAAGAAGAACAAGAGAAACTGCACCTTTATATCAACCTGAAACTCGCCTCTTCCGGACAGCCCACCTGGGTGGACGGAGAGGCCGCCGATTTTCTCGAGACCGCCCAGGATCTGCTGCGCACCTACCGGGAGAAGAACCGCCTGCTGGCGGACTACCGCTGCCCCGCGGACCGACGGATCGAGCAGTTCCTGCAGGACTATCTGGCCGACCTCGGCGAGGAGATTCCCCGCCTGCCGAACACCACCTTCGTTCTGGACCGTCACGGCGTGGCACGGGAGCTCTCCCTGCCCATGGACGGCGACGAGTTCAGGTCGGAGATCGTTTCCAGCTACCGGGTGCGCCAGGGCGTGCTACACAACCCCGCCAGTGACCGCCGTACCACCAAGGGCTCCTTCCACATCAGCGAGGGCGGACTGCCGATCCCCGGGGACAAGAAGGCGGTGCCCAAGATCACCTTCGCCACCATGCTGCGTCACGCCCTGAACCCACCCGAAGAGCTGATGACCCTGCCCTTCACCGCCAACGCGGCGCGGCCCGCGCGTATGTTCGTTTCGCTGCTGCTGCGTCCCACGGTATGCCCGGAGATTCCCGGTATCGAAGCGGAGAAGAGCATGGAGATCCGCTTCTTCGCACCCGGCAATCTGGTGAGCAATCTCGACTTCGTGGAGAGCATCTTCGGCAATGGCGGCAACCCGTACCTGCCCAAGTTCGATGCGGCCCTGGACGTGGAACACTGGAGCGGCCACAGCGGCTGCGTCATCCTTGCACCGCACCTGGTGAACCTCACCAAGAAGGAAGTGGGCCTGCCACACTGGGACCAGGCCAGCGAGCGCCAGCGCAAGGAGGGCATGTGCTGGAAGGAACCGGAGGAGCTGTACAACGACGGACAGGCCTTCAAGATCACCGCGCGCGACGAGCGCGGCGTCATCGTCACCATTCTCGCCGACAACTACTACGGCTACTGCAAGAAGGAGGTGAAGACCCAGATCGGCTACGCGGCCAACCTCTTCGGCCTGGCCGAGGAAGAGCACGCCGGCGGCGCCCTGGCCTTCCCCCGCCGCAACCACGGCGAGGAGTTCGGCGTGGACAGCCGCACCCGCGATCCCAACTACAGCTTCGACGAACTGGTGGAGCGCTACAGCGACATCATGGACGTGCAACCGGAAGGGTACGCCATCGATCGCAAGTATCCCGATGTGATCTACGTTCCCCAGGACCTGCGCATGGACCTCAACCGCCAGACCATCACCTGGCTGGTGAACGGCGAGCGGCAGAAGATCCGCTTGCAGCCGGGCAAGATCTACATCCAGCCCAACGGCTACAAGATCGAGATGAAGAAACATCCGGGCGCGCCTTCCTGGCGCCTGGTGGGCACCGATCCCGAAGGCACCCTCTGTCACAAGCCCAGCACCGTCTCCGGCGGCGGCAAGTCGGAGATCTCCAAGTCGCTCAACGACGCGGTCATCTACTCGCCGCTGTTCGTTGATGATCTCCAGGCCGACCTCGACCGGGTCCAGGAGATCTTCGATCGCGACTACAGCGACCGCTTCAAGCCCGGTCACGAGCACGAGGACCGCGATCCCACGCGCAAGCCGCTCAGCGAGGAGCGCAGCCTAGGTTCGGTGATCAAGCTGCTCACCCCCTCTTCGAGCTACACCGACGAGTACAATGCCTGGCTCGAATCCATTCCGCCGCGCATCCTGGCACTGGTGCTGATGATCAAGCGCTTCTACCGCCAGGAGTGGGGCAGCAACTGGCGCGAGCACCTCACCGTGGACGTGGTGGACGGCGCCCCCGGCCACGAGCTGAAGCTCCACGATCGCAAGGTAATCGCCTCCTACCTGCGCATGGGCTTCGACCGCAACAACAAGTGGCGGGTGTTCAAGGTGCGCCAGGACTTCATCGCCGCGGAGAAGCTGCAGATGGAAGACGACATCACCGCCTCGGTGGTGGTCCCCTCCAGTGTCATGGCCGAGTGCCGTCCCGAAGAGGCTGGTAACGAGCACAGCGTCAAGCTGGTGAAGAACTGCGAATACCGCCTCTTCCAGCGCCCCGACGACGCCGTGATCCCCGGCTACGACAAGCAGGCGGAGAAGGACATGGCCCAGCCGGGCAACTTCCTCGCCAACTACGAGCCCCTCAAGGGGGAGAAACTGGCCGAGGTGGTGGAAGACGTGATGACCTTCTGCAGCTTCACCGAGCCCATGCGCAAGCTGCTGCAGGAAGCCTACGACCAGGGCGACCAGTACGTGGTCTCCTCGGCCCATCCGCGCCTCGTGGACGGCAAGCCTTCCAAGAACCCTCGTTACCTGCAGACCCGGCCGGACCTGGTGAATCCCGTGCGTCGCTACGTGGCCGAGATCGGCACCCGCTTTCATCGCAAGCTGCCGCTGGAACAGAAGGTGTGCCACCCCGTGGACGCGGTGCTGGCCGGCCGGCGCAACAACCCGCCCGAGCCCGGCATCCGCCCGCTGGCGGTGTACAACCCCATCCACTACCAGGAACTGCCCGAGCTGTTCATGGACTTCATCTGTTCCCTCACCGGCAAGTCCCCCAGCACCACCGGTGCCGGCAGCGAGGGCGCTCTCACCAAGGGTCCGTTCAACGCGCTGCGGCCAACGGCCGACCTGAACAACGCGCTGGTCTCCTTCATTCTCACCGGCTACGCCGGTTACTCCAGCTCGGCCGGTCACATCGGTCCGGACCTGCGCGTGGACCACGACGTGAGCCTGCTCGTGCCCGAGATCTGGGCACGCCTGCACAGTAGCCAACGCGATCCGAAGAACCTCATCGAACACGGCTACCTGGAAAAACTGGAGGACTTCGAGCACAGGGGCAAGAAGGTGCTGGCCAGTCGTCTCGGTTACCGCATCACCGACCGTTTCGTGCACGGTTTCCTGGGTAAGATCTTCGACAATCCCAACCAGGTCTTCACCGAGGAGGTTCTCAAGCCCGAACTGCAGGATCTCGAGGTGTTCGTGGACGGCATCAACAACATCGTCGAGGCCCAGCGCAAGGTGGCCCAACGCTACCTCGACGACGGCAGCGTGGAGGAAGCCTGCCCGCCCCTGCGTGCGCTGCTCTACATCATGGCCACCGGCGAGTATGAAGGCCGGGACGTGCACCACCCCGACATCCGCAAGATGTTCACCCGCGAGTACCTGCTGGAATCCGACTGGTACCGCCAGCGCCTGGAGGTGAAGCAGCAGCGCGACATCGCCCTGTGGAGACGGCATATCGAAGCCTTGGAGAACTTCCTGGCCCAGCCCGGCTACGAGGACGAGGCGGAGCGCCTGAACATCGCCGGCCGCCTGGAAGCGGCACGCGCACAGCTGCAGAAGGTGAGCAGCGCGGATTATCTCGACCGCCTGGTGGGCACCATCGGTGCCGACCCGCTCAGGCCGCTGGAACACGCCGGCGCCCAGCAGGCGGAAACGCCGCGCAAGGTGGCCTGATGTAGGAGCGGCGCCCCCGCCGCGAACACGGTCCGTAGGAACGGCG
The DNA here is from genome assembly GCA_003972985.1 of Gammaproteobacteria bacterium. Taxonomy (GTDB): domain Bacteria; phylum Pseudomonadota; class Gammaproteobacteria; order Chromatiales; family Chromatiaceae; genus Thiolapillus. The sequence goes on along the minus strand of QNZQ01000090.1, from coordinate 16,992 downwards.
CCCCCGCCGCGAAACATTTCGGCCCGGGGGCGGGCCTCCTACCTCTTCTCTTTCCTGGCACCACAGGCCAACGATTTCCGCAGTGCCTCCCAGTCGGGCTCCCGCGTGGTATCCACCCGCACGGCCGATTCAACTTCGGCCGGGGTGAGCGGCTCCTGCTTTTCCAGTTGCCGCTCGAGCACGGCCAGGTCCGCCTCCGAGGGATCACCCCCCTCCCGGCTTCTCACAGCCACCCGCTCGCGCAGCACGGATTCCGGTGCCTCGATGGTGAGAATGCGGAAACAGGCGCCATGGGCTTCTGCAAGGGCGCGGAACCGGGCCCGCCGTACCGCCTCCAGGAAGGTGGCGTCCACCACCACGCTGTACCCACCATCGAGCAGCTCCCCTGCCAGCTCCTGGAGCCGTCCATAGGTGCGCTGCGTGGCTTCCGGCGTATAGATGCCGCCTTCCACCGCCGAACGGGAACCGGCCTCCGGCGCCAACCCGAAGAGGCGCTTGCGTTCCAGGTCGGAGCGCAGGTGAATCATTCCCAGCCGCTCCCGCATCCCGAGGCAGAAGTGGCTCTTACCGCTGCCCGAAAGGCCATGGGTGATGCAGAGCACGGGCCTGCCGCCGGGCGCCAGGCACCGCTCGGCATATTCGAGGTAGCCGGTGAACTCCTGCTGCAGCCTTTCTGACTCGCCCCCTTCCTGCGCCAGGCGGATCGCCGCCACCTTGGCACGCACCATGGCACGGTAGGCCTTGTAGAAGGGAAGCAGACGCGCAGCCGCGTAGTCGCCCGTGAGTTCCAGGTAGCGGTTGAGAAAACGCCACGCCATGCGCTGCTCGCCACGGTATTCCAGGTCCATGAGCAGGAAGGCGATGTCGTTGGCCACGTCGATCCAGCGCAGGTCGGGGTTGAACTCGATGCCGTCGAAGACCAGCACCTCCCCCTCGACCCAGGCGATGTTGCCCAGGTGCATGTCCCCGTGGCATTCACGTATGAAGCCCTCGGCCCTGCGCTGCTCCACGAGATCCCGGATCTCCCGGAAGCACTGGCGAGCCTTTTCCTCCAGGCTCGTCAGCCTGTGGGCGAACTGTGGGAAAAGATCCAGTTCCCGAACCTGGCGGTAGTTCTGCTCCACCGGGAACCAGACCTTCTCCGGCCGGCCCCATTCACTCTCCGACGGCGCAGCCGGAATCGAAGCATGAAAATCGGCCACCCGCTGCGCCAGGGCGTCGATGATTTCCGCGTTCAACGGGTGACGGTCCAGCAGACCTGCCTGGTCGAAGCGCCGCATCTTCACCGTGTACTCCACCGGCACTCCTTCGCCTTCCACCTGGAAGGCATCACCGTTGCGGGTGATGGGCACGGCGGCAAGATAGATACCGGGTGCCATGCGGCTGTTCAGGCGCACCTCCTCCTCGCAGAAGAAGCGCCTGCGCTCCAGGGTGGAGAAGTCGAGAAAGCCCAGATCCACGGGCTTCTTCACCTTGTAGACATAATCGCCCACGAGGAAGAGATGGGAGATGTGGGTCTCCAGGTGCTCCACCCTCTTCACGGGAAAGGGCCAGGCATCCGGCTTCAGCAGCGCCGCCACGAGTTCGTTCATCGATCTCCCTTCCTCACGAAAATCCGTGTCATTTGCCACACCCACTGTTTCATATCACACACCTTTTCCCCACCGCCGGCACCTTCCAGGACCCAACCCATTGATCCAAAAGGCTTTGGATAACAGGCATAAGAATTGCCTTATATAACGCCATTCTAACCCACAGGAAGAGAACCTCAGAGATGAAAAGAAAGAAGCTCCTCCCCCTGCTCGTTGCCGCGCTCTGCACCACTCCCGTACTGGCAGAAGACCCCGTGGAGCAGGCCGAAGAAGCCGCTGAAGAGATGAGCCCCATCGTGGTGGAAGGCACCAAGATCACCGACGTCAGCGCCAAGTACGTCAAGTCGGCCGATCTGGCCGAGGGACTGTTCAAGAACGTCGCGGAGATCTCCCTGGTGCGTCGCAGCGGCATCGCCAACGACATCATCCTGCGCGGCCAGAAGAAGGACAACATCAACGTGCTGGTGGATGGCGCCAAGATCTACGGCGCCTGCCCCAACCGCATGGACCCGCCCACTTCACACATCCTCACCAACAACGTGGAGTCGGTCGAGATCAACGAGGGACCCTACGACGTGGAGAACTTCGGCACCCTGAGCGGCTCGGTGAACATCACCACCAGGGCGCCCGAGCCCGGCCTGCACGGCGACTTCAGCATCAATGTGGGCAGCTGGAACTACTGGAAGGCGGCCGCCACCCTCACCGGCGGCAGCGACCGGGTACGTGCCCTGGCCAGCATCTCCCACGAGGAGAGCGACCAATACGAGGACGGCGACGGCAATACCTTTGCCGAGCAGATCAAGAAGTTCTATCCCGACTCCACCGCACGCTACAAACCCGAATACGAGGACCGGAAGGCCTACGAGAAGCAGACCTTCATGGGCAAGCTCTATTTCGACATCGCCGAGAACCAGGAGCTGAAACTGGGCTACACCGCCAACCGCAGTGACGACGTGCTCTATCCCTCCAGCAAGATGGATGCACTCTATGACAACTCGGACCTCTTCAATGTGGACTACACCGCCACCGACCTGGGACGCTGGTCGAAGCTGCTCGAGGTGAAGTACTACTTCTCCAAGGTGAAGCATCCCATGTCCACCTACTACCGCATCTCCTCGGGACCGGGCTCCGCCAACGAGCGCATCAGCAAGCTCGAGAGTGAAATCCAGGGCCTGCGGGTGAAGAACGTCACCGCCATCGATGCCGGCAGCGAGATCGCCTACGGCATCGATACCAGCAAACGCAACTGGGACGGCACCTACCGTGGCTACGGCATGAGCTCCGGCATCACCGGGATCAAGAGCATCGACGACGTGGACACGAAGAACATCGGCCTCTTCGCCGAGTACGAACGTGATTTCGATCGCTTCAACCTGCGCGTGGGTGGCCGCTACGACGATACCAGCATCGAGCCGGGCAGTGGCACCCTGCCGGACAACGACTACAACAGCTTCAGTGCCTTCGCTTTCGGCACCTGGGCCTTCGACAGCGGCATGAAGGTATTCGGCGGCATAGGCCGCTCCTATCGCGTGCCCGATGCGCGGGAACTCTACTTCCGCTCGGCGCCCATGATGGGCATGCCCGCCAGGCTCATCGGCAACCCAGACCTGGACCAGACCAGCAACACCGAAATCGACCTGGGGCTGGAGAACGACTGGGAGAACCTCTACCTCAAGGCCAAGGTCTTCTACAGCTGGCTGGGCGATTTCATCTTCTACAACGACAGCCGCATGACCGAGAAATTCGAGAACATGGATGCCACCCTCTACGGCTTCTCGCTCAACGGCACCTGGTCCTTCACCGAGGAGGTCTATCTCGACTTCGGGCTGGCCTATCAGCGCGGCAAGAAGGATGATCCGCTCAGTGGCCAGAGCGGCACCGACATGCCCGAGATTCCGCCGCTGAAGGGCAACCTGGCGCTGAACTGGGAGTACATGCCCAACAGCCTGGCGCGCGCGGAACTCATCGCATCGGACAAGTGGTCTGACTACGACGGTGAAAACGGCGAGCAGGAACTGGACAGCTGGGCCGTGCTGAATCTCAACGTGCGCCACCAGCTCACCGACCGCATCGTGCTCATCGGCGGCATCGACAATGTCTTCGACGAGACCTACGCCATCAGCAATACCTACAAGGACCTGACCCTGCTGCTGGACGGCACCGGCGAGGTGATGCTAATGAACGAACCCGGGCGTTACTTCTACCTGAACGCCTCCTACAGCTTCTGACCCTCTCGAAAACCTCCGCTTCGAGCCTGCTCCCGGGATTCTCCCGGGAGCTTTTTTGTCGGTGATTAGGTACGAACCTCAGCTGATCGCCAGGTCATGGGCAGGCACTGGAGTGACACGCCGTGAATACCTCCATGTAGGCTCGACGGCGGCATCCCTGCCGCCGACGGTCTCTCCAGCACCCGCCCATGACCTGAATATCAGGCCTGATGAGCTTTGTACCTAATCACCTTTTTGTTCTATCCCGGTTCATGCAGCCAGAGGCATCTCCCCCCGCTGGCCTTGTCGATGGCTTCCAGCCGCGCCTGGTGCAGTGCCAGCTCCGCTTCCGATGCCATCACCACGGGTAACGGCGGGCGGTCCGCGGGCAGACGACGAATGGCACTTCCGGGCTGCCCTGCGCCGCCTTCCTCTTCCCCTTCCAGCGACAGCAGTGACTGCCCCCCGGTCATGGCCAGGTAGACCTCGGCCAGGATCTCGGCATCGAGCAACGCCCCGTGCTTCTGGCGTTGGGAGTTGTCGATCTCGTAGCGGCCACAGAGCGCATCCAAGCTGTTGCGCTGGCCGGGATGCTTCTCGCGCGCCATCACCAGGGTGTCGGTGATGGTGCAGTAGGTCTCCAGCGGCTTCCAGCCTCCCACCCGCTCCAGTTCGGCATCGATGAATCCGACGTCGAAGGGGGCGTTGTGGATGATGAGCTCGGCACCCTCCACGTAGGCCATGAAATCCTCCACCACGTCCTCGAAGCGCGGCTTGTCCGCCAGGAATTCGTTGGTGATGCCGTGCACCTCCACGGCGCCTGGATCGATGATCCGGTCCGGCTGCAGGTACTGGTGGAAATCGTTTCCGGTGGGCCTGCGCTCCACCAGTTCCACGCAACCGATCTCGATGATGCGGTGTCCGAGTGAAGGCTCGAGGCCGGTGGTCTCCGTATCCAGGACGATCTGTCTCATGTTCGCATCTCCTCGATGGCCCGGTTGGCCAATTGGTCCACCCGTTCGTTTTCGGGGTGACCGCTGTGTCCGCGCACCCATTCCCACTCCACCTGGTGAAGGTTCACGAGCCGGTCGAGTTCCTGCCACAGGTCCGCGTTCTTCACCGGCTTCTTCGCGGCGGTACGCCAGCCGTTGCGTTTCCAGTTGTGGATCCACTGCTGCATGCCGTTCTTCACGTACTGGGAGTCGGTCACGATCCTCACCCGGCTCGGCTTCTTCAGTGCCTTCAGCCCCTCGATGACGGCCTGCAGCTCCATGCGGTTGTTGGTGGTCCGGGGTTCGCCGCCCCAGAGCTCCTTCTCCACGCCCCGGTATTCCAGCAGCGCGCCCCAGCCACCTGGCCCGGGATTGCCCTTGCAGGCTCCATCGGTGTACAGCATCACGAGATCATCAGGCATCGGACCGGCCCTTCTCTTCCCCGGGATTGAGCAGGTTGGCAACGGGCTCCACGCTGGCCTTTTTCAACTTGCGCTGCAGCCTCCAGCGAGGGCGTATTGGCGTGAGGGTGGAGACCCGCTTGGTGGCCACGATGATATAGACCCCGGCCAGCCAGGGCCAGAGCCGCTCACCGAACCGCTCCATCAGCATCGCGTGGCGCATGAGAAAGGCCCTTTTCCACGGCGGCCTGAACAGCAGCGTACGCGCCTGTTCCACGTCGAATCCCAGCAGTGACAGCCAGTCCTCGACCTGGGAAAAGGAGAGAAAATGGCCCTTCCAGGGCAGTTTCCGACTGGCTCCGGGCATGGCACGCCAGAGCCCCCACAGGCTCCAGGGATTGAAGCCGGTGATGATCACCTTCCCCTCCGGTATCAACACCCGTTCCACCTCGCGCAGCACCTGGCGCGGATCGGCGGAAAAATCGAGGGTGTGCGGCAGAACCACGGCATCGATGTAATCGGTGGCCACGGGAAGCTGCTCGGGCCTGGAGAGAATGTGGTTACCCTGCGCCGGACAGGGGCTCAGTCTGAACCGGCGGCGAATGGGGCACTCAGCGAGGTAGTCCGGGCGGTGGCACAGCAGGCTCACCTCCAGCAGGTAATAGCCGAACAGGGTGGTGGACAGCTGCCCCAGCTGCTTCCGCTCCTCTTCGAGCACCAGCGTGCCCAGGTCAGTATGGAACCAGCGGTCCAAGGACTCCACCAGCGCCCGGTTTTCTGCAGGATTACCCATCGGGACATTGTAAAGAGAAGCGGCCTGTACTGCACCGGGTGCGATAACATGCCTCAGGACGACGTCATCTAATGGCGTAAGCTATTGAAAAGCGGGGCGGGTACCTGATCGGAAAACTTCGGAGGCAGGGCACTGGAAATGTTCCCGACATTTCCAGCATTTCCTCCATCCCTGGAGGTCATGCCGACGCAGAGCCTACGATGCACAGGGATGTGCGAGTGCCGCGGGAGGCAGGATGCCTGGAGAGGCCATGGATGTATTCACGGCGGTTTTCCGAGCAGGTTCCCGCCCTGCCCCAATTAAGGTGGCGTAGCCCTGAAATATGCCCGGTGGCAAGGTCCTGGAAGCGTTCCGGTTCACTGGCACTCGAAAGCCGGATCTCGTATAGTTTGCGAGGTGTTTCTTGCAGGATTGGGTGATGATGTTGCGCGGGATCTGTCTTCTTTCGGTTTTGCTGCTGGTGCTCACCGGTTGCCAGACCAACCCTGCGCGCCAGGCGGGCACACCCCCCCTCCAGAATGAAACGGCGACCGATACAGTCGATGAGCTCGCGGCACTCGGCACAGCCGTAAGCATCCCGGAGAGCGTGGAGAGCGAGGCTCCCGCAGACCTGTGGAATCTGGTGGTGGCCGGATTCCAGCTGCAAGCGGTAGAAAACCCGGCCATCGACCGGGAGATCGCCACCTACCGTTCACGGGGTGAATCCCTCACCCGCCAGCTCGCGCGTGGCGAGCCCTACCTGTACCACATCCTCCAGGAAGTGAGGAAGCGGGGCATGCCTGCCGAGATCGCGCTCCTGCCCTGCGTCGAGAGCGGCTACCGGCCCACGGCCTATTCACGCCACGGTGCCGCAGGCCTCTGGCAGTTCATGCCGGCCACCGGACGCTATTTCGGCCTCAAGCAGGACTGGTGGTACGACGCCAGGCGCGATCCCGTTGCCTCCACCCAGGCCGCACTGGACTACCTGCAGAAGCTCCACGACCGCTTCGACAATGACTGGCTGCTGGCCATGGCCGCCTACAATGCCGGTGGCGGCACCGTGGCCCGGGCCATCAACGCCAATCTCGCAAAGGGGAAACCCACCGACTTCTGGTCACTCAGGCTGCCCGCCGAAACCCGCCAGTACGTGCCGCGCATCCTGGCCCTCTCCCGCATCATTGCCGACCCCCAGCGTTACGACATCGCCCTGCCGAAGATCGACAACGATCCCCGCTTCACCAAGGTGGAGATCGGCGAACAGCTGGATCTCAAGGTGGCGGCCAGGCTGGCGGACATGCCCGCGGAGGAGCTGATCCGGCTAAATGCCGGCTTCAACCGCTGGGCCACCCACCCGGAGGGACCGCACTACCTGCTGCTTCCCGTGGGCAAGGTGGACCGGTTCCTCGAGAACCTCTCCCGGCTCCCCGCCGGTGAACGCCTGCGCTGGACCCGCTACCGGATCCGGCCCGGAGATACCCTGTCGGGCATCGCGCGCAAGCACGGCGTCACGGTCGCCGCCCTGATGCAGGCCAACCACCTGCACAATCACAGAATCCGCGCCGGGAAGGATCTCATCATCCCCCTCTCCGCCTCGCCCACGCTGGCCATCGATACCTCCGCGGTCGCCCGCCACCGGATGAAATACCGCGTGCGCAAGGGAGACTCGCTCTATCGCATCGCGCGCCGCTTCGGCGTGAGGATCCAGGATCTGAAGAAGTGGAACCGCCTCGCCAGCAACAACCTGCGCCCGGGGCAGACCCTCACGGTGATACGTACCCTTTGAAAGCGCCCATCGCCCCCTTTCGGCCATTTCAGCTTCCGGAAAACCCCTCATGATGCACAGGTTCCTGCTGCTGTCGCTCGTCCTGCTGAACTCAGTTGTATTCGCTGCCGGACCTGATCCCGCCATGCTGGCGAAAGAACAGGTCCTGCACCGCGGCAACGGCGCCGAGGTACAGACCCTGGATCCCCACAGGAGCGAGGGCGTGCCCTCCGCCAACATTCTCCGGGATCTCTACGAAGGCCTGACCCTGGAGGCTCCCGACGGCCGCATCGTTCCGGGCACTGCAAGTTCCTGGGAGATCAGTGAAGACGGCAGGCGCTATACTTTCCACATCCGCCCCGAAGCGCGCTGGTCCAACGGCGATCCTGTCACCGCCCACGATTTCGTCTACGGGCTGCGCCGCTCCGTGGCGCCGGAAACCGGCTCCAAGTATTCGCAGATCCTGGCCCCCATCCTCAACGCGGAAGCCGTGATCGGCGGCAGGAAACCGCTGGATACCCTCGGTGTCGAGGCACTCGACAACCACACCCTGCAGATCACCCTCAAGGCACCCACACCCTATTTCCTGGGACTGTTGACCCATTCCAGCGCCTACCCGGTGCACAGGACCAGCGTGGAAAAACATGGTGACAGGTTCTCCCGTCCAGGCAAGCTGGTATCCAATGGCGCCTACCGGCTCCAGGAGTGGGTGATCCAGTCCCATGTCGAGCTGGTGCGCAATCCCTACTACTGGGACGACGCCGATACCCGTATTGACATCGTCTACTACTATCCCATCGAGGACCAGTCCACCGAACTCAAGCGCTACCGCGCCGGTGAAATCGATATCACCGAGGCCATTCCCCTGCAGCAGTTCCGCTGGATCCGCAGGAACCTCGCCGGGGAGCTGAAGGTCTCACCCTACCTCGGCACCTACTACTACGGCTACAACCTTACCCGTCCGCCCTTCAGGAACAACCCGAAACTGCGCCGCGCCCTCTCCTTGGCCATCAACCGCGAGATCCTGGTGGAGAAGATCACGGGCATGGGCGAGAAGCCGCTCTATTCCTGGGTTCCCGAAGGCATCGCGGGCTACCAGCCGGCCAGGCTGGACTACGCGGACTGGCCGCAGAAGAAGCGCATCGCCGAGGCGCGCAGGCTCTACGCCGAAGCCGGCTACTCGCGTGCCAACCCGCTCACCGTGGAGATCCGCTACAACACCAGCGAGAACCACAAGAAGGTGGCCATTGCCATTGCCGCCATGTGGAAACAGGCCCTGGGCGTGAAGGTGCGGCTGGTCAACGAGGAGTGGAAAGTGTTTCTCGAGAACCGCAAGCGCAAGCAGGTCACCCAGGTGTTCCGCGCCGGCTGGATCGGAGACTACAACGCCCCCTACACCTTCATGGAGATCCTCAAGAGCAATCACGGCCTCAACGACTCCGCCTACGCGAATCCGGAGTACGATGCGCTGCTGGCCGATGCCGCCGTGGAAACCGATGCCGAAAAGCGCTTTGCACTGCTGAAGCAGGCCGAAGCCATCGCCCTGCGCGATCACCCGGTGATCCCCCTCTACGGCTATGTCTCCAAGCACCTGGTCAAACCCTGGGTCGGCAACTTCACGCCCAACATCCTCGACCATCACTACACCAAGAACCTCTATATCCTGAAGCACTGAGTCCGAAATGATGAGAACAACAGGGATAGCATTGCTCCTTGCCGCCCAGCTATTGGGCCTCGGCGACCTGGCGGCCTCTCCCGCCGCCACCGATTCCCTGGCCTCCTTCCAGGAAGCGGCCCGAAAAGCCAAGGTCCGCTTCGAGCTGCCCAGCTGGGAAACCACCACCGGGCAGATCGAGGCCACGACGCAGGCCGCCATGGCCACCGGTAACCAACGGCTGGACGCCATCGCCGCGCTGAAACCGGATCAGACGACCTTTGCCAATACCGTGGCGGCACTGGACGCTGCCTACTATCCCGTGGTGCTGGCGTCCGGACGCCTGGACCTGATCCACGAAACCAGCCCGGACAAGGCGCTACGCGATGCCGCCCACGAAGCGAGCCGGAAATTGCAGACCTGGTTCGTCGACAGCTCCTTCCGCCGGGACGTCTACCAGGCCGTCAAGGCCTACGCCGACACCAAGCCTACTCTGCAGGGCGAAGACGCCATGCTGCTCAAGACCGTACTGCGGGACTACCGGCGCAACGGCATGGAACTGCCTGAGGCACAACGCAGCAAGCTACAGGCGCTCAAAAACCGGCTGAACGACCTCGGCCTGGAGTTCCGCCGCAACATCACGCAATCCGATACCCTGGTGGAATACTCCCGGGAAGAACTCGATGGCGTGTCGGAGGATTTCCTCGCCAACGAGGAGATTCTCGGCAAGGATGGCAGGTACCGGGTCAATGCGAACGTGACCTGGCAGGTTCTGGAGGTGCTGCGCAATGCCCGCAGCGAGGAGACTCGCAAGCGCCTGGTCATCGCACGCTCCAATCGCGCGCGGGAGAAGAACATCCCCCTTTTTGCCGAGATGCTGAAGATCCGCGCACAGATCGCCACCCTGCTCGGCTACGACAACTGGGCCGACTACCGCATCGAGCCCAAGATGGCAAAGAACGCAAAGACCGCCCGGAAGTTCCTCCTGGACCTCTCCGAGGGGCTGGCTCCCAAGTTCAAGGCAGAACTGGCAACCTTCCGCGAACTCAAGATCAGGGAAACCGGCAACGCCGAGGCCGTCATCCACACCTGGGACGTGCCCTATTACAGGAACCAGTTGAAGAAGCGACGCTACAATATCGATACCGCCGCGCTGAAAGTCTACTTCGAGCTCGAGAACACCCTGCAGGGGATGTTCGGCATCTTCGAGGAGCTGTTCGGTATCCGCATCCAGCCCGTAGAGCCCCCCTACAAGTGGGTGGACGACCTACGCCTGTATGCCGTCACCGATTCGGCCAGCGGCGCCCCGCTGGGGTTCATCTACATGGACATGTTTCCGCGCGAAGGCAAGTACAACCACTTCGCCCAGTTCGGCATCACGCCCGGAAAGCGGCTGAGCGGCGGCAGCTACCAGCGGCCCGTGGTGGCGCTCGTCTGCAACTTCCCGCCACCGGCCAACGGCAAGCCATCGCTGCTCACCTTCGACGACGTGGAGACCCTGTTCCACGAATTCGGCCACGCCCTCCACTCGGTGCTCACCCAGGCCAACTACATGGAGTTCTCCGGCACCTCGGTGCCCCGCGACTTCGTCGAGGCGCCCTCGCAGATGCTGGAGAACTGGGTACGGGACAAGAAGGTGCTGGACCGCTTCGCCGTGGACTACCGGGACGGGAAGCAGCACATTCCCACCGCAACCCTCGAACAGATGGAAGCCGCACGCCTGGCCACCATCGGCACCCACTACCGTCGCCAAATCGCCTTCGGCCTGCTCGACTTGGCCATCCACATGACCACCGACGAAAAGGTGTTCGACGATTTCGTCAGCGAAACCAACCGCATCATGAGCGAGACCTACCTGCCGGTGCCGGAGGGCACCGCCTTCGTCGCCTCCTTCGGCCATCTGGGCGGCGGTTACGATGCCGGCTATTACGGTTACGCCTGGGCGGATGCCATCTCCGCCGACATGGCCTCGGTATTCAGGAAAGCGCCCGGCGGACTCATGGACCTGCCTACGGGAATGCGCCTGCGCAACGAGATCTATGCCGTGGGCGGTTCCCGCGAAATCGAGGACTCCATCCGCGCCTTCCTGGGCAGGGAACGCTCGCTGGAACCCTTCTTCGAATTCATCGGGTTGAAGAAGAAACCGTGAGCCACGGAACCATTCTCTCCTGACCATGCTCGGCTACACGCTGAAACGGCTGCTGGGGGCCATTCCGACCCTGCTGATCCTGCTCACGCTGGCCTTCTTCATGATGCGCCTGGCCCCCGGCGGCCCCTTCGACACGGAGAAGTCCCTGCCCCCGGAGATCCAGGCCAACCTGGACCGGAAGTACCACCTGGACGAACCGCTGCTGCAACAGTACGGGCGCTACCTCTGGGACCTGCTGCACGGCGATTTCGGCCCCTCCTTCCAGTACAAGGACTACTCGGTGAACGAACTCATCGCCACCGGTTTTCCCGTCTCCATGCGCCTCGGGGTTGCCGCCATTCTCATCGCACTGGTGATCGGCGTGACCCTGGGTACGCTCGCGGCGCTGCGCCAGAACCGCGCCACCGACTACACGGTGATGACCCTGGCCATGACCGGCATCTCCATCCCCAACTTCGTGTTGGCACCCATCCTCATACTGGTGTTCGCCGTCCACCTGGGCTGGCTCCCCGCCGGGGGCTGGAACGACGGCCAGTGGCGCAACCTGCTGCTGCCCATCGTGGGCCTGGCATTGCCGCAGATCGCCTACATCGCGCGCCTGATGCGCGGCAGCATGATCGAGGTGCTGCACAGCAACGCCATCCGCACCGCGCGCGCCAAGGGATTGCCGGAGCGCGTGGTGATCCTGCGCCATGCGCTCAAGCCGGCGCTGCTGCCGGTGATCTCCTTCCTGGGCCCGGCCACCGCAGCCGTCATCACCGGCTCCGTGGTCATCGAGCAGATCTTCGGCATCCCCGGCCTGGGCCGCTACTTCGTGCAGGGCGCCCTGAACCGGGACTACACCCTGGTGATGGGCGTGGTGGTCTTCTACGGTACGCTCATCATCCTCTTCAACTTCATCGTGGACCTGCTCTACGCCGCGCTGGACCCAAGGGTGAGGTACCGGTGAAAGTATCCACTGCACTCAAGGGCCGCAGCCTCTGGCAGGACGCCTGGATGCGCCTGCTGCGCAACCGGGCGGCGCTCACCGCCATGGTGCTGCTGGCGCTCATCGCCCTGCTGGTGATCGCCGCCCCCTGGCTGAGCCCCTGGGAGTTCGACGCCATCGACTGGGACAACATCTCCACCCCGCCGAACCTGGAGACGAAACACTGGTTCGGAACCGACAGCGTGGGTCGCGATCTCTTCGTGCGTACCCTCTACGGGGGCCGCATGTCGCTGCTGGTGGGCGTCATCGCCACCCTGGTGAGCCTGATCATCGGCACCACCTGGGGCGCCACCGCCGGGTACCTGGGCGGACGCGTCGATGCCTTCATGATGCGCATCGTGGACATCCTCTACGCCATGCCCTTCATGTTCTTCGTCATCCTGCTGATGGTCTTCTTCGGCCGCAACATCTATCTCATCTTCATCGCCATCGGCGCCATCAACTGGCTGGACATGGCGCGTATCGTGCGCGGACAGACCCTGACATTGAAGAACCGGGAATTCGTCGAAGCCGCCATCGCCAGCGGGGTCAGGACACCACGCATCATCCTGCGCCACATCGTGCCCAACCTGCTCGGCGTGGTGGTGGTCTACGTCACCCTCACCATTCCCCAGGTGATCCTCGTCGAATCCTTTCTCAGTTTCCTCGGCCTGGGCGTGCAGGAACCCGCCACGAGCTGGGGCGCGCTGGTGAACGAAGGCGCCCAGGACATGGAGAGCGCACCCTGGAGCCTGCTCTTCCCGGCGGCATTCCTCGCCACCACCCTCTTCTGCTTCAACTTCATCGGCGACGGCCTGCGCGACGCCCTGGACCCCAAGGATCGCTGATGGCGCTGCTGGAAGTGCGCAATCTGAAGGTCCGCTTCCGCACCGGCGACGGTGACGTCTACGCGGTGAACGACCTCTCCTTAACCCTGGAACAGGGAAAGACGCTGGGCATCGTGGGGGAGTCCGGCTCGGGCAAGAGCCAGCTGGTGCTGGCCATCATGAACCTGCTCGCCGCCAACGGCAGCCTGGAGGGGAGCATCCGCTTCCGGGAGCAGGAACTGGTGGGGCTGCCGTCAGCAGCCATGAACCGCATCCGCGGCAGCCGCATCGCCATGATCTTCCAGGATCCCATGACCTGCCTCAACAGCTACCTCACCATCGAACGGCAGATGACCGAGGTACTCCAGCACCACCGGGGCATGGACCGGGGCGGCGCGCGCCGCGAGGCCATTCGCATGCTGGAAGCGGTGCACATCCCCGACGCCGCCCGGCGCATCGAACGCTACCCCCACGAATTCTCCGGTGGCATGCGCCAGCGCGTGATGATCGCCATGGCGCTGCTCTGCCGCCCCGACCTGCTCATCGCCGACGAGCCCACCACCGCGCTGGACGTCACCGTGCAGGCACAGATCGTGCGCCTGCTCAATGAACTGCAGCAGGAATTCGGCATGAGCATCCTCATGATCACCCACGACCTGGGCGTCATCGCCGGTATCAGCGACCAGGTGATGGTCCTCTACGGCGGACGCATCTGCGAACTGGCGCCCGTCGATACCCTCTTCCACCGGCCACGCCACCCCTATACCCGGGGACTGCTGAACTCGGTGCCGCGGCTGGACCGGGACAGCAGTGAACGGCTGCAGGCGATTCCGGGGAATCCTCCGAACCTGCTGCAGCTCCCGCCGGGCTGTGCCTTCGCCGATCGCTGCAGCGAACGACTGGAGCAGTGCGCCACCGACCAGCCCGGGCTGGTCGAGGCGGAACCCGGCCACCGTGTCGCCTGTCACCTGGAGCCGGGACCGTGACGGCACTGTTGCGCGTCGAACGACTCCGCGTCCATTTCAAGCTCCCGGGCGCTGGATGGCTGGAACCCGCCCGGCTGCTCAGGGCCGTGGACGGGATTTCACTGGCGCTCGAAGCGGGGCGGACACTGGGTATCGTGGGGGAATCCGGTTGCGGCAAGTCCACCCTGGCCCGCGCCATCCTCGGCCTGGTGCCCATAACCGGGGGCCGCGTGAAACTCGCCGGCGAGGAGCTGGCAGGGCTCTCCCACGAGGAACTGCGGCAACGGCGACGCAGGATGCAGATCGTCTTCCAGGACCCGCTGGCCTCCCTGGACCCGCGCATGACCGCTGGCGAGATCATCGCCGAGCCGCTGCAGGCCTTCGAGCCCGGACTTGGACGGCGACAGCGCAGACAGCGGGTGGAAGAGACGATGGAGCGGGTCGGGCTGCAAGGAAACCAGATCAACCGCTATCCCCACGAATTCTCCGGCGGCCAGTGCCAGCGCATCGGCATCACCCGGGCGCTGATCGTCGGTCCCGATCTGCTGATCTGCGACGAACCCGTGAGCGCGCTGGACGTCTCCATCCAGGCACAGATCGTCAACCTGCTGACGGAACTTCAGGAAGAGACGGGCGTGGGCATGCTCTTCATCGCCCACGACCTGGCCGTGATAAAGCAGATCAGCCACGCTGTGATGGTGATGTACCTGGGAAAAATGGTAGAGCAGGCGGGCCGGGACAGGCTCTTCCACCAGCCGCGCCACCCCTACACCAAGGCGCTCATGGAGTCGGTTCCGGTGCCGGATCCCGTAATCGAACGCCGCAAGTCCGTCGTGCCCTTGAGCGGTGACCTGCCCTCACCCCTCGATCCACCCAGCGGTTGCCGTTTTCGCACGCGCTGCCCCAGGGCGGAACCGCTCTGCGCCGAAACCGAGCCGCCGATCCGGGAGCTCGCGCCTGGCCACCTGGTGGCCTGCCATTTTCCGCTCGGGGATCTATCTCGTTGATCAGGTACAAGCCTCAGCTGATCGTCAGGTCTGCTGAGCCTTGTAACCAAATTAGAGATACTTGGGAATCCCGTGGGCCCGGAGTCCCCAGGCGAAGAGATTCTCCATCTGGCGGTTGGTCCGGCTGAGACGGCCCGCCAGGGTTTCGAAGAGCTCCTTGAGAAGCCGGTAACCCAGGTCGGGATGGCGGTCGAGAAACCGTCCAAGCTTCTCACCGTCCAGCTCCACCACCACCGCGTCGGTGATGGCCGCGACGTTCGCGGTCCGGGTGCGGTTGCCAAAGAGGCTCAGTTCACCGAACACGTCTCCCGCCGCCAGGTCGCAGATTCCCGGCTGCACGCGGCGCTCCTCCTCCAGTTCCACCCGCCCCGTGACGCGCAGTTCACCCGTTTCGATGAAGAACAGTGAGCCCCCCTCTTCGCCCTCGCTCACGATCACCTCGTTGGCCTTCAGCGGGTGGCGCACCCAGGCCTCCCCTTCCGGGAACTCCGGGTGGGAAACGATCTCACTGAGAACCTCCATCATCATGTTGCATTCCAGGGCTGCTGCTCGTCGAAGGGAGTCCCGAAAAACCGCTTTCCCTGCAATTTTTCGAGACACCCTGGCATGAAAGCATGAAATCCGCAGCTTTTCATCGGGGTGGTTCACAAAAGCTCCGCAAAGGAACAGCGCACGCGAATGGCCGCCGGTCTTGTACAATGAGCGCCTGATTCAACTCCTCTACAGGGTGCAACATGGGTTTTCTGCAAGACAAGAAGATACTGATCACCGGCGTCGCCAGTAACCGCTCCATCGCCTACGGCGTGGCCAGAGCCATGCATCGCGAGGGAGCCCAGCTCGCCTTCACCTACCAGGGTGACAAGCTCAGGGGGCGCGTGGAGAAATTCGCCGCGGAATTCGGCTCCGATATCGTGCTGCCGCTGGACGTCTCCGAGGACGAGCAGATCGAACAGCTGTTCGTGGAACTGGCCAACAAGTGGGATGGCCTAGACGGCCTGGTCCACTCCATCGGCTTCGCCCCCCGTGACCAGCTCGAGGGCACTTTCGTGGAGGCGATCACCCGCGAGGGATTCCAGACCGCCATGGACATCAGCACCTACAGCTTCGCCGCACTGGCCAAGGCCGCACGGGAGATGATGCAGGGCCGCAACGGCGCCCTGGTCACCATGACCTACCTGGGTGCCGTGCGCACCATACCCAACTACAACGTCATGGGCGTGGCCAAGGCGGCGCTGGAAGCCACCACCCGCTACCTGGCCGACTCCCTGGGCCCCGAAGGCACGCGGGTGAACGCCGTCTCCGCCGGCCCCATCCGCACCCTGGCAGCCTCCGGCATCAACAACTTCCGCTCCATGCTGGCCGAGGGGGAGAAAAGGAATCCCCTGCGGCGCAACGTCACCATCGACGAGGTGGGCAATGCCACGGCATTTCTCTGTTCCGACCTGGCTTCCGGAATCACCGGCGACGTGCTCTACGTGGACGCCGGCTACCACGTGGTGGGCATGGCCTAAGGGTTGTTCGCGGCCGGGAGGCCGCTCCTGCGTGGGGAATCAAGCGAGTCTTCGATCTCGTGAAAGATTTTGGGACATCCGAGTCCCCAAAATCGACTCGATCTTCGACAACTCATTGGTGCCCCGGCCGTCCTGGTCACCCGGCGTTCCGCCACAACATCGCAAGCTCGTTGCGGCTACACACCG
>QNZQ01000086.1 GCA_003972985.1 Gammaproteobacteria bacterium | reverse complement strand
ACCGGTCTCCCATATGACTGGACGCCGCGTTCGGATGCTCCCTTGGGATCCCCTTTGGCGCCTTCGGCACGTCGGGTATCCCGTGTCGCCTCGCGGCTACCGGGGACTACCCGCCTTCGCTTCGCTCTCCATGGCGGGCAGCGGAGGTCCGACAGGTCCTATTGGAAGGAAGTATCATTGAAGACTACCCGGAAGATGCCAGGGGGAGCAGCTGCCTCATGCTCGGTTTCGGAACCAATGAGAGGCCCATCCACGTGGTTTGTGCAGCCAAGCAGGAGTACTTGGTGGTCATAACGGCATATCTTCCGGACCCTGCCAGGTGGGAGCCGGGTTTCAAGCGGAGAAAGAACGGATGAAATGCTTTTTGTGTGGTGGCGAGATGTTTCGGGGGACGGCCCCTTTCCACGTGGACCGGAAAGGTGTTCATGTGAGTCTGGACGAGGTGCCGGCCTGGGTCTGCAGCCAGTGTGGAGAAGTCTTTTTCGAGGAGTCCGAGGTCAAAGCCATGCAGGAACTGATACAGGCCGTGGAAGCGCAAAGCCAGAAGCTTCAAGGCGCTGCATGATAGCGAAGAGTCATATTCGAGTAACGAGATCAGACACAGGTTCAGCAGAGTGATGAAAAGAGTAGGTTTCGTAGGCTGGCGCGGCATGGTGGGCTCGGTGCTCATGGAGCGCATGCGCCAGGAGAACGATTTTGCGGACATCGACGAGCCGGTGTTCTTCACCACCTCCCAGGTGGGGCAGGCCGGGCCCGATATCGGCAAGGCGATTCCGCCTCTCAAGGACGCCACCGACATCGAGGAGCTGAAGAAGATGGAGGTGATCGTCACCTGCCAGGGGGGCGACTACACCAGGTCCGTGTTCGAACCGCTGCGCAAGGCCGGCTGGAAAGGCTACTGGATCGATGCCGCCTCGACCCTGCGCATGGCCGATCACAGCATCATCGTCCTCGACCCGGTGAACCGGGGCGTCATCAATCAGGCCCTGGGCAAGGGCGTTAAGGACTTCATCGGCGGCAATTGCACCGTGAGCCTCATGCTCATGGGACTGGGGGGGCTCTTCCAGCACGACCTGGTGGAGTGGATGAGCGCCATGACCTACCAGGCGGCTTCCGGTGCCGGTGCGCGCAACATGCGCGAACTGCTCACCCAGATGGGCACGCTGCATCACGCCGTGGCCGACCTGCTGCACGATCCCGCTTCGGCCATCCTGGAGATCGATCGCAAGGTCACCGAGACCATGCGCAGCGACGACTTTCCCACCGAGAATTTCGGCGTTCCCCTGGCCGGCAGTCTCATTCCCTGGATCGACGTCAGGCTCGACAACGGCCAGAGCAAGGAGGAGTGGAAAGGGCAGGTGGAGACCAACAAGATCCTCGGTCGCAGCGACGCGCCCATTCTCATCGACGGCATCTGCGTGCGCATCGGTGCCATGCGTTCCCACAGCCAGGCGCTCACCATCAAGCTGAAGAAGGAGGTGCCCCTGGACGAGATCGAGGCCATGCTCGACGAGGCCAACGACTGGTCCAAGGTGATCCCCAACGAGCGCGACATCACCGTGCACGAACTGACGCCGGCAAAAGTCACCGGTACCCTCGAGGTGCCCGTGGGGCGCCTGCGCAAGATGAACATGGGCCCGGACTACCTTTCCGCCTTCACCGTGGGCGACCAGCTCCTGTGGGGTGCTGCCGAACCCCTGCGCCGCATGCTGAGGATCCTCCTGAAACGCTGATTTAACCGCCTGCTTTGCGCCATGTCGCACTTTGGTGCCTTGTCTGTTGGTGAAAATCATGCGCTGGGCTATAGTTAGCCTGGGTTTATCAGAACCATCCTGAGATTCCTTTCGGGCAGGGAAAAGGGCTGTGGATACGGGGCGATACAGGTCGTTCCGCGAACAGAACCGAGGTTGCTGATACTACGAAAATAGAGCGGTAGATTCTGGGAGGAAGCATGGTCCGCAAGCTGGCAATGGCGGTTTCACTCGCAGTGGGCACATTGCCCCTGTCTGTTTATGCCCTGGGTCTGGGGGAGATCAAGACCTCATCGGCACTCAACGAAAAATTCGAGGCAGAGATCGAGCTGCTGTCGGTGAAGAAGGGAGAGCTCGATAGCCTGAGAGTCGGCCTGGCTCCGGCGGAGGTTTTTGCCCAGACAGGGGTGGAGCGTCCCTTCCTGCTCTCGCGACTCAAGTTCAAACCGATACGTACCCGGGACGGCAAGGCCGTCATCAGGATCACCAGTGACGTTCCCATCCGTGAGCCCTTCCTGGATTTCTTCGTCCAGGTGGCCTGGCCCAAAGGGCAGCTGGTACGTGAATACACGGTACTCCTCGATCCCCCCGTGGTAACCAAGAGGAGGGCGCCGAAGGTGACGGCGCCAGCAGCCGCTGCCGCTCCCCGTCGTACCGAGCCGGTGGAGCCAGGCGCTCCTGCAGCGGAAAGCCGGTATGCCGCGGCCACTCCTGGAGGGGAGTACGGGCCCGTCCAGAGCAACGAGACGCTGTGGAAGATCGCGGACCGCTTGCGGCCTGCGGGAATCTCCATCCATCAGATGATGGTGGCCCTGTACAAGGCCAACCCCAGTGCCTTCCTCAACAACGATATCAACCTGTTGAAAAAGGGCCAGGTGCTGCGCATTCCGGAAGAGAACGAAATCCGCAGCATTGGCCGGAAAGAGGCCGTTGCCGAATTCGGGCGCCTTAGCGAAGGTTGGATCGCGAAAACGGAAACAGGTTCGGCAACCCCCGAGGAGGCCGGGCCAACTGAAGAAGAGGCCGCAGCGGCACCACAGACTGCCGTTGCGGAAACGGAACCTGCCGCCGAGGAGGCCAGGCTCAAGATAGCCGGTGCCGAGGATAAAGTAGTTTCCGAGCCGGGAACGGGCGAAAGTGCCGGTGCCCAGGATGCCGACAGGGAGGCGCTGCGCCAGAAGCTGCTGCTCGTCGAAGAAGAGGCGGCCACCGCACGCCAGGAAGCGGAAAACCTGCGCCAGCGGATGGATTCCATGGAATCCAAGCTCGAGGAGATGAGCCGGTTGCTGAAACTCAAGGACGAGGAACTGGCCCAGCTGCAGGCTCAGACGGCAGCTGGCAGTGTGGCCGCAGAATCCGCGGTTACCCAGCAGGCAACGACGCCTTCGGCAACAGAAGAGACGACAGAAACGGCAGAGCCGGCGCCTGAATCGACCGTCGAGAAAGAGGTCGTGGAGGAGGTGGCCGAGGAAGCGGCTCCAGAGGAGCCCGGCGTGTCGGAAGAGACAACACCGGCGGGAGAAACGGAAACGGGTGAGGCTGTCGTCTCCACCGTTACGGAGGAGCCTGCCCCGGCTGTCGTGGAAGAAGAGACCCGGGTGGAGACCATCGAGGCAGCACCCGCCACAACGGCTGAAGCCGAAGCCCCCGGGCCCAAGCTGATCGAGGAGCCCAAATCAGGTGGCGAACAGTGGACGCAGTGGCTGACGGACAACTGGAAACTGGTCGCCGGTGGTGGTGGCGCAGTTCTACTGGGGCTCATCGGCCTGGCCTTTTCGCGGCGCCGCAAGGAAACGGAAACGCAGGAGATTCCACCTTCGGCAACAGCACCCCGCGCGGAAACACGCGAGACCGAGAGCATTCTCGAGGAAGAGGATGCCGCTGCGCTGCAGCAGGCCGCTGACAGTGCCATCGGTGATACCTCTTTCCTGAGCGAATACTCCACCGAGGAACTGCGTGCCCTGAACGAGGACACGGTGGACGTCGATCCCGTCTCCGAAGCCGATGTCTATATCGCCTACGGGCGTTACAGTCAGGCCGAGGAGATCCTGCGCGAGGCCATGGAGAACGGTGACGAGAGTGCCGCTGTCCGCCACAAGATGCTCGAGGTGTACTACGCCACCCAGAAGAAGGATGAATTCGAGAAGCTGGTCGAAGAGATGAAGGCTGCCGGGCAGGACAAGGAGGATCCCAAGGCCTGGGAGCACATCCTGACCATGGGGCGTGACCTGGACAGGAACAACCCGCTCTTTGCCGCTGCGGCCGCAGCAGGCGCACTCAAGTCGGAGCCTGCACCGGATACGGAGCCCGAGAGTGAGCTCTCCCTCGACCTGAGCACGCTTGCCGAGGAGGTCGACTCGGCCCTCAACCCGGAGAGCGAGCCCGTGGACAGTTTCAGCAATCTCGATCTCGAACTGCCCAGCCTGCAGATCGAGCCGGGGGAGCACAAGGAGGCGAAGGCAACGGAAACCGAGATGAGCAAGGAACCGAGTGGTATGGATCTCGAATTCAACGAGACTGAGCTGCACACCGAGCTGGCCGATATCAACGATCTCGGAGAACTTGGCATCGAGAGCAACATGCTCGATGAGACGTTGGCGGACCTCGCCGATGATCTCGAGGGGGTCATGGCCGACTCCCAGGTGCTGGATGAACCCATCGACCTGGAGGAAAGCGGGATTTCCGCGCTGGAGAGCCTTACCGGCACCATACCCGCCGAGGAGTTGAGCGACGAGGAGGCGCCCAGCCAGACCATCAGCAACGAGGACTCCCAGATCGGGGACGAGGTGGAGACCAAGCTGGAGCTGGCCAAGGCCTTCATGGAGATCGGCGACGCGGACGGCGCGCGGAGTATCCTTCACGAGGTTCAGGAAGACGGAACGCCTTCCCAGAAGGAAGCCGCCGGCGAGTTGCTCTCCCAGCTGGAAGGGTAGACCGGCGGAGCCGGAACAGGGGTGACTGCTCGGGGCGCTGCGGCGCCCCTGCTTTTTGGAGGAAGATGTGCGGATAGCCTTGGGAGTGGAGTACGACGGCAGCCGTTTCCATGGCTGGCAGACCCAGCAGGAAGGCGTGAGGACGGTCCAGGAAGTGCTGGAGCAGTCGCTTTCCAGGGTGGCGGACCACCGGGTGTCGGTCACCTGTGCCGGTCGCACCGATACCGGCGTGCACGCCAGCGAGCAGGTGGTCCACTTCGACACCACGGCTCGCAGGGCGACCCATGGCTGGATCATGGGAAGCAACGTGAATCTGCCGGATGACGTTGCCGTGCTCTGGGCAACGGAAGTGCCCGATGACTTCCATGCCCGCTTCAGTGCCGTCCGGCGTACCTACCGCTACTGGATACTCAACCGGCTGAGCCGCCCCGCACTGTTCGCCCACCGGGTCACCTGGATCCACCGCCCGCTGGACGCTTCGCTCATGCACCGGGCGGGGCAGGTGCTCGTGGGACGCCATGACTTCACCAGCTACCGTACTGTGCACTGCCAGGCGAAGAGTCCAGTGCGCACGCTCCACCACCTGAGGGTGGAGCGCCAGGAGGATCTCATCTGCCTCGAAGTGAGTGCCGACGGTTTCCTGCATCACATGGTGCGGAACATCGCCGGGGTGCTCATTGCCATTGGTGCCGGGGAGCAGCCCGAGAACTGGGCGGCCGAGGTGCTGGAGCACCGGGACCGCACCCTCGGGGGAGTTACCGCGCCGCCCCATGGCCTCTATTTCCACCACGTGGACTACCCGGATGAATTCGACCTGCCAAGGCCCCGGCGTAGTTCCAGTGATCCCCTGCGGTTCCTGTAGGTAACTGCTCAGGTTCCCGGCGGGGGTGCCGCTTCCACAGTGATATAATCCGGCACCTAATGCGCACGCGAGTGAAAATCTGCGGCATCACCCGGCTCGATGATGCCCTGGCGGCTGCACGCGCGGGTGCCGATGCCCTGGGGTTCGTCTTCTATCCGCCCAGCCCGCGGAACGTCGAGCCGGGGCAGGCGGCCCGGATCATCGCCGCGCTACCGCCCTTCGTCACCACGGTGGCGCTCTTCGTCAATGCCGATGCCGAGACCATTGCCGAGGTGGTGAAGGTGACCCGGGTCGATCTGCTGCAGTTTCACGGCAACGAGTGTCCCGACTACTGTGCCCGGCACGGACGTCCCTGGATCAAGGCCGTCCGCATGAAGGAGGGGGTGGACCTGGAGGCGGAAGCACGGCGCTATTCCGCCGCTTCGG
This sequence comes from Gammaproteobacteria bacterium, assembly GCA_003972985.1. Lineage (GTDB taxonomy): Bacteria > Pseudomonadota > Gammaproteobacteria > Chromatiales > Chromatiaceae > Thiolapillus. The sequence continues at coordinate 16,240 of QNZQ01000086.1, read as the reverse complement.
CGCTGCTGCTGGACGCCTACCGTCCCGGTGTGCCCGGCGGTACCGGGGAGGCTTTCGACTGGGAGCGCATACCGGTCTCGCTGCGCAGCCGCATCGTGCTCGCCGGCGGACTGAACCCGGAGAACGTGGCCGAGGCAGTGCGGCAGGTACAGCCCTGGGCCGTGGACGTGAGTGGTGGCGTGGAAAGCGCGCCCGGCATCAAGGATGCCGACAGGATTGAACGATTCATGCGAGGAGCAACCCTTGGAAAAGCCTGATTACCGGCATATGCCGGATGAACACGGTCATTTCGGCCCCTATGGTGGCCTGTTCGTGGCCGAGACCCTCATGGAGCCCCTCGAGGAGCTGCGCGAGGCCTACGAGAAGTACATGCAGGACGAACAGTTCCTCACCGAGCTGGATGCGGACCTGCAGCACTACGTGGGGCGGCCGTCGCCCATCTACCATGCGGAGCGCCTCAGCCGCGAGAACGGTGGTGCCCAGATCTATCTCAAGCGCGAGGATCTCAACCACACCGGCGCGCACAAGGTGAACAACACCATCGGCCAGGCGCTGCTGGCCAAGCGCATGGGCAAGACCCGCATCATTGCCGAGACCGGTGCCGGCCAGCACGGCGTGGCCACCGCCACGGTGGCGGCACGCCTGGGGCTGGAGTGCGTGGTCTACATGGGTGAGGTGGACGTGGCGCGCCAGGAGGCCAACGTCTACCGCATGCGCCTGCTGGGCGCCGAGGTGCGCAGCGTCTCCTCGGGTTCGAAAACCCTCAAGGATGCCCTCAACGAGGCCATGCGCGATTGGGTGGCCACGGTGGACAACACTTTCTACATCATCGGCACCGTGGCCGGGCCCCATCCCTATCCCGCCATGGTGCGTGATTTCCAGACCGTCATCGGTCGCGAGGCACGCCAGCAGATGCGCCAGATGACCGCCGATCTTCCCGATGCGCTGGTGGCCTGCGTTGGTGGTGGCTCCAACGCCATCGGCCTGTTCCACCCCTTTCTCGAGGACGAGGGGGTAGCAATGTATGGCGTGGAAGCGGCGGGCGAGGGGCTGGAGACGGGTCACCACGCCGCTCCACTGTGTGCCGGCCAGCCCGGCGTGCTCCACGGCAACCGCACCTACCTGATGGAAGACCGCGACGGCCAGATCATCGAGACCCACTCCATCTCCGCCGGCCTCGACTACCCGGGTGTGGGTCCCGAGCACGCCTGGCTCAAGGATACCGGTCGGGTGCAGTACGTTGCCATCGACGACGACGAGGCACTGGCCGCCTTCCACACCCTCACCCGCACCGAGGGGATCATCCCGGCGCTGGAGTCGAGCCATGCCGTGGCCTACGCGCTGAAGCTCGCCGCCACCATGAAACCCGAGCAGAAGGTGCTGGTGAATCTCTCCGGCCGGGGCGACAAGGACATGCACACCGTGGCTGCGCGGGAGGGGATCAAGCTATGAGCCGCATCGAAAAGACCTTTTCCAGGCTGAGATCCGAGGGGCGCACCGCGCTCATTCCTTTCATCACCGCCGGGGACCCAGATCCTGAATTCACGGTCTCCTTCATGCACGGCCTGGTGAGCGCTGGCGCCAACCTGCTGGAGCTGGGGGTTCCCTTTTCCGACCCCATGGCCGACGGGCCGGTGATCCAGCGGGCCAGCGAGCGGGCCCTGGAGCACCATGTCTCTCTGCTGGACGTGTTGGAGATGGTGCGCCGTTTCCGCGAGCAGGACAGTCATACGCCGGTGGTCCTCATGGGCTACCTCAACCCGGTAGAGGTGATGGGCTACGAGGATTTCGCCACCGCCGCCGAGGAGGCGGGTGTGGATGGCGTGCTCACCGTGGACCTGCCGCCCGAGGAGGCTCACGACCTGGTGCAGGCACTGCGCAGCCATGCGCTGGATCCCATCTTCCTCGCTGCTCCCACCAGCAACCGGCACCGGCTGGAGATGATCGCCTCGGCAGCCAGCGGTTTCATCTACTATATTTCCCTGAAGGGGGTCACCGGTGCCGCGAACCTTGCCGTGGACGAGGTGGCGCGGAAGCTGGACGAGATCCGCGAAGTGACGGATCTGCCCTTGGGCGTCGGCTTTGGCATCAAGAACGCGGAGATGGCGGCGACCATGTCACGAATCGCCGACGCGGTGGTGGTGGGGAGTACCCTGGTATCCGTAATCGAGGAAAATGCCAGTGAACCTGATAAGATAAGAGACAAACTTCACGACCTGGTCCACGAGATGCGTACAGCCATGGACCGGGCCTGAACGTCGAGGAAGAGACTATGAGCTGGTTCGACAAGCTGCTGCCCAGTGTCATCCGCACCGAGGGCAGTGCCAAGAAGGCGGTTCCGGAAGGGTTGTGGAACAAGTGTCCCGGTTGCGGGGCAATCCTCTATCGCGCCGAGATGGAGCGGAACATGGATGTCTGCCCCAAGTGCGGCCACCACAACCGCATCGGCGCCCGACGCCGGCTCGAGCTGTTTCTCGACAAGGAACCCAGGAACGAGATCGGCGCCAATCTCCAGGCCCAGGATCCCCTCAAGTTCAAGGACAGCAAGAAGTACAGGGACCGTTTGACCGCGGCACAGAAGGCCACCGGGGAAAAGGATGCGCTCATCGTCATCGAGGGTGCACTCAAGGAGATGCCCGTGGTCGCCGCTGCCTTCGAATTCGGGTTCATGGGCGGTTCCATGGGTTCGGTAGTGGGCGAACGTTTCGTGCGTGGTGCCAACGTGGCGCTGGAAAAGGGCATTCCCTACATCTGCTTCTCTGCCAGTGGCGGTGCACGCATGCAGGAGTCGCTCTTCTCCCTGTTCCAGATGGCCAAGACCTCAGCGGTGCTCAAGCGCATGGCCGAGCAGGGGATTCCCTTCATCTCGGTATTGACCGATCCCACCATGGGCGGCGTCTCCGCCAGCCTGGCCATGCTCGGTGACGTGAACATCGCCGAACCCGGTGCGCTCATCGGCTTTGCCGGTCCCCGTGTCATCGAGCAGACGGTGCGTGAAAAGCTGCCCGAGGGCTTCCAGCGCAGCGAATTCCTGCTGGAACACGGCGCCATCGACATGATCGTGCCGCGTAACGAACTGCGTGACCGTATCCACAACCTGCTGAGCATGCTCAATCACCATACCACCAGGCAGTGAGATTCCACACCCTGGAGGAGTGGCTCCGCTGGCAGGAGCGGCTCAACCCCCGGGAGATCGACCTTGGCCTGGAGCGGGTGCGCCAGGTCTGGCAGCGTCTTTCCCCGGCACTGGGCTCGACCATGGTGATCACCGTGGCGGGAACCAACGGCAAGGGCTCTACCGTCGCCCTCCTCGAATCCATTCTCCACCGGGCCGGTTACCGTACCGGCAGTTACACCTCGCCCCACCTGGTCCGCTACAACGAGCGTATCCACCTCCAGGGCGAGCCTGTTTCCGACGAGCGCATCCTGGCGGCCTTCGAGGCCATCGATGGCGCACGCGGCGACCTTCCCCTGACCTACTTCGAATTCGGCACCCTGGCGGCACTCTGGATCATGGCTCGGGAGAAGGTCGATGTGGCCCTCCTCGAAGTGGGGCTCGGCGGGCGGCTCGACGCGGTGAACATCGTCGATGCGGACCTTGCCATCATCACTTCCATCGACCTGGATCACCAGTCCTGGCTGGGGGAAGACAGGGGGGCCATCGGCAGGGAAAAGGCCGGGATATTCCGGCCCGGCCGGCCCGCCGTGTTCAGTGCCAGGGAGATGCCCGAGTCCGTGGCGCTTGCGGCGGTTGGACTGGGAACACCGCTGTACCGCAACGGAATCGACTTCCAGGTGAAGGCGGAGGCCGAAACCTGGAACTGGCAGGGGCCGCAACGCCGTTTCGACTCGCTGCCTTACCCCGGACTTGCAGGCGCTCACCAGCTGGACAATGCGGCGGGCGTGCTGATGGCCCTGACGCTGCTCACGGAAAGACTCCCCGTATCGGAGGAATCGCTGCGCGAGGGGCTGGAGAACGCCTGGTTGCCCGGAAGGGTTCAGCGCCTGTGGCGCGAGGGTGTGGAGTGGGTGCTGGACGTCGCCCACAACCCCCACGCCGTGGAATCTCTGCATGAAGCCTTGCAGGAGAGGCCGGCCGGCGGCAAGACCTTTGCGCTGCTGGGCATGCTGAAAGACAAGGATTTTCCGGCCGTGATCGACAGGCTCGATGGTCAGGTGGATGAGTGGCACTACGCCAGCCTGGAAGGAGAACGGGGGCTGCGGGCCGATGCCCTGAACAGCCATCGGGCCGGCAGGACGCACGACTCGGTTTCCGAAGCCGTCCGACACCTTCAGGAAAGGGCAAGCCCGGGCGATCGCGTGGTGGTGTTCGGTTCGTTTCATACCGTTGGTCAGGCGCTGCCGCTGGTGCAGGAAACGGCACGTGGAAATTGACTCAGACGGCTTTTCTCCTCGGGGTATAATGCGCCCAGTGTCATTCTTCCAGGATCGACCACGCCGTGGATGAACAGTTGAAGCGCCGACTCATCGGCGCCACCGTGCTGGTTTCTCTCGCCATCATCTTCCTGCCGATGCTGCTGGAACACGAGCCGGCAACGCTGAAGCCGGTTCCCATGAAACCGATTCCCGAGGAACCGGAACGCAACTTCGATTCCTCCCTGCTGCAGGATGTACCACCGCGCAACCCCATCACCGAACTTGCGGCGCCAGCTGATAAAACCACGGCGACCACTCCTGCACCAGCACCGGTAAAAGCACAACCGGTACCCGAGAAGACCGTTGTGGCCAAGGTTGCTCCCAAGCCGGCCCCCAGGAAGGCTTCCAAGGTGCCTGCCAAGCCGAAGAAACCGGCGCTTCCGAAAGCGGCACCCAGTGGATGGGTGGTTCAGGTGGCCAGCCTCACCAGCCGGGAGAACGCCATGCAGCTGGTGCGGAAACTGCGCAAGGCCGGGCTGGACACCATGGATCCCAGGCAGGTCACCGTGAAAGGCAAGCGCTTCTATCGCGTCCAGGTCGGCCCGGAGATCTCCAGGGCCAATGCCGAGAAGCATCTCACCCTGATCAAACGGGTTGCCGGCACCAAGGGGAAGGTCATGCGCTATCCCTAGGGTAGCCATCGCCCAAGACCATGGCCACGACACAACTCATCTGGGTGGATCTGGTGATACTCGGCATCATTCTCGTGTCCACCATCATCAGTCTCATCCGGGGCTTCATCCGCGAAGCCTTTTCCCTAGCGGTATGGATCCTGGCGTTCTGGGTGAGCTGGACCTTCTTCCGTGACCTGTCGGTGCGGCTCGAACCCTGGATACAGACACCCTCGGTACGCCTTGGCGTCGCCTTTGCCGGGCTCATGGTGTTGTCGCTGGTGATCGGCGGGTTGATCAACTACCTGGTCATCCGCTTGATCCAGTCCACCGGTCTGAGTGGCAGTGACCGCTTCATCGGCATGATATTCGGTGCAGCGCGAGGCGTCCTGGTGGTGGCCGTGCTGGTGCTGCTGGCGGGGCTGACGCCGGTACCGGCGGATCCCTGGTGGCAGGAATCCAAGCTGATCCCCTATTTCGAGGAGCTGGCCCTCTGGCTCAGGGACATGCTGCCGCCGGAGGTGGCCGACAAGTTTCAATTTCTGCAGGAGGGGGAGAACAGTGGCTGAGTTTCTGGTAAAAAGAGAATCTTCCCTGCCTGTTTCGGGGTTGTACATGGTGCATCGTCCACCTTTGAAGGAAGCCTGAAGATGTGCGGTATCGTCGGTATCGTTGGCCGGGAACCGGTCAACCAGTCACTCTACGACGCCCTGCTGGTGCTGCAGCACCGGGGGCAGGATGCGGCAGGTATCGTCACCTGCGAGTCCGGCAGGTTGCACCTGCGCAAGCGCAACGGGCTGGCCAGTGACGTCTTCGACCAGGAGCACATGCTGCGGCTGCGCGGAAACATGGGCGTGGGGCACGTGCGCTATCCCACGGCAGGCTGTTCCTCTTCGGCGGAGGCCCAGCCCTTCTACGTCAACTCGCCCTATGGCATCGTGCTGGCGCACAACGGCAACCTGATCAATGCCGAAGAGCTCAAGCGCGACCTGTTCCGCGAGGACCTGCGCCACATCAATACCGACTCCGATTCGGAGATCCTGCTCAACATCTTCGCCCATGGACTGAGCACCTGGCCACCGCACCTGAAGCTCACCGAGGAGGACATCTTCCGCGCGGTGCGCACGGTGCACGATCGCTGCAAGGGGGGGTACGCGGCAGTGGCCATGATCCCGGGATACGGAGTCATCGCCTTCCGTGATCCCCACGGCATCCGTCCCGCGGTCTTTGGCGAACGCGACACCCCCAACGGCAAGGAGTTCATGGTCGCCTCCGAGAGCGTGGCGCTGGATACCCTCGGTTTCCGCCTCATCCGGGACATCGCCCCCGGGGAGTGCATCATCTTCACCCGCTCGGGCGAGTTCTTCTCCCGGCAGTGCGCCGAAAATCCGCAGCGCTCGCCCTGCATCTTCGAATTCGTCTACTTCGCCCGGCCCGATTCCATCATCGACGACATCTTCGTGCACAAGGCGCGCCAGCGCATGGGCAAGAAGCTAGCGCGCAAGATCCTCCACGAATGGCCGGAACACGACATCGACGTGGTGATCCCCATCCCGGACACCAGCCGCACGGCGGCACTGAGCCTGGCCAACAAGCTCGGCGTGCGTTACACGGAAGGCTTCATCAAGAACCGCTACATCGGCCGTACCTTCATCATGCCGGGACAGACGGTGCGCAAGAAGTCGGTGCGCCGTAAGCTCAACCCCATCGACGTGGAGTTCCGCGACAAGAACGTGCTGCTGGTGGACGACTCCATCGTGCGCGGCACCACCTCCAAGCAGATCGTGCAGATGGCACGGGATGCGGGGGCCAGAAAGGTCTATTTCGCTTCGGCGGCACCGCCGGTGCGTTATCCCAATGTCTACGGGATCGATATGCCGGCCGCCTCGGAACTGGTCGCCCACGGACGGACCACCGAGGAGGTGCGCGAGATCATCGGCGCCGACCTGCTCATCTACCAGGATCTCGAGGATCTTATCGACGCGGTGAAAAAGAAGGGCCGGGTAGCGGTGGACCGGTTCGATGCTTCGGTGTTCAATGGCGAGTACGTCACCGGGGACATCACGGAAGAGTACCTGAAAGAGCTGGAAAACTGTCGTAACGACGGGGCCAAGCAGAGCAAGGACACGGAAAAGGCTGACGTCATCGACTTGCACAACGGAGCCTGAAGATGAGCATCGAAGAAGAGTGGAAAGCGGCCACCAAGGCGATCCGCCTGGGGCATCACAGGACGGAAGAGGGGGAACATTCACCGCCCATCTTCACCACCTCCAGCTATGTCTACGAGAGCGCGGCCCAGGCGGCGGCACGCTTTTCCGGCGACGAGCCGGGCAACATCTACTCGCGTTTCACCAATCCCACGGTGCGCACCTTCGAGGAGCGCCTGGCGGCCCTGGAGGGAGGCGAGCGCTGCGTGGCCACCGCGACCGGCATGGCGGCAATCCTCTCCACCTGCCTGGGGCTGCTCCAGGCCGGCGACCACCTGCTCAGCTCGCGCAGTATCTTCGGCAGCACCGTCATCCTCTTCGACAAGTACCTGAGCCTCTTCGGCATCGAGACCAGTTACGTGCCGCTGTCGGACCTGGATGCCTGGGAGCAGGCCATCCGTCCCGAAACCCGCATGCTCTTCGTCGAGACCCCCTCCAATCCGCTCACCGAGATGGTGGATATCCGCGCGCTCGCCGACCTGGCCCATGCCAAGGGTTGTCTGATGGTGGTGGACAACTGCTTCTGCACACCCATTCTGCAGCGTCCGCTGGAACTGGGCGCGGATGTGGTCATCCACTCCGCCACCAAGTACATCGATGGCCAGGGGCGCTGCATGGGCGGCGCGGTCGTCGGCAACGAGCAGCTGGTTGGCGAGGAGGTGTTCGGCGTGCTGCGTACCGCCGGACCGAGCATGAGCCCCTTCAACGCCTGGGTCTTCCTGCACGGCCTGGAGACGCTGGCGCTGCGCATGAAGGCCCATTCCCACAACGCCGACCTGCTGGCGCAGTGGCTGGCGCAGCATCCGAAGGTTTCCCGGGTGCACTACCCGGGCCTTCCGAGTCATCCCCAGGCTGCCCTGGCGGCGAAGCAGATGGACCTGCCCGGCGGCATGCTGGCCTTCAAGGTGAGCGGTGGCAAGGAGGCCGCCTGGAAGGTGATCGATTCCATGCAGATGATCTCCATAACGGCAAACCTGGGCGACGTGAAGAGCACGGTCACGCATCCGGCCACCACCACCCATGGCCGACTGACGCCGGAGCAGCGTGCCGATGCTGGCATCTCCGACGGTCTGATCCGCATCTCGGCAGGGCTGGAGGACGTGGCGGACATCCAGGCCGACATCGAAAGGGGGTTGGGGAGCCTGTAAGCTGCTGGAATCGGACAACTTGGATAGGACCTCAGCTGATCGTCAGTTCATGGGCAGGCACTGAAAAGAGATGCCGTGAATACCTCCATGGCCGCTTCCCCGGCATCCGCTTCCCACGGCACTCGCACATCCCTGTGTATCGTAGGCACGACGGTGGCATGACCTCCAGGGAGCTTGTCCAGACAATGGTTATCCAGCTCATCGAAGCTTGTTGTCAACGTGGTACGGGGGCGCTGCAAACCGCTGGCCGTGGGAGCAAGCAGACATGACCCACGGGGATTCCTTTCGGGACAGGTGGAACCTGCGCCACGCCGGGGCCGACGGGCCGGGAGAGGTTGCCCAGGTGCTCCTGCGCAATCGGCACCTGTTGCCCGAGCAGGGCAGGGCGCTGGACCTGGCTTGTGGCCGTGGTGCCAACGCCCTGTGGCTCGCGGAGCAGGGGCTGGAAGTCCACGCCTGGGATTTTTCGCCGGTGGCCATCGAGAAACTGGAGCGGGAGGCGAAGGTGGCCGGTTTGCAGGTCCGCTGCCGGGTGCGCGACGTGGTGGCGCAGCCTCCGGGAGCCGATTCGTTCGACCTCATCCTGGTCAGCCACTTTCTGGAGCGCTCACTGGCGGAACCGCTCATGGCTGCACTGAAGCCAAGCGGGCGGCTCTTCTACCAGACCTTCATAAAGGAGGTGAACCTGGGACGCGGGCCGGGCAAGGACGATTGGCGCCTGGCACCCAATGAGCTGTTGCAGCTCTTTGCACCCCTGCGTGTCCACTACTACCGTGAGGATGCGCCTCTGGGTGGTGAAACGGATCCGGTAGCCGACCTGGCACTGCTGGTGGCCTCGCGGAGCGCCTGAATCACTCCAGTTTCTTCTCCCAGAACAACGCCTGCCCCATGGCCGGGTCCAGTTCGTAGGCGGCGAAGCCGGCCTTGCGGTAACTGCGGCGGGCGGAGTGGTTGCCTTCGAGTACCTCCAGGGTAAGTTTGCAGCAACCTCGGTCACGGGCGATCGCTTCCACCGCTTGGAGCAGGCGTCCGGCGAGACCGGTTCCGCGAAAGGGAGCGGAAACCATGAGATCGTGAATATTTATCAAAGGTTTGCAGGCAAAAGTTGAAAAACCCTGGAAGCAGTTGGCCAGCCCGGCAGGCTTTCCATCGACCAAGGCGATGAGGCTGAAGGCAGCGGGCACGCGGGCCAGTTCCGAAACCAGACTACCTTTCGTTGCTTCGGAAAGAGGACGCCCGCCCCCCATGGGATGCCGGGCATACTCGTCGAGCAGTTCGATCAGAATGCGCGCGTGGTCGGGATCGCCGTAGTCGGCGAGCAGGATCTCTTCATTGCTGTTCATGGGCCAAGTAGATGTCGTAACGGGTCTTTTTGCCGGTGATTGCGAAATCGGGCTGCCGGGCGGCAATGGGAGCGGCGCGGGTGGGGCGCTTTACCACCACCCGTCGGCGGGCGGAGGTCAGCGCCACTTGCAACAGCTCTCCGGTGTCTTCATCCTTGCCTGCGAGCTGTTGGGCCAGCTGCATCGCCTTGCCCGAAAGGGCCGACTTTTTACGGGCTGGGTACATGGGGTCGAGATGGATGACATCGGGCAGCTCTTCCTGTGGCAGGTCCGTGAGCCAGCGGCGCGCATCGGCATGAACCAGGGTGATGCGCTGCACGATGGGCGCGAGGGAAGGGTCCAGGGCAGCGCGCTGCAGGGCATTCTCGACGAGCAGGAAAAAGGGCAGCTGGCGCTCCACGAGGGTGATCCGGCAGCCCAGGGCGGCGATGACGAAGCCGTCCTGGCCCAAGCCCGCCGTGGCGTCCACCACCTGCTCAGGCGGCTGCCGGGAAAAGCCCAAAGCACGGCCCAGCGGACTGCGCTTTCCCATGGTGCGCAGCCGCCGGCGCATGGCGCCGCCGACGAAATCGGCGTACAGGGGACCGGGCGCGCCGACACCGGTGCGGCGCAATTCCAGCCGTTCGGGGGTGAGCACGAGGAGAAAGGGCACCTCCTCCGTGTCCAGGGCCAGCAGGGGGAAGTCCGCACGCCTGGCCAGGGCCCGGGCCTGGCCCTGAAGTTCCGGCGTGCCCGCCGCAACAGCCCAGTTCGGCGTCATGCGCTGCCCGCCAGCACGTGGTGGACCGCGTCGCAGAGAAAGGCGAGGTCGGCTTCCTCGATGATGTAGGGCGGCATCAGGTAGACCAACCGGCCGAAGGGGCGCACCCAGACGCCCGCCTCCACCAGTGCCGGCTGGATCTTTTCCATCACCACCGGCTCGGCCATTTCCACCACGCCGATGGCGCCCAGCACCCGCACCTCGGCCACGCCGGGAACCTCGCGGCAGGGGACCAGACCCTTCTCCAGGCCCTGTTCGATGGCCTGAATTCGTGCCTGCCAGGGCGAATCCAGCAGCAGGTCGATGCTGGCGTTGGCCACCGCGCAGGCCAGCGGGTTGGCCATGAAGGTGGGGCCGTGCATGAACCGACCGGGGTCGCCCCGGCTGATGGTGCGCGCCACCTGCTCGCTGGCGAGCACGGCGGCCAGCGTCAGGTAACCGCCGGTGAGCGCCTTGCCCAGGCAGAGCAGGTCTGGCGAGATGCCGGCCCATTCGCAGGCGAACAGTTTGCCGGTGCGCCCGAATCCGGTGGCGATCTCGTCCAGGATCAGCAGCACCCCGGCACGGTCGCACAGGGCACGCAAGCGCTGCAGGTACTCGGGTGAGTAGAAGTACATGCCGCCGGCGCCCTGCACCACGGGCTCCAGGATCACCGCGGCCACTTCGTGGCGGTGGCGCATGAGCAGCGTTTCCATGGGGCGGAACTGCGCCTCGCTGCAAGGCTTGTCGAAGCGGCAGGGTGGGCGGGGGGCAAACAGCTGCCGCGGCAGGAAACCCTGGAACAGGGTGTGCATGCCGGTGAGCGGGTCGCACACCGACATGGCCCCGAAGGTATCGCCGTGGTAACCGCCACACACGGTGATGAAGCGGTGGCGCCGTTCCCCGCGGGCGTGCCAGTACTGGATCGCCATCTTCATCGCCACCTCCACCGAGACCGAACCGGAGTCGGCGAAGAAGACCCGGTCCAGCTCCGCTGGCGCCAGCGTCACCAGCTTTCGCGCCAGAGTCACGGCCGGCTCGTGGGTGAGGCCGCCGAACATCACGTGGGCCATGTTTCCCAGCTGCCGTTCTACGGCCGCGTTGAGCACCGGGTGGTTGTAGCCGTGGATGGCGCACCACCAGGAGGACATGCCGTCGATGAGCTCGCGCCCGTCCACCAGTTTCAGGCGCACCCCTTTGGCGGACGCCACCGGCCACAGGGGCTGGCCGGCGTCGGCCGCGGCATAGGGATGCCAGAGATGGGCACGGTCCAGCGCCAGCAGTTCCCCGGCGTTCATCGCGCCAGGTAGTCGAGAAAGATGCCGGCAAAGATGGTGGCGCCCACCCACTGGTTGTGCAGAAAGGCCCGGAAACAACGCTGGCGCTGCCGGTCGTGGATCAGCCACTGGTGGTAGAGCATCAGGAGCGCCGCTAGTCCGAGCCCGGCGTAATAGAAGATGCCCAGGCCGAAGAGATGCCCGGCATGGACCAGTACCGCCAGCATCAGCAGTTGCAGCAGGCCGAGGATCAGGCGGTCGAAGCGGCCGAACAGGATGGCGGTGGACTTGATGCCGATCTTCAGGTCGTCGTCACGGTCCACCATGGCGTACATGGTGTCGTAGATCACCGCCCAGATCACCACCGCCAGAAAGAGCCACCAGCTACGTGGATCCACGCTGCCGGTCTGGGCGGCGAAGGCCATGGGCACCGCCCAGCCGAAGGCGGCACCGAGATAGGCCTGGGGCAGGTGTGTCAGGCGCTTGGTGAAAGGGTAGCTGGCAGCCAGGAAGGCGCCCACCAGCGACAGCAGCAGCGTGAGCCCGTTGAGGGTGAGAACCAGCACGAAGGCGAGGGCGACGAGCAGGACGAACAGCACCAGCGCCTCTCGCGGCGAGACGCGACCGGACGTGATGGGCCGCCCGGCGGTGCGCTCCACGTGGCGGTCGAAATCGCGGTCGGCGAAGTCGTTGATGACGCAGCCGGCGGAACGCATCAGCACCACGCCTGCGACGAACACCACCACAACCCAGGGGCGGGGGTGCCCCTCTCCCGCGATCCACAGCGCCCAGAGGGTGGGCCAGAGCAGCAGCATGATGCCGATGGGCTTGTCCAGACGCATGAGCCGGTAGTAGAGCTGCCAGCGCGACGGAGAGAGGGTGTTTTCCAAGGACTGCTCCATCTCCAACTATGGAGTAAACTATGGGCTGAATGATAGCAAATACGGGAAGAATTCGATGAAAGCCGGATGGATTGGTCTGCTGCTGGTGCTGTTGCTCAGTGCCTGTGCGACGACCCCCACGGGCAGGAGCCAGCTCATGCTGGTGAGCCCGGAAACCGCGGTGAAGGCTTCCGAGACCGCCTATCCCAAGGAGCTGGAAAAGTACCGCAAGGAAGGGAAGATCGACAACGACCCGGCAGTGGTGCGGCGGGTGAAGACGATCACCGGGCGCTTGGTGGCGGAAGCGATCAAGGACTATCCGGAGACGCGCAACTGGAAATGGCAGGTGGTGGTGATCGACGACCCGGAGGTGGTCAATGCCTGGTGCATGGCCGGCGGCAAGATGGCTGTTTACACCGGCCTGCTGGAAAAGGTGAAGCCCACCGACGATGAACTCGCCCAAGTGATGGCGCACGAGATCTCACACGCCCTGGCCAACCACGTGGCAGAGCAGATGTCCGTGGCGCTCGCCTCGCAGATCGGTCTGGCGGTACTCTCGGCCACGGCCCTGCACGACAGCCGTTACCGGACGGCCGCGCTCACCGGCGCGGCACTGGCGGCGACGCTGGCCATTGAGCTGCCCTACAGCCGCAAGGCCGAGGCGGAGGCGGACCGCATCGGCATCGAGCTGGCTGCAAAGGCAGGCTACAACCCTTACGCCGCCGCCAGCCTCTGGGAGAAGATGGGCAAGGTGAACAAGCATTCGATCCCCGAGCTGCTCAACACACATCCCTCCTCGGCCAACCGCCAGGCGGCCCTGAAGGCGCTGGCGCCGCAGATGATGAAGTACTACCATCCCGAGGCGTACCACCCGGTGTACAGGGGTCTCTGACGACGCTCCTGCTTTTCAAAATGTTCCATCCGGGCAGGAGTATGAAACCGGGTAGGCACGACAAGGCAACGCCGTATCGGGCGTTTCACTACCGCTCGATCTCTTTCAGCCGCGCAAGGGGATCCTGCCGGTAGTAAGCACGCAGCTGCCCGTACACCTCCCAGCAGCGTTGCTCGAGAATCTCCGGCGCGGTGAAGAAATACTCGCTCACCACGGCGAAGAACTCCGCGGGATTGGTGGCTGCGTAGGGATTGATGCAGGCGTGGTGGTGTTCCACCTGCCGCTGCAATTTGTCGTAGGCGCGGCTCAACGCCTCGGTCCATTTTTCCAGCGGCATGTCGGGGTGCAGCGGGGGCATGCCGTTGGCGCGCCCGTTGAGTGCATCGAGCTTGTGAGCGAACTCGTGGATCACCACGTTTCGCCCCTTGTGTAGCTGCAGGCTGTCCCTTTCCACCTCGTTCCAGGAGAGGATCAGCGGACCCCGTTCCCAGGATTCGCCGCTCAGGTTGCTGTCCTGTTCGTGCATGATGCCGCTCTCGTCGGCAACGGTGCGTTTCACGCGGAAGATCTCCGGGTAGACGATGATCTCGGTCCAGCCTGAATAGCTCTCCAGGCCGAGCCGCAGGATCATCAGGCAGGCCTGGCTGGCGATAATCGCCTTCATGCGGTCGTCCAGTTCGATCCCCTGGACGCCGTTGAACCGTTTCTCCTCCATGAACAGGGTGGTGAGTTCGCGCAGTTTCACCGCTTCGTTTACCTCGAGGGGCCGAAGCAGCGGCAGCTCCTTGCGCAACTGGCGCCACAGGCGGTCTGTAACCGGCCCCTTGCGCAGGGCTCGCAGCATTTTCCTTCTGTTCCACCAGTCGAGCAGCATGTCGATTGCCTGTAAGCCGTTTGAGAGATGCTCTATAGTACAGTCTCGACCACGATCGATGACAAGGAGAGAAGGAATGGCAACGAGAGAGCCTGGTACCAGCAAGGTCTACCTGGTAGGAAGTGGGATCGCTTCATTGGCGAGTGCCGTGCTGCTGATCCGGGATGCCGGGATGCCCGGGGATAACATTCACATCCTCGAACAGTACGACGTTACCGGCGGTGCGCTGGACGGTTCCGGCGATCCCGAGAAGGGTTACCTGATCCGGGGCGGGCGCATGCACGAGAAGCACTATGTCTGCTACTGGGACCTGCTCTCGAGTATTCCGTCACTCGAGGATCCTTCGGTGAGCGTCACCGAGGAGAGCATGGCCTTCAACGAGAAATACGTGTCGGACGCCAAGGCGCGGCTGCTGCTGGACGGGCAGATCATGGACGTCTCCTCCTATGGACTGGATGCCCGTGACCAGGCGGACATGCTCAAGCTCTGGTTCTCTCCCGAGAGCCTGCTGGGCGACAAGCGTATCGAGGACTGGTTCTCCGCCGGCTTCTTCGACACCGTGTTCTGGAAGCTCTGGACCACCATGTTCGCCTTCCAGAAGTGGAGCAGCCTGGCAGAGATGCGCCGTTACTTCATCCGCTTCATTCACCTGCTGCCGGGCATGAATCGCCTCCACGGCATTCTTCGCACCAAGTACAACCAGTACGATTCGGTGGTGCTGCCCATGAAGCGTTGGCTGGAGGAGCGCGGTGTCCATTTCGATATGGAGCACCAGGTGGTCGACATCGAGTTCGACCTGGCGGCCGACAGCAAGCGTGCCAAGGTGATTCACTACCGGGCCGGTGGCGAGGAGAAGCAGATCTTTCTCTCCGACGAGGATTGCGTCCTCATCACCAACGGCTCCATCGTCGAGAGCACGGACGTGGGCAGCATGGAGCGGGCACCGGTACTGAAGGGCAAGTCGGAATCGGGTGCCTGGACGCTCTGGGAGAAGATTGCAAAGCAGCACCCCGATTTCGGCAATCCCTCGGTCTTCTGCGACGACATCGACCTGCAGAAGTGGGAATCCTTCACCGTCACCCTGCACGATTCCACTTTTCACGACCACATGGAGCAGTTCACCGGCAACGTCTCGGGAACCGGGGGACTGGTGAGCATGACCGATTCCAACTGGTTCATGTCCATCGTCATCGCCGCGCAACCGCACTTCGCCAACCAGCCCGACGACGTGCTGGTGTTCTGGGGTTACGGGCTCTACCCTGACCGTGAAGGCAATTTCGTGAAGAAGAAGATGTCGGAGTGTACCGGGGCCGAGATCCTGGAAGAGCTCTGGTATCACCTCAAGGTGCAGGATCTCATGCGGCCCGTGGTGGAGGCCGGCAAGGTGAACTGCCGCCCGGTGATGATGCCCTTCATCGACAGCCTGTTCATGCCGCGCAAGCCGGGTGATCGCCCGGAAGTGATACCCGACGGGGCGGTGAACTTCGCCTTCCTCGGGCAGTTCGCGGAAGTGCCGCACGACTGCGTCTTCACCGTCGAATACTCGGTGCGTTGCGCGCAGATGGCGGTCTACTCCCTGTTCGATACCGGGAAGAAGCCGCTGCCCATCTACCAGGGGCATCACGACCCCGTGGTACTGGCCAGTGCGGTGAAGGCGCTCAATCGCTGAAGCATGGCGCACGACCACCATCCGCTGCCCGCCATGGAGAGCGAAGCGAAGGCGGGTAGTCCCCGGTAGCCGCGAGGCGACACGGGATACCCGACGTGCCGAAGGCGCCAAAGGGGATCCCAAGGGAGCATCCGAACGCGGCGTCCAGTCATATGGGAGACC
>QNZQ01000055.1 GCA_003972985.1 Gammaproteobacteria bacterium | reverse complement strand
GACCCAGGGACTGAAATTCCAGCTGTTTCGGTTTACACTCTGTATTCATAGGCCTCTTTCTCTTGTTGCCGGTAAGTGTTTGGTTGCCCTTGCTTTATGCAACAAAAAGAGGCCTATTTCTAGAGGGGTGGTGAGAAATCCGGGCTAGGGCTACGTCATTTTGTTTGTGGCAGGGCGGGCACCTGCTCGGAAAACCGCCGTGAATACATCCCTGTAAGCTCTACGTCGGCATCCATGCCTCCGAAGTTTTCCGATCAGGTACTCACCCCGCTTTTCAATGGCTTATGCCATTAGATGACGTCGTTCTGGACTGGCGGCTGAGGCGCCGCCTATTTGTCGAGGCGTTCCGCCAGGGCCTGGACGAGTCTTTGCAGCCGTTCCGGGTCTACCAGCGGCCGTCCCCTCTTGTCCGTGATGGTGAAGACATCGTCCGCCTGGGCGCCGATGGTGGTGATCTTGGCCTGCAGCAGCCGGATTTCCTGATCCGCCAGTATGTGAGCGATGAGTGACAGCAGGCCCGGGCGGTCCATGCTCAGGATGCGCAGCCGGGTGTGGCGGTTCTCCACGTCCTGGATGATGCTGATCTCCGACTTGCGTGCGAACTGCAGCAGCCGCTTGGGCAGGGGACGTTCCACCGGCGTGTATTCACCGCCCTGCACCAGCCCTTCGCGAATGGACTCGATGATCTCTTGCTTGCGAAGGTCGGATTCGATGTGGCTGCCGTCGTGTTCCAGGACGAAGAAGCTGTTGAGCGCCAGGCCGCTGTCGGTGGTCAGGATCCGTGCTTCTAGGATGTTGAGGTGCAGCCTGTCGATGAGACAGGTGCACTGGGCGAATAGCGCCTTCCGGTCCCGGATGACGATGAAGATCTCGTCGCAGCCCCGGCTTCGCGAGCGGCGCAGGCGCACCAGCGGCTGCTCCCGGTCGCCCTGTTCCAGCACCTGCGCGGTGTGCCAGGCGATCTCGTCGGGGTCGCTGGCGAGAAAGTGTTCGAGGCTCAGTTCCCGCCACAGGTCATTGATCCGTCCTTCCTCGAATCCCTGCTCCCGCAGGAGCCGGCGGGCCTCTTCCTGCTTGGCCTGGATCAGCTCGTCCTGACCCGGTGCATTCTCCAGGCAGCGTATCAGCAGCTGGTGGGTGCTGTGGTAGAGGCGGTTGAGGAGGGAGGCCGTCCAAGAGTTCCAGCGGGCCGGGTTGGTGGCGCGGATGTCGGCAACCGTGAGCAGGTAGAGATAGTCCAGGCGCGAGCGGTCGCCCACCAGCTGGGCGAACTCCTGGATGACCAGTGGATCCTCGATGTCCTTGTGCTGCGCGGTTGTAGACATCACCAGGTGGTTGCGCACCAGCCAGGCGACCAGTTCTGTGTCGTAGGCGGAGAGATCGTGGAGCCGACAGAATTCCCGTGCGTCCTCGGCGCCCAGCACGGCGTGATCGCCGCCACGCCCCTTGGCGATGTCGTGGAACAGGCCGGCCAGGTAGATCAGTTCCGGCTTCACCAGCTGGCCGAACACCCGGGAACAGAGCGGGAATTCGTGTGCGAACTGCTCCAGCGAGAAGCGGCGCAGGTTGCGCACGAGCATGAGGGTGTGCTCGTCCACCGTGTAGACATGAAACAGGTCGAACTGCATGCGGCCCGTGATCCTGCCGAAGGCGGGGATATAGGCACCGAGCACGCCGTAGCGGTGCATGCGTCGCAGTTCGTGGGTGATGCCCACGGGCTGGCGCAGGATCTCCAGGAACAGGCTGCGTGCGCGGATGTCCTGTCTGAAGCGCTCGTCGATGAGATGCAGGTGGGCGCGTACCAGGCGGATGGTGCTGGCGCGCACGCCCTTGATCTCCGGGTGTTCCGCCATGATCAGGAAGAGTTCCAGCATGGCGAAGGGATAGTTGAGAAACAGGGCGTTGTTGGTCACTTCGAGAAAACCGTTGCTGACCTGGAAGCGGCGGTTGATGGTGGTGATCTCCAGGGGATGGTCCTGCTCCAGGATCGCCTCCTGGAACAGCTGCAGCAGCATCTCGTTGAGCCGGTTGAGCTCCTTCACCGTGCGGTAGTAGGTTTGCATGAAGGCTTCCACCGCCAGGTTCTGATCGCTGTCGGTGTAGCCGAACTCGCGCGCGATGGTGCGCTGGTGCTCGAAGGAGAGGCGGTCGTCGTGGCGGCCGGTGATCAGGTGCAGGGCGAAGCGGATCTTCCACAGAAGGCGCTGGCCCGACATCAGGGCCTGGTACTCCGAGTCGGTGAGAAAACCGCGGTGCAGCAGTTCTTCCAGGGTCTCGGCGCCGAAGTGGCGTTTGACCACCCAGCCGATCATCTGGATGTCGCGCAGGCCGCCGGGGTTCTCCTTGATGTTGGGCTCCAGGTTGTAGGCACTGTCGTCGTACCGGGCGTGGCGTCTCTTCTGTTCCTCGAACTTGGCCGCGAAGAACTGGTCGGAGGGCCAGATCCTGTCGGGCCCGGTGGCCGCCTTCATCTCCTTGAAGAGGGATTCCCAGCCGGCGAGATAGCGGGATTCCATGAGGTTGGTGACCACGGTGACATCCTTCGTGGCCTCTTCCACGCACTGCTCGAGGGTGCGCACGCTGTGCCCAACCTCCAGCCCCACGTCCCAGAGGAACATGACGAACTGCTCCAGCTTCTCCTTCAGTTCCCCGTCGGGTTCCCGGGCCACCAGGATCAGCAGGTCCACGTCGGAGGCGGGATGCAGTTCGCCCCGGCCATAGCCGCCCACGGCGACCAGTGCAGCGGGTGAGGCCTCGGTGAAGAAGTGTTTCCAGATGCGCTGCAGGAGTTGGTCCACGAAGCCGGCGCGGGCATGGACCAGCGTCTCCACGGGCTCGCCGGCATGGAAACGCTCGGCAAGCCGTTTCCTGCTTTCGCGGATGGCGTCGCGCAACAGCGGCAGGGGGGGAGTGCCTTCGGCCAGTCCCTGGTCGAGGGTTTCGATGAGGCGTTCCGGCATCAGTGGGATCGGGCGGCGGCCGCGGCCTGCTCTTCCTGGCGCAGGGTGAGTACCTCGTGCCCCTCTTCGGTGACCAGGATGGTGTGTTCCCACTGGGCCGAGAGCTTGCGGTCGCGGGTCACCACCGTCCAGCCGTCACCGAGCTGCTTCACGTCCTTGCGCCCGGCGTTCACCATGGGCTCGATGGTGAAGGTCATTCCCGGGAGCATCTCCGCGCCGGTGCCGCGCCTGCCGTAATGGAGCACCTGGGGCTCTTCGTGGAAGCCGCGACCGATGCCGTGGCCGCAGTATTCCCGCACCACCGAGTAGTGATTGGACTCCACATAGCGCTGGATGGCCTCCCCGATGTCACCGAAGTGGGCGCCGGGACGCACCACGTCGATGCCCCGCCACATGGCCTCGTAGGTGATGTCACACAGCCGCCTGGCGAGCACCGAGGGTTCGCCGATGCAGAACATCTTGCTGGTGTCGCCGTGGTAGCCGTCCTTGATCACCGTGATGTCGATGTTGATGATGTCGCCCTTTTTCAGCTTCTTCTCGCTCGGAATGCCGTGGCAGACCTGGTGGTTCACCGAGGTGCAGATGGACTTGGGAAAGCCGTGGTAGTTGAGCGGCGCGGGGATCGCCTTCTGCACGTCCACGATGTAATCGTGACAAAGCCGGTCGAGTTCGGCGGTGGTGACGCCTGCCTGCACATGGGGCTCGATCATCTCCAGCACCTCGGCGGCGAGGCGGCCCGCCACGCGCATCTTTTCGATCTCTTCCGGTGTCTTTATGGAGATGGCCATTGGGTATCCCTGCGGCAGCGTGCTCGAGTCAGTTGGTTGGGAAGCGGGGGAATTGTTGTGGCGGGCGCATTATGGTATAAAACGCGCCGCCAAACGGCAAATACACACGCAGATCCGCCATCGGATGTGCCTGGGTGCTCCGTGACAGGGGTTGGTGCACCAGGATCTGCGGAGGCTCAACCCTAATATAGAGGCTATACCAATGAGTAACGTATCCATGCGCCAGATGCTGGAGGCTGGCGTGCATTTCGGGCATCAGACCCGCTACTGGAACCCGAAGATGGCTCCCTACATCTTCGGCCAGCGCAACAAGATCCACATCATCAACCTGGAAAAGATCCTGCCGCTCTTCAACGAAGCGATGAACTTCATCGGCAAGCTCGCTTCCAATGGTGGCAAGGTGCTCTTCGTGGGCACCAAGCGCGCGGCCAGCAGCGTGATCAAGGAAGAGGCGCAGCGCTGCGGCATGCCCTACGTTGATCATCGCTGGCTGGGTGGCATGCTCACCAATTACAAGACCATCAAGCTCTCCATCAACAAGCTGAAGGATCTCGAGGCCATGGCCGCGGACGGCTCCCTGGAACAGAAGTTCAGCAAGAAGGAGGCCCTGGGCCTGAAACGCAAGATGGAGAAGCTTGAGCGCAGCGTGGGCGGTATCAAGGACATGCGCGGCCTGCCCGATGCCCTTTTCGTCATCGACACCGGTCACGAGGACATCGCCGTGGCCGAGGCGCGCAAGCTGGGCATCCCGGTGGTGGGCGTGGTGGACACCAACAACGATCCCGACCTAGTGGATTACATCATCCCCGGCAACGACGATGCCATTCGTGCCATCCAGCTCTACGTGCAGGGTGCTTCAGCCGCCATCCTCGAAGGGCGTGCCGTGGCAGCCCAGGCCGTGGCCGGTTCAATGGCCGAAGCGCCTTCCGAAAAGGGCGAGACCGAAACCGCCGCCGAAGGCTGATCCGCGTTCGGACCGGCACCCTTGCCCGGCCTGCCGGGCAGGGGTTTCGAATTTCATGAGGTACGGAAATTCCTGTGCCGAACAGAACCACACATTTACAGAGGTAGATACCATGGCAATTACTGCAGCTTTGGTAAAAGAACTGCGTGAGCGCACCGGCGCCGGCATGATGGAGTGCAAGAAGGCGCTGGTGGAGACCGACGGCGACATCGAGAAAGCCATCGAGAACATGCGCAAGTCCGGCCAGGCGAAGGCCGCGAAGAAGGCGGGTCGCATTGCGGCCGAAGGCGTGATTGTCATCCACGCCAGCGAAGACGGCAAGAAGGTGGCCATGGCCGAGGTGAACTGTGAAACCGACTTCGTCGCCAAGGACGAGAACTTTCTCTCCTTCGCCAATGCCGTTGCCGAACGCGTGCTGGAAAGCGACGTGGAGGATGTCGAGGCGCTGAAGAACCTGCCGCTGCACGAGGGCGAGGATGCCACCGTGGAGGAGGCCCGCCAGGCGCTGGTTTCCAAGATCGGCGAGAACATCAACGTGCGCCGCTTCGTGCGCATGGCGTCCGAGAACCCCATCGCCCAGTACCGCCACGGGGTACGCATCGGCGTGCTGGTGGACGTCTCCGGCGGGGACGAGCAGCTGGGCAAGGACCTGGCCATGCACATCGCGGCCGCCAACCCGGTCTGTGTCGAGGAGAGCGACATTCCCGCGGAACTGCTGGCCAAGGAGAAGGAGATCTTCGAAGCCCAGGCGCGCGAAAGCGGCAAGCCCGACAATATCATCGAGAAGATGATCGAAGGACGCATGAAGAAGTATATCGGCGAGGTGACGCTCACCGGCCAGCCCTTCGTCAAGGACCCCGATACCAAGGTGGGCAAGCTGCTCGAGCAGAAGGGCGCGAAGGTGAACGACTTCGTCCGTTTCGAAGTGGGCGAGGGCATCGAGAAGAAGCAGGAGAACTTTGCCGAGGAGGTGAAGGCGCAGATGCGCGGCGAGTGATCCCTTCCGGCACCGCCGGGATCGCTGATGATGGCGCGGAATCTCCGGATTTCGCGCCATTTTTTTGCTACACAAGGCGAAGCACTGTTGATACTATTCCTCGCCTGATTTTTCCTGTTCAGGGAGTACCGGGACGAGATGTCTGAGGCCGATCCAGCCGTTCGCCGAATTCTGCTCAAGTTGAGCGGAGAGGCCCTGATGGGCGATGCCGATTTCGGTATCGATTCCGGCATCATGGCGCGCCTTGCTGCCGAGGTCGCGTCACTCGTGCGCAAGGGAGTGCAGATCGGCATGGTGATCGGCGGGGGCAACATCTTCCGCGGCGCCGGCCTTGCCGGGGGCGGCATGGACAGGGTCACGGGAGATCACATGGGCATGCTCGCCACGGTGATCAATTCCCTGGCCATGGGCGATGCGCTGAGAAAGACGGGCCTGGATGCACGGGTGCTCTCGGCGCTGGACATGGACCAGGTCTGCGAGCCCTACGCGCGCTACCGTGCCGTGGAACACCTGCAGCAGAACCGGGTGGCCATCCTGGCGGCGGGCACCGGCAATCCCTTCTTCACCACGGATTCGGCGGCGAGCCTGCGGGCCATCGAGATCGGCGCCGACCTGCTGATCAAGGCGACCAAGGTGGATGGCGTCTATTCCGACGATCCCATGAAGAATCCCGATGCGCGCTTCTACGACCGCATCACCTACGATCGTGCACTCGATGAGCGCCTGGGCGTCATGGATGCCACGGCACTGATCCTGTGCCGTGATCACGACCTGCCGCTGCGGGTGATGAACATCAATGAGCCGGGTGCCCTGGAGCGCCTGCTCGCCGGAGACAACGTGGGCACACTGGTCAGTACCGGAGAAGACAAAGAATGATAGACGACATCAAGAAGGATGCGGCCGAGCGCATGGACAAGACGGTCCGGGCGCTGCACGATTCACTGAGCAAGATCCGCACGGGTCGTGCCCACCCCAGTCTCCTCGATCACCTCACCGTTTCCTACTACGGGGCGGAAACGCCGCTGAAGCAGGTGGCCAACATCGGCGTGGAGGATGCGCGCACACTGACCATCCAGCCCTACGAGCAGGGCATGGTCAAGGCCGTGGAAAAAGCGATCCTGGAGTCCGATCTGGGGCTCAATCCCAACACTGCGGGTACCGTTATCCGCGTACCCATGCCACCGCTCACCGAGGAACGCCGCCGCGATCTCACCCGCATCGTGCGGCACGAGGGCGAACAGGCCAAGGTGGCCATCCGCAACATCCGACGCGACGCCAACAGTGATCTGAAGGAGCTGGTGAAGGAAAAATTGATCACGGAAGACGACGAGCGCCGTGGCCAGGAAGTGATCCAGAAGCTCACCGATCAGCATGTCAAGGAGATCGACGAAATGCTGGAGGCCAAGGAAAAGGACCTGATGGCAGTCTGATCCCGACTGCCTCACGTAATGCCATCGACTACACCTTCATCGCGCAAGATCCCTCATCACCTGGCGATCATCATGGACGGCAACGGGCGCTGGGCCCAAGCGCGCGGCAAGCCCCGCCATGCGGGTCATCGTGCCGGCGTGGAGACCGTACGCCGGGTAATCGAGACCTGCGGAAAGAGGGGGGTGAGGGTGCTGACGCTGTTCGCCTTCTCCAGCGAGAACTGGCAGCGACCCGAGACCGAGGTGAAGATGCTCATGGAGCTCTTCTTCACCGCGCTCAACCGCGAAATCCGTCGTCTGCAGAAACAGAATGTCCGCCTGCGGATCATCGGTGATGTCAGTGCCTTCTCGCAAAAGCTCCAGCAGCTGATCCGGGAAGGGGAACAGCTGACCGCGGACAACGATGGCCTGGTGCTGCAGATCGCTGCCAACTACGGGGGTCGCTGGGACATCACCCAGGCAGCTAGGAACCTGGCCCGGCAGGTGAAAGCCGGGATCCTGCAGCCGGAGGAGATCGACGAGTCCGTCTTCGCCCGTCAGCTCTCCTTCTCGGACCAGCCCGATCCCGACCTGTTCATCCGTACCGGGGGAGAGAAGCGTATCAGCAACTTCATGCTCTGGCAGTGCGCCTACACCGAGCTCTATTTCACCGATGTGCTCTGGCCCGATTTCGACGACCAGGCCCTTGAGGCCGCCTTCGAGGATTTCTCCGGGCGGCAAAGGCGTTTCGGCCGGGTTTCGGCACAGGTGGAGGGCTGATGCTGCTTTCGCGCCTGGTCACGGCACTGATCCTGGTGCCCCTGGTATTCCTTGCCGTGCTGAAGCTCACCGAGGGCTGGTTCACGCTGCTTCTGGACCTGGTGGTACTGGCCGCCTGCTGGGAACTGACCCGCTTGGCGGGCCTGAAGTCCGTGAATCTGCGCCTGCTGACGGTGCTCATCATGGGAGTGGTGCTCTACTTCCTCTACGTCCTGGAGAACGAGCCGTGGACCAGCGGTTTTCTGCAGCTGCTGGCGGCCTGGTGGCTGCTCAACCTGGTGATCATGCTCTCCGGAAGGATCCGGATTGCTCCTTTCGAAGGAAGGCGGCCGCTGAGACTGCTGATCGGCATGCTGTTCCTTGCCGGTGCCTGGCTGGCGCTGGCGAAACTGCATGCCCTGCCGGAGGTGGGCCCCGAACTGATGATGTTCCTGCTGGTGCTGGTCTGGATCGCGGACAGCGCCGCCTACTTCAGCGGCCGCGCACTGGGTCGCCACAAGCTGGCGCCGGCGATCAGTCCCGGCAAGACCGTGGAAGGGGCGATCGGGGCGCTGGCCAGCGCCGTGATCCCAGCCGGCTTCCTCGTCTGGAGCGGCTGGGTGCAGGCGCCCGCCTGGATGCTGGTGCTGCTGTGTATCCTCACGGTGGCCGTCTCCATCGGCGGCGACCTGTGGGAGAGCGTGCTCAAGCGGGAGCGGGGCGTGAAGGACAGCGGTACTATCCTTCCCGGCCACGGCGGCGTGCTGGACCGCATCGACAGCCAGATCGCCGCGTCGCCCTTCTTTGTGGCCGGCCTGGCAGTGGTCGGGGTGCCGCTGTGATCGGCGTGAGCATTCTCGGATCCACCGGCTCCATCGGCAAGAGCACCCTCGACGTGCTCGAGCGGCATCCGGATCGTTACCGGGTGGTGGCCATGAGCGCCAACCGGGACGTGGAGGGCATGCTGCAGCAGTGCCTGCGGCACCGTCCCGCGCTGGCGGTGATGGCCGACGAGGAGAGCGCAGCGAGGCTTTCCCAGCGGCTTCGGAAGCAGGCGCCTGAGATCGAGGTGGCCAGCGGCGACCAGGGGTTGGAGCAGGTCGCCAGCCACCCGGAGGCCGACCAGGTGATGGCCGCCATCGTGGGGGCGGCCGGGCTGCTGCCCACCCTGGCGGCGGTATGTGCAGGCAAGCGCATTCTGCTGGCCAACAAGGAGGCGCTGGTAATGGCTGGCGCGCTCTTCATGGAGGAGGTGCGTCGCGCGCAGGTGGAGGTGTTGCCCATCGACAGCGAACACAACGCGGTCTTCCAGTGCCTGCCGCCGGATTTCGGCAGGGGCCTGGAGCAGGTCGGGGTCTCGCGCATCCTGCTCACCGCCTCCGGGGGGGCCTTCCGGACCTGGCCGGCCTCGGCGCTGGAGGCGGTTACGCCCGAGCAGGCCTGCAACCACCCCAACTGGGACATGGGGCGCAAGATATCCGTGGATTCGGCCACGCTGATGAACAAGGGGCTGGAGGTGATCGAGGCGCACTGGCTGTTCGGTGCCGCGCCGGAACAGATCGAGGTGGTGGTGCATCCCCAGAGCGTCATCCACTCGCTGGTGCAGTACGTGGAC
Organism: Gammaproteobacteria bacterium; assembly: GCA_003972985.1. Lineage (GTDB taxonomy): Bacteria > Pseudomonadota > Gammaproteobacteria > Chromatiales > Chromatiaceae > Thiolapillus. The sequence continues at coordinate 12,791 of QNZQ01000055.1, read as the reverse complement.
GGCTCGGTACTGGCCCAGCTGGGCAACCCGGACATGCGCACGCCCATCGCCCATGCGCTGGCCTGGCCGGAGCGTACCGATTCGGGCGTGGCGCCGCTGGATCTCTTCGAGGTGGCGCATCTCGATTTCGAGAAGCCGGATCTCGAGCGTTTTCCCTGCCTGGCATTGGCATTCCGCGCCATTGAGAGAGGCGGTACGCTGCCGGCAGTGCTGAATGCCGCCAACGAGGAGGCCGTAGCTGCCTTTCTCGATGGCCGGCTGGGGTTCACCGGCATTCCGAGGGTGATCGAAGAGGTGATGGAACGCGCGGAGGTAACTCCGGTGGATGACCTCGAGGGCCTGTTCCGGGCGGACCGGGCTGCACGCCAACTGGCCAACGAGCTGATCACGAGGAGTGCCGCATGATGGAAGCCTTTGCCCTCAAGCTGTTCGGGTTCATCCTCGCCATCGGTATCCTGGTGACGGTTCACGAATTCGGCCATTTCTGGGTGGCACGCAGGCTCGGAGTGAAGGTGCTGCGTTTCTCCATCGGTTTCGGCAGGCCCCTGCTCACCTGGCACAGAAAGAACGACGATACCGAGTACGTGCTGGCGGCCATTCCCCTGGGCGGCTATGTCAAGATGCTCGACGAGCGGGAAGGAGAGGTGCCCGAGGCGGAACTGCCGCGCGCCTTCAACCGCAAGCCGCTCTGGGTGCGTACCGCGGTGGTGTTCGCCGGTCCCCTGTTCAATCTCCTGTTTGCCGTACTGCTGTTCTGGATGGTGCTGGTGCTCGGCGAGACAGGGCTGCGCCCGCTGGTGGGTGAGGTGACGCCGCGATCCGTTGCCGAGCAGGTGGGGTTCCAGCCGGGTGACGAAATCATCTCCATCAACGGCGAGAAGACCCTCACCTGGACGCAGATGCTCTACCGTTTCGCGACCGCTTCTGCCGGTGGCGAGGCCATCGAACTCGAGGTGCGCGACCGTTACGGAAAGATTCACCGGCGTGTCCTGCCCCACGATGCCATCGGTGATCTGGCCGAGGTGAAGAACCCGCTGGTACGGCTGGGCCTGAAGCCCGACCTGCCGACAGTCCCGGCCGTGCTGGGCAAGGTGATACCGGGTGAGCCCGCTGAGCAGGCCGGGCTGAAGCCGGGTGACCGGATCCTGAGCATGGACGGCAAGCCGGTGAAAGACTGGGTGGAGTGGGTGAACTACATCCGTGAACACCCACTCGAGCCGATCCGTCTTACGGTGGAGCGCGGTGGGCAGAAGATCGAGGTGGAGGTGACGCCCAAGGCAGTTACCACCGATGACGGGAAGACCATCGGACGCATCGGGGCGGCCAACAAGCCCATGCCGGAACTGTGGGAGCGGTACCGGGTGGTGCACTCGATGGGCGTCCTGGAGGCGGTGCCGGAGGCGGTGAAGCGGACCTGGGACTTTTCCGCGCTCACCCTGAAGGTGATGTGGCGCATCCTCACCGGCCAGGCGTCGCTGAAGAACCTGGGTGGACCCATTACCATGGCCGACGCCGCGGGCAGCGCTGTGAGCGCCGGCCTGGTCTATTTTCTCAAGCTGCTGGCGGTGATCAGCATCAGCCTGGGGGTCTTCAACCTGCTGCCGGTGCCGGTCCTGGATGGCGGTCACCTGCTCTTCTTCGCCATCGAAGGGGTGACCGGAAAGCCGCCCTCGGAAGAATTCATGGCCCGCGGCCAGCAGATCGGGCTGGCGCTGCTGCTGGCACTGATGGTCCTGGTTTTCTACCAGGACATCCTGCGGCTCATGGAGTGACCGGAATGCCGAGGATTCCCTGCAGCAGATGCAATTTGCACCCTTGCGGATATAATACGACCTCACGAAAACCAAGGGGTGGCTCCTTCGCCATGCGCACCTTCCAGCAAGCCTTTCTTGCCCTCGTTCTCCTGCTGTTGGCGTTCCCGCTTCTGGCTGCCCCGTTCGTGGTCAAGGATATCCGCATCGAGGGGCTGCAGCGCATTTCCCCGGGCACGGTGTTCAACTACCTGCCGGTGAAGCCGGGCGATACCCTGGACCAGCACAACATTCCCAAGGTCATCCGTGCGCTCTACAAGACCGGCTTTTTCAAGGACATCCAGCTGCGGCGCAGGGGTGACGTGCTGATCGTGGAGGTGGTGGAACGACCTGCCATCGCCCAGATCGAGATCACCGGCAACAAGTCCATCAAGACCGAAGACCTCAAGAAGGGCCTGCAGGACATCGGGCTGGCGGAAGGACGCACCTTCAACCGCTCGGTGCTGGCGAAGATCAAGCAGGAACTGAAGCGGCAGTTCTTCAACGAAGGGAAGTACGGTGTAAGCGTCGAGGCCGAGGTTACGCCGCTGGAGCGGAACCGCGTGGCCATCAACATCAATATCCACGAAGGCGAGACGGCGCGCATCAAGGGGATCGATATCGTCGGCAACAGGAGTTTCAGTGACGAGGAACTGCTGAGCGGTTTCCAGTCCAGGCCCGGCGGGTGGCTGGCCTGGTTCACCAAGGAAGACCAGTACTCGCGCCAGAAGCTGGCGGGGGATCTCGAGCTTCTGAAATCCTTCTACCTCGATCGCGGCTACCTGAAGTTCAAGGTGAACTCCACTCAGGTCACCATTACGCCCGACAAGAAGGACATCTACATCACCATCAACGTGGACGAGGGGGACATCTATACCCTCAGCGACATCCGCATCACGGGTGATCTGGTGGTGGATCCCCAGGAGTATTTCCCCCTCATCCACCTGCGTCGGGGTGAACCCTTTTCACGGCGGGCGGTGGTGGACAGTACGGACCGCATCACCGAGAAACTGTCGGAGATGGGCTACGCTTTCGCCAACATCAACCACATTCCCGAGGTGGACGAGGAGAAGAAGATGGTATCCATCACCTTCTATCTCGATCCGGGCAAGCGCGTCTACGTGCGCCGCATCGAGATCAAGGGCAATTCCCGGACCCGTGACCGGGTGATCCGCCGTGAAATGCGGCAGATGGAAGATGCCTGGCTCTCCAACAGCAAGCTGAAGCTGTCCCGTGAACGGCTCAGGCGGCTGGGATTCTTCGAGGACGTGACGCTCGAGACGCCTGCCGTGCCGGGATCGACGGATCTCACCGATGTCGTGGTGACGGTGAAGGAGAAACCCTCCGGTTCACTGGCGGGTGGTGTCGGTTACAGCCAGAGCCAGGGAGTCAGCTTCACTGCCAGTATCACGGAGGACAACTTTCTCGGTACGGGCAAGAAGGTGACGCTGGCTTTCAACACCAGCAACTACAACACCCACTACCAGCTCTCCTATTACAACCCCTACGCCACGGTCGATGGCATCAGCCGGGGCTTCAATCTCAGCTACCGGAAAACCAACTACAACGAGCTGAACGTGGCCGATTACCGTACCGACCGCTCGGTGGCTTCGGTGAACTACGGTGTGCCCACCAGTGATTTCAACCGGCTCACAGCCGCCTTTGCCATCGAGCTCATCGACCTGAAGCTCGGTTCACTGCCGCCAAAGGAGATCATCGATTTCGTGGCGCGGGAGGGAGACCGGTACCTGGATTTCAAGCTCACCTCCAGCTGGCGTCACGACTCCCGTGACAGTGCCATCTTCCCCACCGTGGGCAATACCCAGCGTTTCTCGCTGACGGTGACCATGCCCGGGAGCGATCTGCAGTTCTACAAGCTCTATTACTACGTCCGCCACTACATTCCGCTCTACCGCAGCTTCGTGTTTTCCGCGCGCGCAGACGTGGCTTTCGGTGACAGCTACGGAAGCACCAGCACGCTTCCCTTCTTCGAGAACTTCTTCGCCGGTGGCCAGAAGAGTGTGCGGGGTTTCAAGAGCAACACCCTGGGGCCGCGTGATTCCACCGGCGATCCGCTGGGTGGCAACCGCAAGCTGACGGGTGGAATCGAACTCTATGCGCCGCCGCCTTTCAAAGAGCTGGCATCGACCCTGCGGCTGTCCACTTTCCTGGATGTGGGTAATGTATTCCAGGACACGATAGAATGGGACGAGTTGCGCTATTCTGTCGGGGTGGCGGCGACCTGGCTTTCGCCCATGGGGGCCATGAGTGTCAGTTACGGGGTGCCACTGAACGACAAGGATTACGATGAAGTGGAGAACTTCCAGTTCAGTTTTGGATCCGTTTTTTAACATCAGGAGTGTAAAGAGTGATTAAAACAAAGACCGTGGTAACAGCCTTGATGCTCGTGTTTCTGCTGGCCAGTGGTTCTGCCATGGCAGCGACCAAGGTGGGTTACGTGGAGGTGGCCAAGGTGCTGCAGGCCTCGCCCCAGGTGAAGGCCATCAAGGAACGCATTCGCAGGGAGTTCGCCAAGCGCGATGACCAGCTGGTGGCCGAGCAGAAGAAACTCAAGAAGCTGAAGGAGAAGCTCGCCAGGGATGCGGCCATCATGAGCGAGGCCGAGTCGAAACGCCTGGAGCGCGACATCATCGCCCGCACGCGCAAGCTGAAGAATGCCCAGAGTGAATTCCAGGAGGACCTGGCGCTGCGCCAGAACGAGGAGCTGGTCAAGCTGAGAAAAGTGATATCGGAAGTGGTCATCAAGGTCGCCAAGCGTGGAGGCTACGACATGATCCTCGAGAGCGGTGTCGTCTGGGCCGCCGACAAGGTGAACATCACCAACCAGGTCATCAAGGAACTCAAGAAACGCTGAGTCTTCGGTGGTGCAGGAAAGGGCAGGTGGCTTTTCGCTGGCCGAGCTGGCCGAAGCTGCGGGCGCCGAGATCAGGGGTGATGGCAGCTGCAGGGTCACCGGCTTCGACACGCTGGAGCACGCCGGGGCCGGGCAGATCACCTTCCTCAACAACCCACGTTATCGCAGGCTCCTGGCCGGGAGCGATGCCACGGCGGTAATCCTCCAGGCAGCGGATCTGGAGCACTGGAGCGGTAATGCGCTGGTTAGCGACAACCCCTACCTGACCTGGGCGAGGGTGCTGCGCTGTTTCGAGCCTTCCCGGGAGCCGAATCCCGGCATCCATCCGGCTGCCACCGTGGCGGAGGACGCCCGCATAGGGGCCACGGCCCAGGTGGCGGCCGGAGCGGTGATCGCTTCCGGAGCCGAGATCGGTGAAGGCGTGTACGTCGGTCCCAACAGTGTGGTCGGATGTGAAGCGTCGATCGGGGAGGGGACCCGCCTGGTGGCTTCCGTCACCGTGATGGACGGTGTGCGCATCGGTCGTGACTGCCTGCTCCATCCGGGCGTGGTGGTGGGCGCTGATGGTTTCGGCCTGGCGCGCAACGGCGAGCGCTGGGAGAAGGTGCCACAGCTCGGTTCGGTGGTGCTGGAAGACGAGGTGGAAGTGGGCGCCAATACCACCATCGACCGGGGAGCCATCCGTGATACCGTCATCCGGCGGGGCGCCAAGCTCGACAACCTGATCCAGGTGGCGCACAACGTGGAGATCGGGGAGAACACGGCCATCGCCGCCTGTACCGGAATTTCCGGTTCCACCAAGATCGGTGCCAACTGCACCCTTGCCGGTGGTGTGGGCCTGGTAGGACACATCGAACTGGCAGATAACGTCCATGTCACCGGTTTCACCATGGTCACCCATTCACTGAAGGAGCCCGGCGTCTATTCCAGTGGAATCGCCGCAGTGCCGCACCGGCAGTGGAAGCGCAACCTGCCGCGTCTGAAAAAACTGGACGAGATGGCAAAGAAGCTTCGCGAGCTGGAAAAAGAGCTGGAGCGGCTTCGGGAAGGATGATCGATCCCCGGAAGGCGTGAATCGGCTACGGTTCCGAATCCTGAACGATTGCTACGGAGAAAACAGTTGGAAACCCTCGATATCGGCCGCATCATGGAGCGGCTTCCCCACCGCTATCCTTTCCTGCTGGTCGACCGGGTGCTGGAATGCGAACCGGGCAGCCGGCTCCTGGGACTGAAGAACGTCACCGCCAACGAACCCTTCTTCCAGGGTCATTTCCCCGGCAAGCCGGTGATGCCGGGGGTGCTTATCATCGAAGCACTGGCTCAGGCGACCTGCCTGCTGGCGCTGGAGACGGAACCGGGAGAGGACGGGGAGATCTACCTCCTCGCCGGCGTGGACAAGGCGCGCTTCAAGCGGCCGGTAGTGCCTGGCGACCAGCTTCACCTGGAAACCATCCTGCTCAAGCGGCGCCGCGGCATCTGGGTGTTCGATGCCACGGCCAGGGTCGGAGAACAAACGGTGGCGAGCGCCGAGATCATGTGCACGGCGAGAGTGCTTTGATCCACTCCACGGCCATCATCGATTCCTCTGCCGTCCTGGGAGAGGACGTCAGTATCGGGCCCTACAGCATCATCGGCCCCGGTGTGCAGATCGGCGACGGTTGCCGGATCGCCGCGCACGTGGTGATCAGCCGCAACACGCGCCTCGGGCGCAACAACCGGATCTTCCAGTTCGCCTCGGTGGGCGAGGATCCCCAGGACAAGAAATACGCGGGCGAGGAGACCTGGCTGGAGATCGGCGACGACAACGTCATCCGCGAATATTCCACCATCAACCGGGGCACCGTGCAGGACCAGGGGATCACCCGCATCGGCAGCGACAACCTGCTCATGGCCTACACCCATGTCGCGCACGACTGCACCATCGGAGACCATACCATCCTGGCCAATGCCGCGTCCCTCGGTGGCCACGTGCAGGTCCACGACTGGGCCATTCTCGGGGGATTCTGCATGGTTCACCAGTTCAGCCGGGTGGGCGCGCACAGTTTCGCTGCCATGGGCAGTGCCATCGGCAAGGATGTTCCTCCCTACGTGATGGTGAGCGGACAGCCCGCCGCTCCCCACGGCATCAACAGCGAAGGCCTGCGCCGCGGGGGTTTCACCGGCGAGGAACTCAGTGCCATCAAGCAGGCCTACCGCAAGCTCTACCGCTCGGGGCTGCGCCTCGAGGAGGCGCTCGAAGAGATCCGCCTGCTGGCGCAGGAGCTGGACGCGCTGGAAACCATGGCCCGGTTCCTGGAAACGCCCTCCCGCAGCATCGTTCGCTGATGCGCGTGGCCATCGTTGCGGCGGAACCCTCCGGTGACCAGCTGGGAGCGGGCCTGATGGCCGCGCTTCGGGGCAGCCGGCCCGACATCCGCTTCGAGGGCATCGGCGGTGCTTCCATGCTGGACGAGAGGCTCGAACCCCTGTTTCCCATGGAGAAGCTCTCGGTGATGGGCCTGGTGGAGGTGCTGCAGCATCTTCCCGAACTGCTCGCCATGCGCCGCAAGCTGATCCAGCGCTGGTCGGAGGATCCGCCGGATCTGTTCATCGGCGTGGATGCGCCGGATTTCAACTTGGCTCTGGAGCGTGCCCTGAAAGAGAAGGGCGTTCCCACGGTACACTACGTGAGCCCCACGGTCTGGGCCTGGCGTGAAGGGCGCACCGCCAAACTGCGCGCGGCAGCGGAACTGGTGCTCTGCATCTTCCCCTTCGAAAAACCTTTTCTGGAGAAACACGGGGTGCGGGCGGAATACGTGGGCCACCCGATGGCAAAAGCCTATCCCCTGCATCCTGACCAGGACGCGGCCCGGCAGGAACTGCAACTCGACGCGCAGCAACCGGTGCTGGCGCTCTTGCCGGGAAGCCGGGTAAACGAAGTGAAGCTGCTCGCTCCGCCCTTTCTCCAGGCCGCCAGCCGATTGGCAAAGCGCATTCCGGCACTGCAGGTGGCCACGCCCGTGGCCACGCCGAAAACGGGCGAGCTGTTGCGTGAAATCGCGCGGAACGAGGCGCCGGATCTCCCGCTGAAAACCTTTCCCGGCAAGACGGCCCAGGTATTGACCGCGGCCGATGTGGCGCTGGTGGCCTCGGGAACCGCCACCTTCGAGGCACTTCTGTGCAAGCGTCCCATGGTGGTGGGTTATCGCATGAATCCGCTGACCCACCGGATCATCACCGGCTTGGGCATGCTCAAGACCGAGTACGTGGCCATGGCCAACCTGCTCAGCCGGGAGCCCCTGGCGCCGGAGTTTCTCCAGGATGCCTGCACTCCCGGGAACCTGGTCGCCGCCCTGGAAGCCTGTTTTCACGATTCCGAACGCACGGAACACATCCGGAAAGTGTACGCGCAGACCTACCGTGAACTGGTGATGGACACCGACACCCTGGCCGCCGCCGCAGTACTGGCACTCCTGGAGGGATGAAATGAAGCTGGTATGCGGAGTGGACGAGGTGGGGAGGGGGCCGCTGGCCGGCCCGGTGGTGGCCGCCGCGGTGGTGCTGGACCCGGCGCGCGCGATCAAGGGGCTGGCCGATTCCAAGAAGCTCGCTCCTGCCCGGCGCGAGGCACTCTATATAGAGATCCGTGAAAAAGCCCTGGCCTGGTCGCTGGGACGGGCGGAGGTGGAGGAGATCGACCGCCTCAACATCCTGCAGGCCTCGCTGCTGGCCATGCAGCGGGCAGTGGAGGCGCTGCCCCTGGCCGTGGATCAGGCACTGGTGGACGGCAACCGCCTGCCGGAGCTGCCGTGCAGCGCCGAAGCCATCGTGGAGGGTGACGGTATCGAGCCCTGCATCAGCGCGGCCTCCATCCTCGCGAAAGTGAGCCGCGACCGCGAGATGGGGGAACTCGACCGCCGCTACCCCGGCTATGGACTTGCCCGCCACAAGGGGTATCCTACCAAGGCACACTTGGAGGCCTTGCGGACCCTGGGCGCTAGCGAAATCCATCGCCGGAGTTTCGGGCCGGTGAGGAAGATCCTGGAAGGCGCCTGACGTCCATTGAATACCTGCAACGACCCATGACCAGCCCCTTCGTCCACCTCCACCTCCACACCGAGTACTCCATGGTGGACAGCGTCGTGCGCATCAAGCCGCTCATGGAGAAGGTGGCGGAGAAGGGCATGCCGGCCGTGGCGCTCACCGATCAGAGCAATCTCTTCGCCCTGGTGAAGTTCTACCGCGCGGCCATCGCGGCGGGGATCAAGCCCATCATCGGCGTGGACGTCCTGCTGCGCAACGAGGAGCAGGTCAACCAGCCTTTCCGCATGGTGCTGCTCGCACAGAACGCCACCGGTTATGCCAATCTGAGGGAGCTGATCTCGCGCGGCTACCAGGAAGGGCAGCACCTGGGCCGCCCCATGCTCGAACGCGGCTGGTTGACGCCGCGCAGCTGCGAAGGGCTCATCGCGCTCTCGGGAGGGTGCTCCGGCGACGTGGGCAGGGCGCTGCTCGCGGGCAACGAAGCGGAAGCGGAATCACTGCTTGACGGCTGGCTGGGCTGTTTCGGTGACCGCTACTACCTGCAGCTGGTGCGCACGGGCCGCGCGGAAGAGGAGGAGTGCCTCCACGCCAGCGTGGAACTGGCGTCACGCCGGCAGGTGCCCGTGGTGGCGGCCAACGAAGTCTGCTTCCTGGAAGAGTCCGACTTCCAGGCCCACGAGGTGCGGGTCTGCATCCACCAGGGCCGCACCCTGGACGACCCGCGCCGGCCGAAGGAGTACTCTCCCCGGCAGTACCTGCGCAGTCCCGAAGAGATGGCCGAGCTCTTCTCCGACATTCCCGAGGCGCTGGCCAACACGGTGGAGATCGCACGACGCTGCAACGTGGAGCTGGAACTGGGCAAGAACTACCTGCCCGACTTCCCGGTGCCCGAGGGACTCACCATGGACCAGTTCTTCCGCCAGCTCTCCCGGGAGGGGCTGGAGGCGCGGCTGCAGAGGATCTTCGACCCCGGGGCGCCCGACTTCGCCGAGCGGCGCAGGCCCTACGACGAGAGGCTGGAGACCGAGCTGGAAGTGATCATCGGCATGGGGTTTCCCGGCTACTTCCTCATCGTCGCCGACTTCATCCAGTGGGCCAAGGACAACGACATTCCGGTGGGGCCGGGGCGCGGCTCGGGGGCCGGCTCTCTGGTGGCCTACGCACTCAAGATCACCGACCTCGACCCGCTGGAACACGAACTGCTCTTCGAGCGCTTCCTCAATCCCGAGCGGGTCTCCATGCCCGACTTCGACATCGATTTCTGCATGGACCGCCGTGACGAGGTGATCGACTATGTGGCGCGCAAGTACGGCCGTGATGCAGTCTCCCAGATCATCACCTACGGCTCCATGGCGGCCAAGGCCGTGGTGCGCGACGTGGGGCGGGTGCTCGGACATCCCTACGGCTTTACCGACCGGGTGGCCAAGATGATCCCCTTCGATCTCGGCATCACCCTGGAGAAGGCGCTGGAGGAGAGCGAGGAGCTGAAGCAGGCCTACGCCAACGACGAGGAGGTGCGCGACCTCATCGACATGGCGCGCCAGCTGGAGGGGCTCACGCGCAACGCCGGCAAGCACGCCGGTGGCGTGGTCATCGCGCCCGGCAAGCTCACCGACTTCACGCCCCTCTACTGCGAGGCCGACGGTTCCAACCTGGTGACCCAGCTGGACAAGAACGACGTGGAAGCGGTGGGGCTGGTGAAATTCGACTTCCTCGGACTGCGCACCCTCACCATCATCGATTGGGCGCTGCAGACCATCAACCGCCAGCGCCGCGAGCAGGGCGAAGAGCCCCTGGACATCATGGCCATTCCCATGAACGACCCGGAATCCTTCGAGCTGCTCAAGTCCGCCCACACCACCGCCGTATTCCAGCTCGAATCCCACGGTATGAAGGACCTCATCGCCCGGCTCCAGCCCGACAATTTCGAGGAGATCACCGCCCTGGTGGCCCTGTTCCGTCCCGGTCCTCTGGGTTCGGGCATGGTGGACGACTTCATTGCGCGCAAGCACGGGCGGGCCAAGGTGGAATATCCCCACCCGAAACTGGAGAACATCCTCAAGCCCACCTACGGCGTCATCCTCTACCAGGAGCAGGTGATGCAGATCGCCCAGGTGCTGGCCGGCTATACCCTGGGGGGCGCGGACCTTTTGCGCCGGGCCATGGGCAAGAAGAAGCCCGAGGAGATGGCCAAGCAGGGCGAGATCTTCGTCAAGGGCGCGGTGGAACGGGGCGTGGAAGAGGCCACCGCCAAGTACATCTTCGACCTCATGGAGAAGTTCGCCGGCTACGGGTTCAACAAGTCTCACTCGGCGGCCTATGCGCTGGTCTCCTACCAGACCCTCTGGCTCAAGGCCCATCATCCCGCTGCCTTCATGGCGGCGGTGCTCTCGGCGGACATGGACAACACCGACAAGGTGGTGCACCTCATCGAGGAGTGCCGGGACATGGGACTGGAGGTGCGGCCACCCGAGGTGAACCGCTCCAGCTACCGGTTCACCGTGGATGGCGAGAACACCATCATCTATGGCCTGGGCGCCATCAAGGGTGTGGGCGAATCGGCCATCGAGGGAATCGTGGAGGCGCGCGAGCAGGAGGGGGTTTTCCGTGACCTCTTCGACTTCTGCCGTCGCATCGACCTGCGCAAGTGCAACCGGCGGGTGCTGGAATCGCTCATCCGGGCCGGCGCCCTGGACGGTCTGGGTGACAACCGCGCCACGCTCATGGTGCAGCTGCCCCTGGCGCTGAAGATGGCCGAGCAGCACCACGCGCAGCAGGCGGCGGGACAGAACGACCTCTTCGGCCTCTCCGAACCGCAGGCTGCACCGAAACTGGGCATCATCCCTGACGCGGTGGCGGACTGGAGTGACGAGCAGCGGCTCAGAGGCGAGAAGGAGACCCTGGGGCTCTTCCTCACGGGACATCCCATCGACACCTACGAAAGCGAGATCTCCACGCTGCTGGGGAGCCGCATCGGCGGACTCTTCCTCGGCGACGGGCAGAAGGGCTATGGCCGCAAGGGCAAGGAGGTCACCGTGGCGGGCCTGGTCATCGCCGTGAACAAGCGCAGCACCCAGCGGGGCATGATGGCCTCGGTGCTGCTGGACGACAAGAGCGGTCGCATCGAGGCGACCTTCTTTTCCGAGGCCTTCGAGCGCTGCCAGCCGCTGCTGCAGGTGGACAAGGTGCTGGTGGTGCAGGGCAACCTGGTCCACGACGACTACCGGGACAGCCTCGGGATCCGTGCCGAGAGCGTCTGGACCTTCGAGCAGTACCGGGCCACGCGCCTCGGTGGCCTGGAGCTGATCCTGGAGGAAGAACGGATCCGGGAACAGGGCTTGAGTGCCCGGCAACTGCACGACCTGCTGAAAGAACTCATGGAACCCTGGAAGGGCGGTGATGTGCCGGTGCGTGTGCGCTACCGCCGCGCCGACGTCCAGGCCCTGATAAGGCTGGGTGACCAGTGGCGCCTGAACCCCTCGGATGAACTGCTGACCCTGCTGCGCCGGAATTTCGGAAACGATTGCCTCAGGTTCCTCCCGGCGCAGAACATCCCTGAACCGGCGTTGGCCGAGGGTTCAGGTGCTTGAAGGGCGAATTTCTGCCGGCAGTCAGGCGATGAGGGCCAGGGCCGCAAGATAGGAGGCCAGTGCCAGCAGAAAGGCACCCACCTCGAGCAGGCGGCGGGCCAGTTGCCGGAGCCGGGCGCGGTGTTTCGGGGGCAGTGCACGTTCGCGGGGGTAGAGACGGGACTGGTCTCTCATGATGTAGGCGTTTGTCGACATGCTCTTTTCCTCGCTTCGTTCTCTTGAGGTTCTATTCTAGATGAAAAATAGAACAAATCAAGAACGGGTTCACTCTGCTCGCCTTTTCAGGCAAACGGGCTTGATGCAAAGCAGAAAAAAACATGGGCGCCTGTGGCATAATCCGCGCCTTGCCAATAGGCCGCTTCAGTTTTTGGCTCTTCCCCTGATCGAGTGGGTAGTTTAGCGTAGGGCAGCATGAGAGACATTGATCTATACACCCGGATATTGGGTATTCAGGCACCTTGGCGAGTCGCCGATGTGGAGGTTGATATGCCCCAAGGGCAAGTCATCGTCCAC
>QNZQ01000004.1 GCA_003972985.1 Gammaproteobacteria bacterium | reverse complement strand
CTGTGGGCCTGTTCGGGACGGTAGCCTTTCAATCCCTTGTTCCGTCCCAGTTCCCGGCTGATGGTCGAGGGATTGCGCCTCAAAACCTCAGCGATTTCTTTCTGGCTGTGACCCGCTTTCCTCAGCGCATAGATCTGGTATCGTTCATCCCGGGTAAGCTGCGTGTAGCCTCTCATCGTGCTCCTCTCTACTTGGTGGATTGAGTAAGCCGTGATGCTACCGCAGCTTACCCTCCCGCTCTAGATCGAGTTGCACTTACGAGTTGAATCCAAGCGCCAAGCTCAAGCTAAAGAATGTCTCGATCAGCTGTTTCTGCTCGCCTGCCGTCCTGGCGCCGTTGATGTGCCGGCGGAAGTCGGCGCCCCCTTTCATGTCCCGGCTGTACCAGGCGATGTGCTTGCGTGCGATGCGCACGCCGTGTTCCCTGCCATAAAGACCGTACAGCGCTTCCAGGTGCTCCAGCAACACTCCCCCGATCCACTGGGGGCTGGGCGGCGGAAGCCTTTCTCCGGTCTGCAGATAGTGGCCGATCCGGTGAAAGATCCAGGGCCTCCCCTGGGCTGTACGGCCTATCATGATAGCGTCGGCGCCGGTGAATTTCAGCACCTCCTCGGCCTTTTTTTCGCTGTCGATATCGCCGTTGGCCACCACGGGTAGCGCAACTTCCTGTTTAACTTGGCGAATGGTTTCATATTCCGCCTCGCCGGCGAAGCGGCAGGCACGGGTGCGGCCGTGCACCGTGAGCAGGGCGATGCCGCTCGCCTCGGCGATGCGCGCGATGCGTGTGGCGTTGCGGTTTGCCGGATCCCAGCCGGTGCGGATCTTGAGCGTCACCGGCACTTCCACGGCTTGCACCACGGCTTCCAGGATGCGTGCCACCCGCGTCTCGTCGCGCAGCAGCGCCGATCCTGCCGCCACCCTGCACACCTTCTTCGCCGGGCAGCCCATGTTGATGTCGATGATGTGGGCACCCAGGTCCACGTTGATGCGCGCCGCTTCCGCCATCTTTTCCGGCTCGGTGCCGAGGATCTGGACGGACACGGGAGGTTCCTCCCCGGTGTGCTGCAGGCGCGTCAGTGTCTTGCGGCTCCCCCACAGGCTGGTATCCGCCGTGACCATCTCGGACACGGCCAGTCCCGCGCCGAAGCGGCGGCAGAGGTTGCGGAAGGGCAGGTCGGTGATGCCCGCCATGGGTGCCAGCAGCAGATTGCTGGCCAGGTTCCAGAGGCCGATCTTCATGCGTCCGCGGGAAGGAATTCGATCTCGTAGCCGGTGACCGGCCCGGCGGGCACTGCCAGCGTCAGTTCGAGTTCCAGGGTTTCCCCCGGTTTCAGTGCCCTTTTTTCCGGTACGGCCTGCTGCAGGTAGACCGGGGCTTCGAGCGTACGCCGGGCGATGAGCCGCTGCTGGTTGTCGGTAAAGGTGATCTGGATGGCAGGTGGTGGCGCGCTGCCAGCGGATTCGTTCTCGATCAGCAGGCTGAGCCGGTAGGTTTGCGGACCTAGGGGCTCGAAGCGGCGGTCGAGGAGCTTGAAATGGCTCCTGGCGGCCGGCTTGGGAAGCGTGCAGCCCAGGTAGGGGCAGAACTGCTCGGCGATTGCGCGCACCTCGGGCTTGGCCAGCAGCGCATCCCGGTTCAGCCAGGCCAGCTGAGCCAGCAACAGCAGTGTCAGCAGCAGGGCCAGGAAGTAGCTGAAGAGAGAGGGGCCCTTGTGGCTCTTCTCGGAAGGGGTGAGGAGAAATTCCGGGGGGAGTTCCTCCGCCTGCAGCTCGATCATCTCCGAAGGGATGTCGGTGTCGAGGGCGGCCGGCAGGGAGGAGGTGCGCACGGGCGGTTTCTCCAGCTCCAGCTGCTCGAGCCCGGCCAGGGTCTCCTCCATCTCCGCCAGCAGTTCGTCCATCTCCGGGTCCAGGCTTCCGGATGGCTCCTCGTCGGCAAGGAAGTCGTCGAGGGAGGATGCGCGAAACAATTTGTGGCAGTGGCTGCAGGCCACCTGGAGATCCGCCTGTTGCAGCAGCTCCTCCTCCATCTCGTACTCGGTACCGCAATGGGTGCATCTGATTTTCATTGGCGTATTCCCTGCAGGCGGACCCACTCGTGCTGGCGGGTTTCGGGGCCGAAGCGGATGTCCGGTCGGTAGGCCGAGACGACTTCCCCGGACTGGTGGGCGAGGATGCCGGAAAGCACCAGCTCCCCGGCAGGGTGCAGGTGCGACAGGATTCCCGGGGCCAGTTCCACCAGCACGTTGGCAAGTATGTTGGCCAGCACGATATCGGCCTCCAGGGAGGGAAGGTCCCGGGGCAGGCAGGCCTCGAGCCGTCCGTCCACCCGGTTGCGGCGGGCGTTCTCGTGCGTGGCGAGGAGCGCCTGGGGATCGTGATCCAGGGCGATCACCCGCGCCGCGCCCAGCTTCAGGGCCGCGATGGCGAGAATGCCCGAGCCGCAGCCGTAGTCGATGACCGTTCGCCCCTCGAGCTCGGCGCCATCGAGCCACTCCAGGCAGAGGGCGGTGGTGGGGTGGGTGCCGGTACCGAAGGCCAGGCCCGGGTCGAGATCCACCACCACCGCATCCTCTGCCTCCACCTGCTGGCCAGAAGGGCAGATCCAGAGTCTTTTTCCGAAGCGCATGGGCCTGAAGTGGTCGAGCCAGGCCCGTTCCCAGGGCTGGTCTTCCAACCGTTCCAGCACCAGCGAGCGGCTGCTGTCCCGGTCGAGGCTGGTGTCGATGCGACTGCGCAAAAGATCGGCGTCCTGATTGGCGGCGAAGAGTCCGGTGACACGCGTACGTGACCAGAGTGGCTGGGCGCCGGGAGCCGGCTCCAGCATGGGCTCGTCCTCGGCGTCCACTAGGGTCACGGAAAGGGCGCCCAGGGATTCGAACAGGGCCTCGACGAGAGGGGCCTGCTCCTTGTCCACGGTAAGATGGGCCTGCAGCCAGCTCATGCAGGCAGGTGCTCTTCCAGCCAGTCGCGGATCCAGTGGCTGGCGCGGTTGCCGGCGAAGCGGGCCCGTTCCTCGCCATCCACGAACAGCATCAGGGTGGGAAAACCGCGTAGCTTGTAGTGACCGGCGAGCTTCATGTTCTCACCCTCGTCCACCTCCACCTTCACCAGGTCCACCTGCTTCGACATCTCGCTCATGACCCGTTCCAGGTGGGGGGCGATGGCGTGGCAGGGAGCACACCAGTCGGCCCAGAAATCCACCAGCACGGGTTTGTTCCTGGAAGCCTGGATCACTTTCTCCTCAAAGTCGTGGAGATGGGCCTCGCTGCATTCGGGGTCGCAGGGTTTGTGGAAAGGGGGCATGGTGGCAGGCAAGTGGCTAAAAAAGGAGATTTTATCAGAACCCCGGCCGGCCAAGCCGGGGGTTTTTTGGCATACTTCCGCCATCTTTACCCGTATTCCGAGCGTTTTCATGACCGACCAGAGCATTCGCATCGCCACTCGCAAGTCCCCCCTGGCCATGTGGCAGGCCGAGCACGTGGCGGCAGCCCTCCAGGCTGCCCATCCCGGTCTCCAGGTGGAGCTGCTGGGCATGAGCACCCAGGGAGACAAGATCCTGGACACGCCCCTGGCCAAGATCGGTGGCAAGGGGCTCTTCGTCAAGGAGCTGGAGCAGGGCATGCTGGAAGGTCGCGCCGACATCGCCGTGCATTCCATGAAGGACGTGCCAGTGGAGCTGCCGGAAGGGCTGCACCTGCCGGTGATCATGGAGCGCGAGGATCCGCGCGACGCTTTCGTCTCCAACGCCTACGGGAGTCTGGATGAACTGCCCGAGGGCGCCCGGGTGGGGACCTCGAGCCTGCGCCGCCAATCCCAGCTGCTCGAGCTGCGCCCCGACCTGGAACTGCTGCCCCTGCGCGGCAATGTCAACACCCGCTTGCGCAAGCTGGACGAGGGCGAGTACGACGCCATCATCCTGGCGGCGGCGGGGCTGATCCGGCTGGGGTTCGGGGAGCGCATCCGTACCTTCCTCGAGCCGGAACAGAGCCTGCCTGCCATTGGCCAGGGCGCCGTGGGCATCGAGTGCCGGGCGGAGGACGAGCGGGTGAACCGGCTCATCGCCCCCCTGCACCATGCCCCCACCGCTGCCCGCGTGCTGGCGGAACGGGCCCTGAACAACCGTCTCGAGGGGGGCTGCCAGGTGCCCATCGCCGGGCACGCCATCCTGGAGAAGGGCCAGCTCTGGCTGCGCGGCCTGGTGGGAAGCGTGGATGGCAAGGTGATCATCCGGGGCGAGATCCGCGGGGAGGAGGCCGAAGCCGAATCCCTGGGGGTGACCCTGGCCGAGCGGCTGCTGGCCGACGGGGCGGACGAGATCCTGCGCGCGCTCTATGCCGAATGAGACCCGTGCCGCTTAATTCTGGAGGAGGAAGGGTGCCCGTCCCTTTTTCACGCTGATGGACTGCCACCTGCAGGGTCTGAGCGTACTGGTGACCCGGCCAGCGGAGCAGGCCGATGCCCTGTGCGAGCTCATCGAAAAGGCTCATGGCCGGCCGGTGCGCTTTCCCGCGCTGGAGATTCTTCCCCCTGCCGATGCCGCTGCCGTTGCCGATCTGCTGCAGCGGGCGGCGGAGGCGGACCTGCTGATCTTCGTAAGCGCCAACGCTGTGCGCCACGCCTTCCCGCTGTTGCCCGACGTGCTGCCCGCCGGCCTGGCCATTGCCGCCGTGGGCCAAGCCACGGCCAGGGCGCTGGAGGAGGCGGGCCTGGAACCCACCATGGTTCCCGCGCAACGTTTCGACAGCGAAGGGCTGCTGTCCCTGCCCGGGCTGCAGCAGATGGCCGGTAGGCGGGTGATCATCGTCCGCGGCGAAGGAGGGCGGGAGCTGCTGCGTCAGGCCCTCGAAGAACGGGGCGCCGAAGTGGTCTATGCCGAGGTCTACCGGCGCCGGTGCGCCAGCCGCGGCACCGCCAACCTGGTGGCCTCCTGGGACCGCCTGGTGCAGGCGGTGACGGTGACCAGCGTGGAGATCCTCGACTGTCTCTGGAACCTGCTGGACGACAGTGGCCGGGAGCGGTTGCACCTCACGCCGCTGGTGGTACTGAGCGAGCGCATCGCGGCGCGCGCCAGCGAGCTCGGTTGCAATAGGGTACAGGTGACGGAACAGGTGGGCGACCATGCTATTCTGCAAGCCCTGTGCAAGCTGGTGGAGAAGCCATGAAGGGCATCTTGCGTTACCTGGTGGCCGAGGAGAACACCAACAAGCTGGTGGTGGCCGGCATCGTGCTGGGCATCCTCTTCGGCTGGCTGCTGCCCGAGTGGGCGCTGGCGCAGAAGGCGCTGGGCAAGGCCTTCGTCGCCTTCCTCAAGATGCTGGTGGTGCCGCTGGTGTTCGCCTCGGTGTACGTGGCCATCTCAGGCCTGGGTGGCCTGGAGAAGCTGCGCCAGATCGGCCTCAAGACCATCGGTCTCTACGTGCTCACCACGGCGCTGGCGGTGCTCGCGGCCATCGTCGCCATGAACCTGTTTCCCATCGGCGAGCCGGTATCGGCGGAAGGGCTCAGCTACGAAAAAGCGGAACAGGTGGAGCCTTTCTCGTTGAGCCGGATGCTGCTCAGCTTCATTCCCACCAACATCTTCAATGCCCTGGCCACGGGTTCGCTGATGCAGGTGATCGTCTTCGCCATCCTCTTCGCCGTGGCCAGCCTCTACCTGGAGGAGAAGCATCACCGGGCCATGCTGGACGTTTTCACCGGGGTGTCCGAGGCGATGCTCAAGCTGGCCAGCTGGGTGGTGCGCTTCACGCCCCTGGGGGTCTTCAGCCTCATCAGCTACGTGGTGGCGGACCAGGGCATCCAAGTGCTCATCGACCTGTGGAAATACATCCTGCTGGTGCTGGGAGTGCTGCTGTTCCATGGCCTGGTGACCCTGCCGGGGCTCATGGCCCTGCTGGCGCGCATCAATCCCTATGACTACCTCAGGCGGGTGCGCGAGGTGCCGCTCATGGCCTTCTCCACCGCATCCAGCGCCGCCACCCTGCCGGTGAGCCTGCGGGTCTCCCAGGAGAAGGGCGGCGTCAGCTCCGAGACCGCCAGCTTCGTGCTGCCGCTGGGGGCCACGGTCTCCATGGATGGCACGGCCGCCTACCTCACCATCGCCGTGCTCTACATCGCCAACCTGGCCGGCCTAGAGATGACCTGGGGGGATCAGCTGGTGCTGGGCTTCACCGTGGTGGCCCTGAGCGTGGGGGTGGCGGCACTACCCAGTGCCTCCCTGGTGATGATGGTGGTGATTCTCAACCAAGTGGGACTGCCGGTGGCCTACATGGCCCTCATCGTGGCGGTGGACCGGATTCTCGACATGGCGCGTACCGCCCTCAATGTCACATCGGACCTGGTGGTGGCCAAGACCGTGGACACCATCAACCGGCGTGCCCGGGAGGCACGCTGAGCGGTGCGCCGGCAAAATGCCTGGCCCCTGCTGCTGGCCCTGGCGCTGATCCTCGGCCTGCTGGTCGTGGCCTTCGTGCAGTGGCGCGCCATGGTGGCTGAACTGGATGCCATGAAGTCGCTGCTGCGCACGGCAGCGGCCGCGCAGCAACGGCTGCAGCGGCAGCTCGACGAGACACGCCGCCTGCTGGAGATGCAGAAATCACGCCTGCGGGCACTCGAAGCCATCCAAGGCGATGGTACCGAACATTCACACGACAAAGGGGAGTAACGACCATGAGTATCGAACTGGGGACCCATGCCCGATGAACAGGGCTACTTCGGCGAATATGGCGGGCAGATCATCCCGCCAGAGCTCAAGGCGATCATGGACGATATCGACCGTGCCTACGAGGAGGTGCGCAAGACCGAGGCCTTCCAGAAGGAGCTGAACGATCTCTATGCCGATTACGTGGGACGCCCCCAGCCCCCTGTTCGAGGCCCGGCGCCTGAGCAACCAGATCGGCGGAGCGCGCATCTGGCTCAAGCGCGAGGATCTCAACCATACCGGTGCGCACAAGATCAACCATTGCCTGGGCGAGGCCTTGCTGGCCAAGCACATGGGCAAGACCAAGGTGCTGGCCGAGACCGGCGCCGGCCAGCACGGCGTGGCCCTGGCCACCGCCTGTGCCCTGGTGGGGATCGAGTGCGAGATCCACATGGGCGAGATCGACATCGAGAAGGAACATCCCAACGTCACCAAGATGAAGATCCTTGGCTGCAGGCTGGTGCCCGTGAGCCGCGGTACCCGCACCCTCAAGGATGCGGTGGACAGCGCTTTCGAGGAGTACCTGCGCGATCCGCAGAACTTCTTCTACGCTATCGGTTCGGTGGTGGGCCCCCACCCCTTTCCCAAGATGGTGCGCGATTTCCAGAGCATCGTCGGCCGCGAGGCCCGTTACCAGTTCCTGGAGAAGAACGGCCGACTGCCGGAGGTGATCATGGCCTGCGTGGGCGGGGGCTCCAACGCCATCGGTCTGTTCACCGAGTTCCTCAACGACGAGGAAGTGCGCATCATCGGCGTGGAGCCGGCCGGCCAAGGGCTGGATACCCCGGACCATGCCGCCACCCTCACCAAGGGGGTGAAGGGCGCCATTCACGGCTTCAAGTGCTACAACCTGCAGGACGAGGAGGGCAACCCGCTGGCGGTCTATTCCATCGCCTCGGGCCTCGACTACCCTGGCGTGGGGCCCCAGCACTGCTACCTGAAGGACATGCACCGGGTGGAGTACGTCACCGCCGACGATCAGGAGTGCCTGGACGCCTTTCTCACCCTGTCGCGCACCGAGGGCATCATCCCGGCCCTCGAGAGTGCCCATGCCGTGGCCTATGCCATGAAGCTGGCCAGGGAGATGTCGCCCGGGCAGAATATCCTGGTGAACCTGTCGGGTCGTGGCGACAAGGATGCCGACTTCGTGGCGGAGAAGTTGAAGCTGTAGCCTCTGGGGCGTTTCGGTGGGGGAGGATTCCACCGGAGCCACCTTGCAGATGGCAGGCCGCGCCATCCAACTTGCGGCAGGGCGGGTACCTGCTCGGAAAACCGCTGTGAATACGTCCATGTATGTTCTGCGTCGGCATGACCTTCAGGGATGGAGGAAATGCTGGAAATGTCGGGAACATTTCCAGTGCCATGCCTCCGAAGTTTTCCGACCAGGTACCCGCCCCGCTTTATCAATAGTTTACGCCATTAGATGACATCGTCCTGGTGGAGACGGGCTGCGGGCTGGCAATGTGGCCGGCTTCGGGGTAGGCTTTGGAGAGGGCGCAGGGATTGCGTCGTCTCGTTTCATTCGGACTCAGGGAGGAGTCATGTCCAGGCCATTCTTTCTTTTCTCGATACTTCTTGCATCGGCCGCGGTTTTCCCGGCCGAGGTCTACCGCTGCCTGGCCCCCGACGGCAGCATCAGCCTCCAGCAGACCGCCTGCAAAGAGGCCGGCGAGCGCATCGAGACCGGTGAAGCCCAGGCCGTGTGGGTCTCGTTGCGCAAGGAGGAGCGCAGGCTCTACGAAGCGTATCGCAAGCGCGACCGGAAGCGGATCGAAGCGCAGCGGAAGGCGGAGCGCAAGCGGGTGGCGAGCCGCAAGGAGCAGGGGTCGATGACCTGCTACAACAAGCAGCACTCGCTCGACGAGGTACAGGCAAAGCTGCGCACGGGCTACAAGCCCTCGGAGGGTGATCGCCTGCGGCGCAGGCGTGACTACCTGGAAGGCTATCTCCGGCGCTTCTGCCGCTGATCAGCGGTTGCGTTCCTCCGTGCGCCACAGCTGGAAGCTCGGGTGCGACAGGTAGCCCTTGTTCAGCACGTAGTTGAGCACGTTGCGCAGGCGGAAGAAGTGGACCACCGAGTCCACGCGGATGATCTCCTTGCCGTTCTCGTCGAAGAAGACCAGGGTGGGGGCGTAGAAGATGCCCAGATCCTTCGCCCATTCGCGGGCAGTCGTCTTGCGCCCGTCGGGAGTTACCACCGGCTCGTCCGAGTAGATGTTCAGCTGCACACTGTCGAACTTCTTGAACAGGTTGATGATGGCCGGCTGGCGCAGCGGGCCGGTGTGCAGGATGTCGCAGGCGTGGCAGTTGCCCTGCTCGAAGAAGACCGCCAGCGGCCGCTCGCCGGGGAAGTGGCTGCGATCCAGGTAGTGGGGCGGAGGCAGGAAGAAATCCTCTTCCACCATGTCCTCCGCTTCGAAGCGCAGGGTGCTGTCGCCGCGGGCCAGGTAGACATTGAAGGGCTCCCGCTTGTAGTGGCCGCCGGCCACGTATTCCAGCGCAGCGCGGAACTGGTAGGGCGGGTAGTAGCCGCGCAGGCGCAGGGCGATGCGCCCGTCCTTGTCGTAGAAGATGAGCGAGGGCGTGAAGTTGGTGCCCATCTTCAGGGCGTAGTCGCGCTGGCTCATGGTCTGGCCGTCCGGCGTGGTCACCTCCTCCGGGCTCCAGATGTCGATGGCGATGACGTCGAAGTTGTCGCGGGTGTACTTGACGATGTCCGGCTGCTTGAAATTGATCTCCATGAGCTGCCGGCAGTAGGGGCAGCGTTTCTGGCCGAAGTAGACGATGATGCCCTTCTTGCCGTTCTGGATCGCCTCGTCCAGGTCTTCCGGCAGATCCAGGAAGCTCTCCTTGAACCAGTCGGGATGCTGGATCATCTCCTTGAGCGGAACATCCTCGAATACCAGCGGGTCCTCGTCGTCCCCGTCCGCCGCGGACCAGGCCAGGGCCGGCAGCAACAGCAGCAGAAGCGTGAGCAGGCGGTACATCACAGGTAGGCTGTCCAGTCCACGCTGGTGTCACCGAAGACCAGGAAGTGGGGGTTGAGCAGCGATTCCTTGCGGTTGTAGTCGAGGCGGTTCATGGCTGTGTCCGTCACCCGACCGCCGGCGGCTTCCACCACGGCCTGGGCGGCGGCGGTATCCCACTCGGAGGTGGGGCCGAGCCGCGGGTAGATGTCCGCCTTGCCTTCGGCCACCAGGCAGAGCTTGAGCGAGCTGCCCATGTTCACGATCTCGTGTTCGCCGAGCTTCTCCAGGAAACGCTTGAGGCTGTCGCCGGCGTGGGAGCGGCTGCCTGCCACCCGCACCGGCTGCGACAGGCTGGAGGCGACCCTGATGTGCTCGGGTTCGTTGTCGCCCTGCTGGCGCCAGGCACCGTGCTCGCGGTCACCGTACCAGGTGATGTCCGGCACCGGCGCGTGCACTACGCCCAGAACCGGCCGGTGATCCTCGATGAGGGCGATATTCACCGTGAACTCGCCGTTGCGCTTGACGAATTCCTTGGTGCCGTCGAGGGGGTCGATGAGCCAGTAGCGGTTCCACTGGCTGCGCTCCTCGAAGGGGACGAAGGCCGACTCCTCGGAGAGAATGGGGATCTCGGGGGTGAGCAGCTGCAGCTCGCGGGTGATGAGGTGGTGCGAGGCCATGTCGGCCAGGGTGAGCGGCGACTGGTCCTCCTTCTCGGTAATGCCGAAGTCCTCCTGCCCGTAGATCTCGAGAACGGCGCGTCCCGCCTCGCGGGCGATCTGGTTGATCTTGTGGATGTCTGGTAATGTCATCGGCAGGTATCGGTTCAGGTGGAGGGGTCAGGTTGAAGGCTACAAAGGCGGGAACCCAAGTGCAAACGGTTTTTGAGGATTGTGCCCATGTTTGACTGGGATCGCATCGACACCGTGCTGCTGGACATGGATGGCACCCTGCTCGATCTCCACTTCGACAACCATTTCTGGCTCGAGTACGTGCCCCAGCGCTACGCCGAGCAGCACGGTATCTCCCTGGAGGCCGCGAAGAAGGAGCTGATGCAGCGCTACCGGCAGGTGGAGGGCACCCTCGACTGGTACTGCGTGGACTACTGGAGCCGGGAACTGGCGCTGGACATCCCCCTGCTCAAGGCCGAGGTGGAGCATCTCATCGCTGTTCATCCCCACGTTCTGGATTTCCTGGAACTGCTGAAAAAGGCCGGCAAGGCGCGCGTGCTGGCGACCAATGCCCACCAGAAGGCGCTGGAGCTGAAGATGGCGAAGACGCGCCTGGGGGGCTACCTGGACCAGGCGATCTCGGCCCACGACCTGGGGCTGCCCAAGGAGAACCCGGCTTTCTGGGAGCGGCTGCAGCAGCAGGTGAACTTCGACCCCGCGCGCACCCTGTTCATCGACGACAGCGTGCCGGTACTGGAGTCGGCCCGCGCCTACGGGATAGCAAACCTGCTCTGCATGCTGCGTCCCGATACCAGTCAGCCGGCACGCAAGGTCACCCGTTTCCCCGCGGTGACCGACTTCCGCCCGCTAATTGACGACCTTAAGTCTGGACCTGATGTGCTCCAGCATGGCAAACAGCCGGTCGGATGAGATCGGCTTGCTGATCAGGTAGCCCTGCAGGTAGTCGCAGCCGATCTTCCTGAGGTAGTGCTGGTGAGTCTCGGTTTCCACGCCTTCGGCCACCACTTTCATGTTGAAGCTGTGGGCCAGCTGGGTGACCGCCTTCACCAGGTTGGCGTCTTCCGGGTTCTTGTCCAGGTTCATGACGAATTCCTTGTCGATCTTGATGGCGTCGAAGGGGAAGGAACGCAGGTGGTTCAGTGACGACTGGCCGGTGCCGAAGTCGTCCAGTACCAGGGGAATGCCCAGTCGCTTGATCTCCTTGAGCAGGACGTGGGCGTTGGCCAGGTCCTCCAGCAGCGTGTCCTCGGTGATCTCGATGCGCAACAGCTCAGGGTACCTGCGCCGCTTCAGCGAGTTGAGCACCAGGTTGTGCTGGGTGGAGTTGCGCAGTACCGAAGCGGAAAGGTTGATGGCGACGGGGAGCTGGATCTGCAATTCGTCGATGCACTTCTGCTGCAGCTCGTCGATCTGGCACAGCAGCTTCTCCATGAAGTCCTGCCGGTTGTCGATGGCGAGAAGGGTTTCCACGAACTCGTCGGGGTAGCGCAACGGGCCTTTCTCCGGCTGCCAGCGGATGGGGGCTTCCACCCCGTAGATCTTCTTGCTGCGGGTATGGACGATGGGCTGGAAGTGGAACAGGAACTCCTCCTTTTCCAGGGCCGTGCGGATCTCCCGTTCCAGGTTGAGCTGTGTGGTGGCCCGCTCCAGGAGTTCACTGGAAAAGAAGAAGTAGGCGTTCTTGCCCAGCCGCTTGGCCTCGTACATGGCCGAGTCGGCATCGCGGATGAGATTGTCCGGCTGGCTGTCGTCGTAGGGCGCCATGGCGATGCCGATGGAAGCGGTGAGATGGAAATCGTGGCCCGCGAGCTTCACCGGCTCCGAGAGAGCGCTGAGAATCTTGGAGGCGGCATTGCGTGTCTGCCGCTTGCCCTCGATGTTTTCCAGCAGGATGGCGAATTCATCGCCGCCGAGCCGCGCCACGGTATCGCTGCTGCGCAGCAGGTTCTTGAGGCGCCGCGCCACGGTGACCAGCAGTTCGTCCCCGGCGAGGTGGCCAAGGGTGTCGTTGATCTGCTTGAAGTTGTCCAGGTCGAGGAACAGCAGGGCCACCATCTGGTTGTTGCGCTGGGCCACCTTGATGGCGTGCTGCAGCCGGTCCTTGAACAGGATGCGGTTGGGAAGCTGGGTGAGGGGGTCGTGATGGGCCAGGTAGTCCAGGCCGCGCTGGCGGCGCCACACTTCGCGACGCATCTCGGCGAAGGCGCTGACCAGGTCACGGGTTTCGCGCAGCTTCGGAATGGGAATCTGGTTGTGGGTGATGCCGGCAGCTTCCTGGCGCAGCGCCTGGGTGGTGGCCGAAATGGGCTTGAGGATGCGCGTACGCAGATAGAGGTAGGCACCGAAGATGAGCAGGATATCGGCCAGGGTGATGATGAAGATGGCCAGGGTCAGGCGTTCCGCTACACTGGCCAGTTCCTTGATCTCGCCCGCCGACTCCTGGTTCAGGCTGGCCTGAATCTGGCCGAGATCGGCCTGGATGCGGGTCAGCTGGGGCGCCAGGCTGTCCTTGTAGATCTGCAGGTCCCGCCGCCAGTTCTCACTGGTGAGCCCTTTCCAGAGCTGCAGGTACTCCCGGTGCCAGTCATCGGCGATCCGTGACAGCTGCTGCCAGGTTTCGGGCTCGAGGTAGAGCGTCCCTTCCGGGGCCGGCATCTTCTCCAGTCTTTTCAGCTCCTGCTGCAGATGCGCCATGTAGATCTCGATATTCCCGGCGCGGGCCTGCATGCCGGCCAGGGGATCGTCGGCGAACACGCCGAAGCGGTTGGCCACCAGCAGCCGGAACTCGGAAAGGATTTTCTGCCAGGTGTCGTGCAGGCGGTAACCGTCGAGCAGCAGTTCGGTGCTGCCATCGTGCTGATCGCGCAGCTCGTCGAGCGCGTCGGTGATGATTTCGGTGAAGGTTGCTGCCTTGTCGCGCATCCGGGTCTGCATGATCTCGGTGCTGGGGAAGCGCAGCCGGTTGTCGTGGGAGATGCGCAGGAACCCTTCCGCATCGGTGGCGAACCGGTTCAGGCGGGTCTGCAGCACGGTTTCGAGCAGCGCCTTCTGCTCACCTTCAGGGAGTTGTCGCTGCAGGTCCGTGAGCTTGGTTCGAAGGCGTTGGATCTGCTCTTCGAGGCTTGTCTTCTGGCGCAGCCCCGGCTCGATGAGCTGGCGGTGCAGCCATTCCTCGATATTCTGCAGTTCGCGCATGCCCTGCCGCAGTTGCTGCTGCAGATTGGTACGTTTCTCCAGGCGTGCCACCTGGGCGCCGGTCACTTTACTGACATAGTTGTGTCCAAACCAGGCAATGGCCAGCAACGCCAGGATCAGCAGCGTGGCAAGTATCAGGTACCGGCCCTGGTAGGAATCCAGAGCGGTGAGGCGGCGAGGGGGCTCTTCCGGCAGCTCCTCTGCCCCTTTGGCGGGATTACTGTCAGTCATGGTTTGAGCCGCGCGCTAGTTTCTCCCCTGCTGTCGTCTGGCCGATGAACCCCGCGTGCGCTGACGTCCCTTGCTGCCCGAAGGACGCGATCCCCTGTTCGGCCTGGGCTTTCGCTTGGGGCGAACGCGGCTGGACGGGTCGACCTGCGCCAGGAGTTCCCGGGGGACGGGTTGCATGGGAATGGCGTGGCCGGTGTAGGCTTCGATGTCGGGCAGGGAGAAGGCGTAGGTCTCGCAGGCAAAGCTGATGGCCTTGCCCTTGGCGCCGGCACGGCCGGTGCGGCCGATGCGGTGCACATAGTCTTCGGCGTCCTCGGGCAGATCGTAGTTGATCACGTGGGTCACGTCGGGAATGTGCAGGCCACGCGCGGCCACGTCGGTGGCCACCAGCACGTCCAGTTCGCCGCCGGTGAAGCGCTTCAGGAGGCTCATGCGCTTCTTCTGCGGAACGTCACCGGAGAGCACCGCGGCCTGGATGCCATTGCCCTCGAGGTAGCCCCACACCTCGTCGGCGGCACGCTTGGTGTTGACGAAGACGATGGTGCGGGCATCCTGCATCTGGCGCAGCAGGCCGATGAGCAGCGGGATCTTCTCCTCGTTTGCCGTCATGTAGCCGGTCTCCTCGATCTGCTCCGCCGTCACCTGTTCCGGTTCGATCCGGATCGCCTTGGGGTTGTTCATGTGCTCGTAGGCCAGCTCCGTCACCCGGTAGGAGAGGGTGGCGGAGAAGAGCATCCCGAGCCGTTCCTGCGGCGGTGGGCAGCGGCGCAACAGGAAACGGATGTCCTTGATGAAGCCGAGGTCGAACATGCGATCCGCCTCGTCCAGCACCACCACCTGGATCTCGCGCAGGTCGAAGACCTTCTGCTTGAAGTAGTCGATGAGCCGCCCTGGCGTTCCGATGAGAATGTCCACCCCTTCCTTTACGGCAGCTCTCTGCTTTTCATAACCCGTGCCGCCGTAGACCACTTCGATCTTGTGACCCGTGTGGCCTGCGAGGACCTTGGCATCCTTTTCGATCTGGATCGCCAGTTCGCGGGTGGGCGCCAGCATCAGTGCACGGGGCTGGTTGGGCCTGCGGCCTTCGCGCGGGGGGTGCTTTTCGAGGTGGTGCAGGGTGGCCAGGAGGAAGGCGGCTGTCTTGCCGGTACCCGTCTGGGCCTGGCCGGCCACGTCCTCGCCCGCGAGGGCCGGGGGCAGGGTCGCGGCCTGGATAGGGGTGCAGTACTCGAATCCTGCATCCCGGATACCGGCAAGAATGGGTTCGGAAAAGCCGAAACTGTCGAAACGGACTTCGGTAAGGTGTTTTTTGTCACTCATGATATGAGGCTAGGATACATCATCGATCAACGCTCCGTCTGTTGAAAATGCGCACCGAACTGGTGACTGTTTCGCAAGATTTGTGCAATTAAAACTTGAAAAGGGTGCGGTGGTCGAGGCAAAATCGCCCAACAAGATCATTCAAGCACAGGCTTTCCCGGTTTTCGGGTGCATGGAAGCCTGACCACGTTCCATAAATTCAAGCGTTGAAGCCCTCTGCTTTTTCTGGTGTCCGAATCATCAGGCCGAGCGGCGTTTTATCAGCAAACAAACCTTTCGTTCATTTTTGGAGAAGCAGTCAGTGAGTGACAAGATCATTGAGTTGTCCGATGACACCTTCGAGCAGGAAGTGCTCAAGTCGGATGTGCCCGTGCTGGTGGATTACTGGGCGGAGTGGTGCGGCCCCTGCAAGATGATCGCGCCGGTGCTGGAAGAGGTTGCCGGTGATTACGACGGCAGGCTGAAAGTCGCCAAGCTCAACATCGACGACAATCCGGATACTCCGCCGGCCTATGGCATTCGCGGTATACCGACACTGATGCTCTTCAAGAACGGTGAAGTGGAAGCCACCAAGGTGGGCGCGGTATCCAAGTCCCAGCTCACGGCTTTCATCGACAGCAACCTCTGAACCATTGCCGGGAACCGTGATGCCGAATCACGGCTCTCCTAACAATAGAACAACAAGCAGGGCTGCTTTCCCATCCGGAGCTTTTCGATTCAGCAGCAGACAGATTCCCTTCTCCATCGGCCTGACCCGGGCCGTGGCCGATTTCCACCTCATCCCCATTTCCAACCATCCAGATACCTGACATGAATCTCAACGATCTCAAGAAAATGCCGGTGACCGAGCTCGCCGAGCTGGCCAAGTCCATGAACATCCAGGGAACCGGCCGTTCCCGCAAGCAGGACCTCATCTTCGCCATCCTCAAGGCCCACGCCAAGAAGGGCGAGGACATCCATGGCGGTGGTGTGCTGGAGATTCTTCAGGACGGTTTCGGCTTCCTGCGTTCCGCCGACTCCTCCTTCCTGGCCGGTCCCGACGACATCTACGTCTCGCCCAGCCAGATCCGCCGTTTCGCCCTGCGCACCGGCGACACCATCACCGGCACCATCCGTCCGCCCAAGGACAACGAGCGCTATTTTGCCCTGCTCAAGATCGACGAGATCAACTATGACAAGCCGGAAGCGGCCAAGAACAAGATCCTGTTCGAAAACTTCACGCCCCTGTTCCCAAACGAGCGGCTCCACCTGGAGATGGGCAACGGCAGTACCGAGGACATCACCGCGCGCACCATCGAGCTGGTGGCGCCCATCGGCAAGGGACAGCGTGGCCTCATCGTCTCCCCGCCCAAGGCGGGCAAGACCATGATGATGCAGAACGTGGCCCAGTCCATTGCCAACAATCATCCTGAGGTCTACCTCATCATCCTGCTCATCGACGAGCGGCCCGAGGAGGTGACCGAGATGCAGCGCTCGGTGCAGCGTGCCGAGGTGATCTCCTCCACCTTCGACGAGCCG
Source organism: Gammaproteobacteria bacterium (assembly GCA_003972985.1). Lineage (GTDB taxonomy): Bacteria > Pseudomonadota > Gammaproteobacteria > Chromatiales > Chromatiaceae > Thiolapillus. The sequence continues at coordinate 23,283 of QNZQ01000004.1, read as the reverse complement.
GCGACGCGCCACGTGCAGGTGGCGGAGATGGTCATCGCCAAGGCCAAGCGGCTGGTGGAGCACAACCGCGACGTGGTGATTCTGCTCGACTCCATCACCCGCCTGGCGCGGGCCTACAACACGGTGATCCCCTCTTCCGGCAAGGTGCTCACCGGCGGCGTGGACGCCAACGCCCTGCAGAAGCCCAAGCGCTTCTTCGGCGCGGCACGCAACGTGGAGGAGGGCGGCTCCCTGACCATCCTCGCCACCGCCCTGGTGGAGACGGGCTCGCGCATGGACGACGTCATCTACGAGGAGTTCAAGGGCACCGGCAACATGGAGGTGCACCTGGACCGTCGCATCGCCGAGAAGCGTATCTTCCCGGCCATCAACATCAACCGCTCCGGCACCCGCCGCGAGGAACTGCTGCTGCAGAAGATGTGGATCCTGCGCAAGATCCTTCACCCCATGGACGAACTGGCGGCCATGGAATTCCTCTACGACAAGCTCAAGGTCACCAAGACCAACGAGGAGTTCTTCAACTCCATGAAAAAGAAGTAGGAGCGGCCTTCCGGCCGCGAAACAAAGAGGATCGCTGCTTGAACAGCCGGTTTGGAAAGAGGCTCGGGCAGGCGGCTCCGAGGCCTCTTTTCCTTCCCGCGGCTTGCCCTGCGCTTCGCTCCGGGTTCCCTGCGCTCCTCGATCGAAACCGGCCGCTCGCAAACTCGCCCTCCGAAGGCGGGCTCAGACAAGCTCGCTTTTCCCGCTTTCGTTCTGCGGTGCTCGGCTGTGCCGAGGGAAGGAAAAGAGACCCCGGAACCGCCAATCCCAGCGATCCCCGCCCTTTGATCTCCTTCCATGGGTTTGCTCGCCATGAATGAGGCTTCCCGGACCGCCATGATTCTCGCTGCCGGGCGCGGCGAGCGCATGCGCCCCCTCACCGACACCACGCCCAAACCGCTGTTGCCCGTGGGTGGCAAACCCCTCATCGCCTGGCACCTGGAGAAGCTGGCAGCCGCGGGATTCCGGCGGGTGGTGATCAACCATGCCCACCTGGGCGAGCAGATCGAAGCGGCGCTCGGCGATGGCTCCCGCTGGGGGGTGGCGATCGGCTATTCCGCCGAAGGGCAGGGCAAGGCCCTGGAGACGGGCGGTGGCATCTGCAAGGCGCTGCCGCTGCTGGGCGATGATCCTTTCCTGGTGGTCAACGGCGACCTGTTCACCGAGCTGGACTACGCCCGGCTCGCCATTCCCGAGGAAATGCTGGCCCACCTGGTGCTGGTGGACAACCCTGTCCATCATCCCGGGGGCGACTTTCATCTCGATGAAAACGGGCTAGTGCATGCCGGGGGAGAGCCGCGTCTCACCTTCAGCGGTATCGGCATCTACCGCCCCGGGCTCTTCCAGGGCTGCGAGCCCGGGCCCTTTCCCCTGGCGCCCCTGCTTCGGCAGGCCATGGCCTGTGGTAAGGTGAGCGGCGAATATTTTTCCGGCCGCTGGCTGGACGTGGGTACACCCCAGAGATATCACCAACTGCAACAGGAGCTCGCAGGTGGGTCAGGAGATCAGTGACAGCAACTTTTCCGAAGCCGACTTCAGGCGCTTCCGCGACCGCCTGGTAGCCGAAACCGCGCTGCTCGAGTACTGGCTGGCGGAAGGGGTGATGGACGACAGCGAACCCATGGCCGGCTGCGAACTGGAGGCCTGGCTGGTCACCCGGCAGGGGCTTCCGGCGCCCATCAACCAGTCTTTCCTTGAGGCCATGGACGATCCCATGGTGGTGCCGGAACTCTCCACCTTCAACGTGGAACTCAACACCAGGCCCCATACCCTCAGCACCGGCCTCTTCGACCAGATGCACCAGGACCTGGACGAACTCTGGCACCGCTGCGAGGCCGTGGCCGGCGAGCTGGGTGCGCACATGATGATGATCGGCATCCTGCCCACGGTGCAGAAGTCCGATCTCTGCCTGGAGAACATCTCCGGCATGCAGCGCTACCGTGCGCTCAACGAGCAGGTGCTGCGCATGCGCGAGGGGGCGCCTCTGCAGCTCGACATCCGCGCCGCCGACCACCTCTTCACCCAGCATTACGACGTGATGCTGGAGGCTGCCACCACCTCCTTTCAGATCCACCTCAAGGTGGGTGCCCGCCAGGCAGTGCGCGCGTACAACCTCTCCAAGATAATATCGGCGCCCATGGTGGCGGTGAGCGCCAACTCGCCCTTTCTGTTCGGTCACGAGCTCTGGGACGAGACGCGGATCCCCCTCTTCGAGCAGTCGGTGGCCGTGGGCGCCTCCGACTACTCCAAGCGCGTCACCTTCGGCGTGCGCTACGTGGAAGAGTCCATCGTCGAGTGCTTCCAGGCCAACCGTGACCGGTACCCCGTGCTGTTGCCCCAGCTCATGGACGAACCGGTGGAGTCGCTGGCGCACCTGCGGCTGCACAACGGCACCATCTGGCGCTGGAACCGCCCCCTCATCGGCTTCTCCGACGATGGCAGGCCGCACATCCGTATCGAGCACCGGGTGGTGCCCAGCGGGCCATCGACCCTGGACGTGGTGGCCAATGCCGCCTTCTACTTCGGCCTGCTGCACGAGCTCATGGCCACGGAGTCCGAGCCCGAAAAGCGCCTGCCCTTCACCCGCTGCAAGGACAACTTCTACCGCGCCGCCTACCAGGGGCTGGACGCGCAGGTGATGTGGCTCGATGGCGAGGAGGGCAACATCGCCGAGTTGTGCGAGCGCCGCCTGCTGCCCCAGGCGCGTGCGGGCCTGGAACGCATGGGCATGGCGCGGCCGGAGATCGACCGCTGGCTGGGCATCGTGGCGGCCAGGGTCGGGACCCGGCAGAACGGTGCCCGCTGGCAGCGCCGCTGGGTGGCCGAGCACGGCCGTGATTTCCCTGGGCTGGTGCAGGCCTACCGGGCCCAGCAGGACAGCGGTATTCCCGTGCATGGATGGATCGTCTGATGCTGAACGAACTCTTTGAAATCCCGGAAGGGCTCCTCGACCTGCGTGCGGAACAGCTGCACGACTTCCTCGGTGGTCCCACCCTCATCCACCTGCCGGGCCGGCGCCAGGCGCCCCTGTTCGCCTCGGTGCTCATGCACGGCAACGAGGACGTGGGCTGGGAGGCGGTACGCCACATGCTGCGCAGATATGAAGTGGCGGGCGGGGACCAGGAGCTGCCCCGCGCCCTGTCGCTGTTCATCGGCAACACCGCCGCAGCCGCGGTGAAGATGCGCCGCCTGGCAGGCCAGCCCGACTACAACCGCGTCTGGCCCGGCAGCGAGCTGCCCTTTACCGCCGAGCACGCCATGATGGAGCGCGTGGTGGATACCATGGCGCAGAAGGGGGTCTTCGCCAGCGTGGACCTGCACAACAACACAGGCCTCAATCCCCATTACGCCTGCGTCAACGTGATCCGCAACGAATCGCTGCACCTGGCCGCCATGTTCAGCCGCATCGTGGTCTATTTCACCCGGCCCAAGGGGGTACAGTCCATGGCCATGACCGAACTCTGCCCGGCGGTGACCCTCGAGTGCGGAAAGGTGGGGCAGGCGCGCGGCGTGGAGCATGCGGCCGAGTTCGTGGATGCCTGCCTGCACCTGGATCACCACCCCACCCATCCCGTGGCCAGCCACGACCTCGACCTGTTCCACACCGTGGCCATCGTCAAGATTCCACCGGAGATCAGTTTCGGCTTCGGCTGCAGCAACCGGGACCTCTGCCTGCTCGGTGACCTGGAGCGGTTCAACTTCCGCGAGCTACCCGCGGGGACCTCCTTCGGCAGCGTCAAGCCGGGCGTGGAGATGCCGCTGGACGTGCGCAATGAACTGGACCACGACGTGGCGGCGCGCTACTTCACCGTGGAGAAGGGGGAACTGGTCACGCGAACCCCGGTTATGCCATCCATGCTGACCCAGAACGAGACCGTGATCCGGCAGGACTGTCTCTGCTACCTCATGGAGCGGTATGATGCCCACCTTCAGGACGATCGGGAGATCCGACCATGAGAGTGATCAGTTTCTTCATTCCACTGGTGCTGCTGGGCATCGCTGCCGTGCTGCTGGGAAAGGGGTGGGCGCACTGGCAGGCTTCCAGCGAGCTGGTGAAGCGCACCGAACTCACCGAGGGCACCATCGTGCGCATGGCGCCCTACCTGGGAGGCAAGCTGGGAAAGGGGTCGTCGCTGGTCTATTTCCCGGTGGTGAAGTTCACCACGGCGGACGGGCAGGAGGTCGTCTTCGAGCACCAGGAGAGCCGGCGCGCCGATCACTACAAGCCCGGCGACCGGGTGCCGGTGCGCTACCAGCCCAGCGATCCGCAACAGGCGGTGATCGCCACCTTCGCCAGCCTCTGGGCCATCGCCCTCATCTACGCGGTGTCGGGGTTCCTGCTGCTGCTCTTCGGTGGCTGGTTCCTGCGGCGCGCAATGGAGCCGTCTCCCTCTTCTTCCCAGGATGACATCATCTAAAACCGCAAAGCTATTGATAAAGGGGGGTGGGCCCCTGCTTGGAAAATCGCCGTGAATACATCCATGTAGGCTCTGCGTCGGCGTCCATGCCTCCGAAGTTTTCCAGGCAGGTGCCCACCCCGCCCAAGTTTAGTGGCGTTACCCTATCCTTCTTTCTGGGGCCTCTTCCTACAGGCTGGCGTGGTCCACCACCACGCTCTTGATCAGGGCATAGAGCTCCATGCCCGGCTCCAGTTCCAGGCGGCGGGTCGATGCCTGGGTGATGATCGCCTGCAGCTTCCAGCCGGTGCCTTCCAGGGTGAGCAGCACGCGGCCATCCTCCATCTTCTCCAGTTCCGAGAGCCGACACCGCAGTACGTTGAGGATGCTGCTGTTGGTGACAGGCGAGCGGCTGATGGCGATCTCCAGCGGGCTGATGAGCAGGCGCATGCGCCTGGCGGCCGGTGGCTGTTGCGCCGGCACGCGGATCAGGTCTTCGCCGATCCAGAGCATCAGCAGCTGGTCTTCCGGTTTCCACCCGTGCACGCGCGCATCCAGCGCGTTGAGGCGGGCATCGCCGTGCCGGTACTGCAGCTCGAGGGTGGGACCATGGTGTTTCAGGTGGCCCTGCTCCATGATGTAGACTTGGCTGGAAAGGCGCAGCACGTCCTGCCAGTCGTGGGTGACCAGCACCACCGGGATCATGGCCTGGTGGAAGAGGCGCTCGAGGTAAGGAAGTATCTCGGCCTTGCGGGTGGCGTCCACGGCGCTCAGGGGTTCGTCCAGCAGCAGCAGGCGTGGTTCGGTGAGCAGGCTGCGGGCGATGGCGACGCGCTGCTTCTCGCCGCCCGAAAGGGTGGCCGGGCGGCGCCCGAGCAGCGGACCCAGGTCGAATAGCTCCACCGCCTGGTCGAACCCCGGTTCCGCGTTGCCGGAAGGGCGGTGGCGGATGCCGAAGCGAAGGTTTGCTTCCACGTCGAGATGGGGAAAGAGGCGGGTGTCCTGGAACACCAGCCCCACCCTGCGTTTGTGAGAAGCAACGAAGATGCCCCGGCTGCTGTCCATGAGGCAGTGACGTCCCACCTGCAGCTTGCCTGTGGCGCGCTTCTCCAGGCCGGCAAGGCAGCGCAGGAAGGTCGATTTACCGCAGCCCGAGGGGCCGTAGAGTGCCACCACGCCCGGCCGGCGCAGCAGCATTCCCATGTCGAGATGGAAATTGCCCTGCCGCAGGTGCAGGCGGGCATAGAGGCTTGGCGGCGCTTCAGCGCTCATCGGGCAACCTCCAGCGCCGGTTCTGCCAGTAGACCAGCAACAGCACCGTGAAAGAGAAGGCGAGCAGCAGCAGCGAGAGCCGGTGGGCCTCGCCGTAGGCCATGGCCTCCACCTCGTCGTAGATGGCGATGGAGACCACCCGGGTCTCTCCGGGAATGTTGCCGCCCACCATCAGTACCACGCCGAATTCCCCCATGGTGTGGGCAAAGCTCAGTACCGTGGCGGTGAGGAAGCCGTGGCGGCAGACCGGCAGCACGGTGTTGAAGAAGGTCTTCCAGGGCGGACTGCCCAGGGTCCAGGCTGCTTCCATCAGCGGTCGGCCCATGCTCTCGAAGGCACCCTGCAGGGGTTGCACCACGAAGGGCAGCGAGTAGAAGATGGAGGCGATCACCAAGCCGCTGAAGGTGAAGGCGAGGGGACTGCCGGTGAGCTGCATCCACGGTTCCCCGAGCCAGCCCTGGGGAGCCATGGCCAGCAACAGGTAGAAGCCGAGCACGGTGGGTGGCAGCACCAGCGGCAGGGCCACCACGGCCTCCACGCCCACCTTCCAGCGCCGGCGCGTGAAGGCGAGCCACCAGGCCAGTGGCGTGCCCACCAGCAGCAGCCCGACGGTGGCCAGGAATGCCAGCTTCAGGGAGAGCAGCAGCGGATCCAGGCCGGGCAGCAGGTTCACGGCAGCAGATAACCGGCGCGTCGTATGACCTGGCGAGCCTCCGGACCGAGAAGGTAGGCGAAAAAGGCGCGTGCGGCAGGGTTGGGCTCACCCCGTTTCAGCAGCGCTGCCTTCTGCACAATGGGTGTATGCAGCTCACCGGGCACCGGCCAGCGGCAGCCTTCCCGGTTGCCAGCAGTGAGCTGGGAGGCGGCAACGAAGCCCCCGTCGGCACTTCCGCTGGCGACGAAAGCGAAGGCCTGGGCAACGTTTTCGCCCTGGATGAGCGGCAGCTGCGCCGGGTCGAATCCCAGTGCCTCGAGCGTCTCCCAGGCGGCGCTGCCGTAGGGCGCGGTGCGTGGATTGGCCAGCGCCAGCCGCAGGTTGCCTTCCTGCAGCCGCGCCCGGCACCGGCTGGCATCACCATCCTGCTTCGGCATCCAGAACACCAGCTGGCCGATGGCGTAAGGGCGTACCTTGTCTGGCTTGGCAAGCCCTTCGATGGCCAGACGCTCGGGCCGCCGGGCATCGGCGGAGAGCAGGAGATCGAAAGGGGCGCCGTGGTGGATCTGGGCGTAGAGCTTGCCCGACGAGGCGCTGCTGATGCGCAGAGCATGACCGCTGCGTCGCTGGAAATTGGCCGCCAGCTGGCGCGCCGTGGGCAGAAAGTTGGAAGCCACCGCCACCCGTGCTTCCGTGGCAGTCAGGGCAGCGGAGAAGAGCAGACCGATCAGGCAGGTGCCGAGGGTCAGCAGCCGTCGAGGCATTCGATGTCCTCGTAGCCGTAGGGATTGTCCTGCTGCCAGCGCCAGGTGTCCTCGCACATTTCGCGGATCCCTTTCTGCGCCTTCCAGCCCAGCTCCTTCTCGGCCAGCGAGGGGTCGGCGTAGCAGGCGGCGATGTCTCCCTCGCGGCGGCCGACGATCTCGTAGGCCACGGGGCGGCCGCTCGCCTCCTCGAAGGCGGCCACCATCTCCAGTACCGAGTAACCCTGGCCGGTGCCCAGGTTGTAGATGACCAGGCCGGGGGCGGTGGCCAGCTTCTCCAGTGCCTTGATGTGGCCCTGTGCCAGGTCCACCACGTGGATGTAGTCGCGCACGCCGGTGCCGTCGGAAGTGGGGTAGTCGTTGCCGAACACCGAAAGCTTCTCCAGGCGCCCCACCGCCACCTGGCTCACGTAGGGCATGAGGTTGTTGGGAATGTCGTTGGGCGATTCGCCGATGCGGCCGCTGATGTGGGCGCCCACCGGGTTGAAGTAGCGCAAGATGGCGATGTTCCAGGCCTCGTCGGAGCGGTGGATGTCGCCGAGCATCTCCTCGATGATCAGCTTGGAACGGCCGTAGGGGTTGGTGGCCGAGAGGGGGAACTCCTCGGTGATGGGCAGCGAGGCGGGATCGCCATACACCGTGGCCGAGGAGCTGAAGACGATGTTCTTGACCCCGGCGCCGTTCATGGCCTCGAGCAGGTTGAGGGTGCCGCCGATGTTGTTCTGGTAATAGGGGATGGGAATCTTCACCGACTCGCCCACCGCCTTGAGCCCGGCGAAGTGGATGACGCCGTCGATGGAATAGCTGGCGAAGATCTCCATCATGGCCGGCTTGTCGCGCAGGTCGGCCTCGACGAAGGTGAGGGGCTTGCAGGTGAGTTCCTGCACCCGCGCCAACGCCACCGGACTGCTGTTGCTGAGGTTGTCCACCACGATCACCTCGTAGCCGGCTTCGAGCAGTTCCACGCAGGTATGGGAGCCGATGTAGCCGGCGCCGCCGGTGACCAGTATTCGCTTGAGAGTCGTGCCCATCCGCTGTTGTCCGTTGGCTGAAACGGCCCTCATTCTAGCAGGGGATTGGCCTGCAGGTCTGCATGGTAGGAAGAGCGCACCATGGGTCCGGAGGCCACGTTGGCGAAACCCATGGACTCTCCCAGCCGGCGCAGCTCGTCGAACTCCTGCGGGGTGACGAAGCGGCTCACCGGCAGGTGATCGCGGCTGGGCTGGAGGTACTGTCCCAGGGTGAGCATGGTGACGCCGTGGGCGCGCAGATCGCGCATCACCTGGTGCACCTCTTCTGGTTCCTCGCCCAGGCCCAGCATGATGCCCGACTTGGTGGGCACGTCGGGATGGCGCTCGCCGAAGGACTGCAGCAGCGCCAGCGACCAGTGGTAGTCCGCCCCCGGGCGGCACCGGCGGTAGAGCCGGGGCACCGTTTCCAGGTTGTGGTTGAACATGTCCGGCGGGGCTTCCGAGAGCGCTTCCAGCGCCGTTTCCATGCGTCCGCGGAAATCGGGCACCAGGATCTCGATGGTGGTGCCGGGCACCTGGCGGCGGATGGCGGTGATGCAGTCGCGGTAGTGGCCGGCGCCGCCGTCCTTGAGATCGTCCCTGTCCACCGAGGTGATCACCACGTACTTCAGCGCCATCTCGGCGATGGCGGCGGCAAGCTGCCGTGGTTCCCCCGGATCGAGGGGTTCGGGACGACCGTGGGCCACGTCGCAGAAGGGGCAGCGGCGGGTGCAGATGTCGCCCATGATCATGAAGGTGGCGGTGCCGTGGGTGAAGCATTCGCCCAGGTTGGGGCATTGGGCCTCCTCGCACACCGAGGCGAGGCGGTGCTCACGCAGGATGCGGCGGATGCGCTTGACCCCGGCGCCCTGCGGTGCGCGGGCGCGGATCCAGTCGGGCTTGCGCGGCAGCTCGGTGGTGGTCTCCACCTTCACCGGGATGCGGCTCACCTTGTCCTGGCCGCGCTGGTGGCGGGGGCCAGGTTTTCTCGATGGCGGGAGTAGGTCGTCGCTCATGGCGCTATTGTACCGCTGCGCGGCGAGGTTGTTCGATCGACCCGGCACCATTGCCAGGAAATGGAAATTGCCCGATGCGGCTTCGCCTCATGCGGGCCTACACGACCATTGGGACCAGTTCCAGGTCGCTGCAAAGCCGTTCTGCCAGCTTGTCGCCTGCCTGTTCCAGGCTCATGTTCAGACCGAGTTCCTTCAGGCTGGTAACCGCCTGTCCCTTGTGGCCGCAGGGATCGATGCGGGTGAAGGGTTCCAGGTCGGGGTCCAGGTTGAGTGCCAGGCCGTGGTAGGTGTATCCCCGGCGCACCCGCAGGCCCAGCGCGGCAACCTTGCCCTTTTCGGTGTAGACGCCCGGGGCTTTGGGATCGGCCCAGGCTTCGATGCCCTGCTCTGCAAGCAAACGGATCACTGCGTTCTCCATTGCGCTCACCAGACCGCGCACCCCCTTGCCGGTGGCCTTGAGGTCGATGAGCAGGTAGAGCACCAGCTGGCCGGGGCCGTGGTAGGTGACCTGGCCGCCACGATCGCTCTGCACCACGGGGATGTCGCCGGGAGCGAGAATGTGCTCGGCGCGGCCCGCCTGGCCCTGAGTGAAGACGGGGGAATGTTCCAGCAGCCAGATCTCGGAAGGGGTGCCGGGGCGGCGCTCGTCGGTGAAGCGGCGCATGGCCTGCCAGGTTTCGCCGTAGTCGCGCAGTCCGAGGCGGCGGATGATGAGGGGCTGGGCCACCGGCTCAGGCGGGAATCACAGCCGCATCAGCACCCGCTCGTGGGCGGTGAGGTCGTCGTAGATGGCGTCGAGCTGTTCCCGGCTCTGGGCGTCGATGATCACCTTCACCGAGACGTACTTGCCGTTCCTGCTCGGCCTAGTGGTCACCGCGCCCTCGCGGATGTCCGGGCAGTGGCGGCGCACGATCTCCACCACCAGGGCATCGAAATCGTCTTCGTCCAGCCCCATGGCGCGGATGGCGAAGGGACAGGGAAAGGTCATGCCCTGGGCTTCCGGTTCCCTTTGCTCTCGTTCATTCATAACACTGCTCCGATGCCTGGTTTCGCTGACGCAGCCGCTTCTTGCAGGCGGCATAGAGGGCGTCCATCTTCTCCCACATGGGGCCGGGGCGGCCATTTGCAACGGGTCTGTCGTCGAGGCGGGTCACCGGCATCACCTCCTTGGTGGAGCTGGTGATCCAGATCTCGTCGGCCTGCTCCAGCTCTTCCACGCGGATCGTGGCCTCGGCGCAGGGAAGCCCGGCCTCCATGGCCAGCTCCAGCACCAGGTCGCGGGTGATGCCGGGGAGCAGGTGATTACTCTTGGGCGGCGTGATGATGAGCCCCTCCTTCACCATGAAGAGGTTGGAGGCCGTGCCCTCGGTGGCCAGGCCGTCGCGCACCAGGATCGCCTCCTCGGCGCCCTGCTCACGGGCCTGCTGCTGGCTGAGGATGTTGGCCAGCAGGGTGATGGCCTTGATGTCGCAGCGCTGCCAGCGGATGTCCTCCAGGGTGATCACCGACAGGCCCCGCTGCACCAACTCAGGATCGCGCTGGCTCAAGGGGTTGCTCATCACCAGCACCGTGGGCGTGACCTGTTCCGGCATGGCGTGCAGGCGCTTGTCGTAGGCACCGCGGGTCACCTGCAGGTAGAGCTGCTGGTCGGCATCGCCGAGCTGGTCGAGGAGTCGGGTGAAGATGGCCAGCCACTGGTGGCGGTCGAGGGGCGGTTCCATGCGGATGGCGCTCAGGCTGTTTTCCAGGCGCTGCAGGTGTTCCTTCAGGCGGAAGGGCATGCCGCCGTAAGCGGGTATCACCTCGTAGACGCCGTCGCCGAAGAGAAACCCCCGGTCGAGCACGGAGACGTGGGCCTGCTCCAGGGGCAGGTAGTCGTCGTTGAGGTAGATGAGCCGGGACACGGGGCCGACCTACTCGAAGATCATCAGCAGGCTGTCGAGCAGGTTGTGGAACAGCCCGCCTTCCTCCACCGGGCGCAGCGCCACCAGGGGCACCTCCTGCAGGGGCTCTCCGTCCAGCTCCACCATCAGCCTGCCGAGTGGCTGGCCCTGTTTCACCGGGGCCACGATACCGCTCTGGATACGGGTGCGGACCTTCAGCTTGTCGTAATCGCCCCTGGGGATGGTGACGTGAAGATCCTCTTCCTGCCCCAGTTGAAGCTCCTTGATATCGCCTTTCCAGACGCGCACTTTTCTCAGGGATTCGCCGGCGGCGAAGAGGCGGTGGGTCTGGTAGAAGCGGAAGCCGTAGTTGAGCAGCTTCTGGGTCTCCTGGGCGCGGGCCTCCTCGCTCTTGGTGCCCATCACCACCGAGAGCAGACGCATGCCTTCGCGCTTGGCCGAGGCCACCAGGCAGTAGCCGGCCGCCTGGGTGTGGCCCGTCTTCACGCCATCCACCGAGGGGTCGCGCCACAACAGCCGGTTGCGGTTCTTCTGGGTGATGCCGTTGTAGGTGAACTCGCGCTGGGAGTAGATGGTGTAGTACTGGGGAAACTCGGCGATGAGCGCCTGTGTCACCTTGAGGATGTCGGCCGGGGTGGTGTAGTGGTTGGGGTCGGGCAGCCCGGTGGAGTTGACGAAATGGGTGTTCTCCATGCCCAGCCGGATGGCGTGCTCGTTCATCAGGGCGGCGAAGGACTCCTCGCTGCCGGCGATGTGTTCGGCCAGAGCCACGCAGGCATCGTTGCCCGAGGCGATGATCATGCCGTGGATGAGGTCGTCGACGGAGACGCGTTTTCCCACCTCGATGAACATGCGCGAGCCCGACGTCTTCCAGGCCTTCTTGCTCACCAGCACCTGATCGCCCAGTGCGAGTTTGCCTTCCTCCAGCTCGCGGAACACGACGTAGGCGGTCATGATCTTGGTGAGGCTCGCCGGCTCGAGCCGTTTTTCCGCGTTGTTCTCGGCCAGTACCTCGCTGCTATGGAAATCCATCAGCAGGTGGCCCGTGGCCGCGATGGTCGGAGGTACCGGAATGGGCGCGCCCTGAGCGGTGGCCAGCAACGTCAGCAGCAGAAAGGCGAGCAGGGTACGCAGGGTGTCCTTCATGGCAGGGAAAACGGAGTGGAAACGACCCGTCATTGTACTAGATGGTGCGGGCGTATGCCCCACTCTTCCAGCGTGCGCTCGAGCTGCTGCTGTTTCCCGCTGTCGGTGAGCGGACCCACCACCACACGGTGCAGGTTGCCGTCGTGGCGGATCTCCACCGGGTGTTCCTGGACCCGCACCAGGCGCCGGTAGAGGCTGCGGGCGTTGACCAGGCTGGAAAAGGCGCCGGCCTGGATGAAGCGCGGCCCGGAGGCCGTATCTCGGGTGGGCCGGGTGGCCGGGGCCGTCTCGCCCGGGATGAGGGCAACGATCTCCACGGGCGCGGTACCCTTGGCCAGAACGCCCAGCTTGGCCGCCGCGGCATAGGAGAGGTCGATGATGCGCCCTTCGTGGAATGGACCCCGGTCGTTCACCTTGACCACCACAGACTTCCCGTTTTCCCGGTTGGTGACCCTTACCCAGGTGGGCAGGGGCAGGGTCTTGTGCGCAGCGGTCATGGCGTACATGTCGTAGGGCTCTCCGCTGGAAGTGCGCCGGCCATGGAACTTCAGACCATACCAGGAGGCGAGCCCCTGCTCGCGGAAGTCCCTGGCGTTCTGCATCACGTGGTAGGTCCTGCCCCGCACGGTGTAGCTGTCGGGGTTGCCGTAGCGGCTCCTGGGTGCCTTCCGGGGCACGGCGTCGGGTACCTGGCTGACGTCCACCGGGTGGTCCGGGCCATAGTCGTCGTTGGGGTAGGAGGGAGCGCGGAGGCTGCAGCCGGCGGGCAGCCACAGGAGGATCGCCATGTAGAGGATCCGCTTCATGGCTTGCCGGGAAGTTTCTCCCTGATCGCCTCGCCGAGCTGGTAGACGGCCATGGCGTACATGGGACTGTGGTTGTAGCGGGTGATGACGTAGAAATTGTCCAGCCCCAGCCAGTACTCGCTGCCGGCGTCCGTCTCGAGCTCGATGAGGGCGGCCTTGAGCTGGTCGTTGATCATGTCGTCGAAGCGGATACCCGCCTCGCGCAGCTGCGCCAGGGTGTGCGCGGGCTTGAGCTTGCCGGTGAGGAAGCTCGCGTGTCTGTCCGGGGCCACGCCGCTTGCCTGCAGGGTCACGGGAAAGTCCCGCTTCCAGCCGTGCCGTGCAAAGTAGTTGGCCACGCTGCCGATGGCGTCGGTCTCGTTGTTCCAGATGTCCCGCTTGCCGTCGCCATCGAAGTCCACCGCGTAACTGAGGTAGCTGCTGGGCATGAACTGGCCGAGTCCCATGGCGCCGGCGTAGGAGCCCCTGGGCACGGTCGGATCGAGCTGCTCCTCGCGGGTCAGGAGCAGGAACTTCTCCAGCTCGCTGGTGAAGAACCGGCTGCGCTTGGGGTAGTGGAAGGCGAGGGTGTAGAGCGCGTCGAGAACCCTGTCCTTGCCCGCGATGCGGCCGTAGAAGGCCTCCACGCCAATGATGGCGGTGACGATCTGCGGGGGCACCCCGTATTCCGCTTCGGCCCATGCCAGCGCCTTGCGGTTCCTGCGGGCGAAATCGGCGCCGCCGCGTATGCGCCGGTCGGTGAGGAAGATCCTGCGGTACTGGGTCCAGTTGAGGGTACGCTCGGCAGGGTGGCTGATCTTGTCGATGATGTCCTGGCGGAAACGGGCCCTGGCCAGCGTCTTTTTCAGTGCTTCTGCGTCGAAACCGTGTTCCTTGGCCATTTTTTCTACGAAGGCCTCCACGCCCGACGGTTCTGCCGCGGCGAGCCCGGTGGCGAACAGAAACAGCAGGAGCAGGGCAAGAAATCTCATTGGGGCAGCAGCTTCCTGTGAGTATGAATGGACATGAGAATACCGAAACCGGCCATCAGGGTCACCAGGGAAGTGCCCCCGTAGCTCACCAGCGGCAGGGGCACGCCGACCACCGGCAGCAGGCCGCTGACCATTCCGGTATTCACGAAGAGATAGACAAAGAATACCAGCGTGAGTGCCCCGGCAAGCAGCCGGCTGAAGCTGTCCTGAGCCTGGGAGGCGATATAGAGCCCGCGCAGGATGATGAAGGTGTAGAGCAGCAGCAGCAGGCTGATGCCCACCAGCCCAAACTCCTCCCCGAGCACGGCGAAGATGAAATCGGTATGACGCTCGGGCAGGAACTCCAGCTGGGACTGGGTGCCGTTGAGCCAGCCCTTGCCGTAGATGCCCCCGGAGCCGATGGCGATCTTGGACTGGATGATATGGTAACCGGAGCCCAGCGGATCGCTCTCGGGATTCATGAAGGTGAGCACCCGCTTGCGCTGGTAGTCGCGCATGAAGTGCCACAGCAGCGGAGCGGCGGCGGCCAGCGCAATGGCCAGCCCCCCGATGAGGCGCCAGCTCATGCCGGCCAGGAAGAGCACGAAGAGGCCGCTGCTGGCCACCAGGATAGCGGTTCCCAGGTCCGGCTGCTTGGCGATCAGCAGCACGGGCAGGAAGATCAGTACCAGGCTCACCAGCAGCATCTTCCAGCTGGGTGGCAGGGAGCGCCCCGATAGGTACCAGGCGATCATCATGGGCGTGGCCAGTTTCACCAGCTCCGAGGGCTGGAAACGCATGAAGCCGAGGTCGAGCCACCTCTGGGCGCCCTTGCCGATGACGCCGCTCACCAGCACCAGCACCAGCATCAGGGTACCCGCAAGGTAGAGCCAGGGGCTCCAGCGCCGGAAGGTCTGGGGATGGATCTGGGCCAGGATTATCATCACGCCGAAGGCGAGTGCGTGCCTCAACAGCTGCCGTTCCACCTGCTGCATGTCCTGGCCACTGGCCGAGTAGAGCACCACCAGCCCGAAGCCGCTCAGCAACAGCAGCCCGGTGAGCAGGGGCAGGTCGAGGTGGAGCCGGGCCAGCAGGCCCCGGTGGCGTGCCGGCTCGCTGGGAGGCAGGCCGCTGGGTGAGCGCGGGCCGAGGCTCATGGTGCCGTTCCTGCCGCTTGCGGCTGGTCAGTTTCATACTTGCCCAGCAGCCAGGCATCCATGATGCGCTTGGCGATGGGGGCGGCCACCGAGCCGCCGTGGCCGCCGTTTTCCACGATCACGGCCACGGCGATGCGCGGGTACTCCACCGGAGCGTAGGCGATGAAGAGTGCGTGATCCCGCGTGTGGTGGGCCACCTCCTCCTCGTTGTACTCGGCATCCTGCGCCACGGTGAATACCTGTGCAGTACCGGTTTTGCCGGCGATGCGGTAATCCTCGCTGCGGATGCGCCGTGCGGTGCCCCGGTGGCCCTCCACCACGTGGGTCATGGCTTCGCGCACCTTGTTCCAGTTCTGCTCGTTGTGCATGGGTATGGGATGGTCCACCGACTCCACCGCGCTGCGGGTGCCGCTGTTCTCGTCCAGCAGTTCCGCCACCAGGCGCGGTTCCAGGTAGTGGCCGCCGTTGGCGATGGCAGCGGTGGCAGCGGCGAGCTGCAGCGGCGTGGCCTGGAAATAGCCCTGGCCGATACCCATGATCACCGTCTCGCCGGGAAACCAGACCTGCTTGTAACGCTTGCGTTTCCATTCCCGCGAGGGGCGGATGCCGCGCTGCTCGCCCACCAGGTCCACGCCGGTCTTTTCGCCGAAGTGAAACTGCCTAAGGTAGTTCTTCAGCTTGTCGATGCCGATTTCGTGGGCTAGGCTGTAGAAGAAGACATCGCAGGACTGGGTGATGGCCTGGTCCACGTCCATCTTGCCGTGGCCGCCGCGCTTCCAGTCGCGGTACTTGTGATCGTGGCTCGGAAGCTGGAAGAAACCGGGGCAGTATTTCTTGCTGTCGCGGGTGATGGTGCCCAGCTCCAGTCCCGCCAGTCCCATGAAGGGCTTCACCGTGGAACCCGGCGGATAGGTACCCTTGAGCGCGCGGTTGAAGAGCGGTTTGTCGGGGTCCGAGCGCAGTGCCGTGTAGTCCTTGGAGCTGATGCCTTCGACGAAGGGGTTGGGATCGTAACCGGGTTTGCTCACCAATGCCAGTACCCCACCGGTGCCGGGATCGATCGCCACGGCGGCGCCGTTGAAATCACCGAAGGCCTCCAGTGCCACCTTCTGCAGGCGCGAGTCCAGGTGCAGGCGCAGGCTCTTTCCCGGCTGGGGCGGCGTTTCCTTCAGCACGCGCACGGTCTTGCCCAGGGCGTTCACCTCCACCTGCTGAAAGCCCACCAGGCCGTGCAGGGTCTCCTCGTAGGATCTTTCCACGCCGGTCTTGCCGATGTAGGTGGTGCCGGCATAGTTGGAGGTATCGATGCGCTTGAGGTCCTCCAGGCTGATGCGTCCCACATAACCCACCACGTGGGAGAGCGCGTAGCCCAACGGGTAGGTGCGGGTGAGGCGGGCGCGGATGGAGATCCCGGGGAACTGGTGCTGGTTGACGGCGAACAGGGCCGCCTCCTGGTTGCTGATGTCCAGCTTGATGGGGATGCTTTCGAAGCGCCGGTGCTGTCTTCTCGCTTTCTCGAAGCGCTCGATGTCGGTGGGTTTGAGTTCGACGAGCCTGCCGAGGCGTTTCAGCACGGCCTGGATGTCGCCGGCCTTCTCCGGGACGATCTCCAGGTTGAAGGCGGGGCGGTTGAGCGCCAGCAGCCGGTCGTTGCGGTCGTAGATGAGGCCGCGGGTGGGGGGCAGGGGAATCAGCTTCACCCGGTTGTCCTGGGCCAGGGTAGTGAAGTGCTCGTGCTGGTTCACCTGCAGGTAGACCATTCTGCCGAGGGTGCCCAGCAACGCGAGGACCACCGCCAACCCGGCAATGACCGCACGGCTGGAGAAGAGGCGGCTTTCCCGGCGATAGTTCTTGAACTCGAAATTGCTGTTCATCTGCTGCTGTGCGTCGGGTCAGGAGGTGTGGAAACGGCGCCGCAGGTCGCGCATGATGATGAACAGCCAGGGCCAGATGAGGCCGCCGAGCAGGGGGGCGATCCAGGATTCGGTGCCCTTGGCCGGGCGCCCGATGGTGCCGTCGACCCAGAAGAAGAGCAGCCGTTCCAGCAGGAGCAGCAGCACCACGAACACCGACTGCTGCCAGAGAGGGAAGACCCGTACCCGCCGGTAGGTCTTGATGACGACGAAGCTGATCACCGACAGCCCCAGTGCGTGCTGGCCGAGCAGGGTTCCCGTGAGGATGTCCAGCAACAGCCCGACCAGGAATCCCACTCCCACGCCCACCCGCTCCGGCACCGCCATGCACCAGTAGATAAGCACCAGCGCCGTCCACTGGATACGGTAGAGCTGCAGGCTCTCCGGCATGGGCAGGATGCTCAGCACCAGGCTGATGAGAAAGGTGATGGCGATGATGCTGAAACCGCGCGTCATGGCGCTGCGCCCTCCACCGCCGCGGCAGGCCGGGGCGGTGGCTGTGTGGGCCGGTCGGGAATCAGCTCCGGCGTTTTCACTTCCCACACCAGCAGCACCTCGCGGGTCCTGTCCAGCTGGGCCAGGGGCTCGGCGGAGACATGGGCGAAGGGCTTGCCCGGAATCCGCTCTACGCGCACGATGCGCGCCATCGGGTAGCCGGGAGGGAACTTACCGCCGAGGCCGGAGGTGACCAGCAGGTCGCCTTTCCGGATATCCGCATTGTTGGGCAGGTAGGGGAGTTCGAGTTCGTTGATGCGGCCGGTGCCCACGGCGATGGTACGCAGCCCGTTGCGCAGGAGCTGTACCGGCAGCGCATGCTGCGCGTCGGTGATCAGGAGTACCGTGGCATTGAGCGGCGTGACATGGGTCACCTGGCCCATGACGGCGTGGGCGTCCAGCACCGCCTGGCCCTCGAAGACCCCCGAGGTGCTGCCTTTGTTGATCATCACCTGCTGGCGGAAGGGGTCGAGGTCCATGGCCGAGAGCTCGGCCACCAGCACCCGGTTGCCGATCTTGTAGGCCGACCCGAGCAGGTCGCGCAGCCGTTCGTTCTCCGACTGCAGTGCGGCCACCTGCTGCAGCTCGGCGCGCAGCTTCAGGGTTTCCCGCGTCAGCAGGGCATTCCTCTCCTGGAGATCGCTGCGGCTCTTCCAGGTGTCGATGATCCAGTTGCCGATGGCGCTGGGTGCCTCGGCAAGGAACTGGATGGGGTAGGTGAGGGTGGAGAGGGTGCTGCGCAGGGTCTCGGTCTGCTTGAAGCGGTGGTCCAGCACCATGAGCAGGATGGAGAGCATCATGGCGCCGATGAGCCGAGCCCCCGGTGAAGGTCCTTCTGCAAAGATGAATTTGATGGCCGGGCTCCTGGGTCCGCTTCAGAGGCGCTGCGGGATCATTCCACGCTGAAGAATTCCCCGGCCTTTTCGTCCATCAGTTCCAGTGCCCGGCCGCCGCCGCGGACCACGCAGGTGAGGGGATCCTCGGCGACGATCACCGGCAGACCGGCCTCCTCTTCCAGGAGGCGGTCGAGATCGCGCAGCAGCGCGCCGCCTCCGGTGAGCACGATACCGTGTTCGGCCACGTCGGTGCCCAGTTCGGGCGGAGTCTGTTCCAGTGCCTTGCGCACCGCGTCCACGATGCCCGAGAGCGGCTCCTGGATGGCTTTGAGGATCTCGTTGCTGTTGAGGGTGAAACTGCGCGGTATGCCCTCCGCCAGGTTGCGCCCCTTCACCTCGATCTCCTGCACCTCGTTGCCCGGCCAGGCGGTGGCGATCTGGTGCTTGATCTGTTCTGCCGTCGCCTCGCCGATGAGGCTGCCGTAGTTGCGGCGCACGTAGTTGATGATCGCCTCGTCGAACTTGTCGCCGCCGATGCGCACCGAGTTGGCGTAGACGATGCCGTTGAGGGAGAGGATGGCCACCTCCGAGGTGCCGCCACCGATGTCCAGCACCATGGAGCCGCGTGCTTCGTCCACCGGCAGGTTGGCGCCGATGGCCGCTGCCATGGGTTCCTCGATGAGGTAGACCTCCCGCGCGCCGGCACCCGCCGCCGACTCCTTGATGGCGCGCCGCTCCACCTGGGTGGAGCCGCAGGGCACGCAGATCAGGACCCGCGGGCTGGGGCGGATGAGGCGGCTCTCGTGCACCTTGTGGATGAAGTACTGGAGCATCTTCTCGGTGACGGTGAAGTCGGCGATTACGCCATTCTTCATGGGGCGGATGGCGGTGATGTTGGCCGGGGTACGGCCCAGCATCTTCTTCGCGTCCTCGCCCACGGCCGCCACCGCTTTCATGCCGCGGCTGCGGTCCTCGCGAATGGCTACCACCGAGGGTTCGTTGAGCACGATGCCCTGGTCGCGGGCATAGATCAGGGTGTTGGCCGTGCCCAGATCGATGGACAGGTCATTGGAGAAAAAACCGCGAAGACGTTTGAAAAGCATCGACAAAATCCGTTCGGGGGGCCGCTGCAAACGGCCTTGGGAAAGGCTGGGAAAGCGTAACGAAAAGACAAGCCCTGCATGGCTTCTTTCGATTCAAGAGCGGTAATCTATCAACAGCGCCCACCTTTGGGCAAGGGGAGTTTTCCACAGGACGGGCGCGAGCCCGGAATGTCTCCATTAGTTCATTGATTTGCGGGCACTATCGGTTATTCGGGCGGTACTGGCAGCGGTTCCGCCAAAAGGCCCGGAAGGTGTAATAGAGAGGGAATTGTGCTAATTTCCCCATCCGTTTTGCAACTGCCCCGAAGGGGAATCAGCGCATGACCCTGGAACGCGACGACGTTGAAAAGATCGCCCACCTGGCCCGGATCGCCGTGGAGCCGGAGGAGCTGGATGTCCTCCAGCGGGAGCTGGGAGGGATTCTCCATCTGGTGGAACAGATGGAGAAGCTGGACACTGACGGCATCACGCCCATGGCCCACCCGCTGGACATGCCCCAGCGCCTGCGGCCCGACGTGGTCACCGAGGAGAACCACCGGGAAGAGTACCAGGCGGTGGCGCCGCTGGTGGAAAACGGGCTCTACCTGGTGCCCCGGGTGATCGAGTGATGGACGAACTGCATCGCAAGAGCATCGCCGAGCTTTCGGCCGGGCTCGCGGAAAAGGCGTTCAGCAGCGTGGAGCTCACCCGCCATTTCCTGGCGCGGATCCGAGATCTGGATTCCGGGCTCAACAGCGTCATCACCGTGGCGGAGAAGGAGGCCCTGCTACAGGCCGGTGCTGCAGACGAGCGCATCCAGAAAGGCGAAGCCGGTCCGCTCACCGGCATTCCCCTGCTGCACAAGGACATCTTCTGCACCAAGGGGGTGAGGACGAGTTGTGGCTCCTTCATGCTGGACAACTTCATCTCGCCCTACGACGCTACCGTGGTGGAGCGGCTCGCCGCCGCGGGCATGGTGATGTTGGGCAAGACCAACATGGACGAGTTCGCCATGGGCTCCTCCAACGAGACAAGCCACTACGGCCCGGTGAAGAACCCCTGGGACACCGAACGGGTTCCCGGCGGCTCCTCCGGCGGTTCGGCGGCGGCGGTGGCGGCACGGCTGGCGCCGGCGGCCACGGGCACCGATACCGGCGGCTCCATCCGTCAGCCGGCGGCGCTGTGCGGCATCACCGGTCTCAAGCCCACCTACGGGCGCGTCTCCCGCTACGGCATGATCGCCTTCGCTTCCAGCCTCGACCAGGCCGGTCCCATGGCGCGCAGCGCCGATGACTGCGCCTGGCTGCTCAGCGCCATGGCCGGCTTCGACGAACGGGACTCCACCAGCGTGGAACGGCCAGTGGACGACTACCCGGGTGCGCTGGAGCAACCCGTGAAAGGGTTGCGCATCGGCGTGGTGAAGGAGTTCTTCGAGACGGGGCTGGACAAGGACGTGGCTGCCTCCATGGAACAGGCGATGGAGGAACTGAAGAGATTTGGTGCCGAGCTGGTGGAGGTCTCCCTGCCCCATTCGGAGTACTCGGTGGCGGCCTACTACGTGGTGGCGCCGGCGGAGTGCTCTTCCAACCTGGCGCGCTTCGACGGCGTGCGCTTCGGTCACCGCTGCGAGGATCCAAAGGACCTGGAGGATCTCTACAAGCGCAGCCGCGCGGAAGGTTTCGGTGCCGAAGTGAAGCGGCGCATCATGATCGGCACCTACGCCCTCTCGGCGGGTTACTACGATGCCTACTACCTGAAGGCGCAGCAGGTGCGGCAGATCATCGCCCAGGATTTCCGCGATGCCTTCGCCCAGGCCGACGTGCTGCTCGGCCCTGCTTCTCCCGACGTGGCCTTCCGGTTGGGAGAAAAGGCCAGCGATCCCGTATCCATGTACCTTTCCGACATCTACACCATTGCCGTCAACCTGGCCGGCTTGCCGGCGCTCTCCATGCCGGCTCCCCGGGTCAAGGGGTTGCCCGTGGGACTGCAGCTCATCGGCAACTACTTCGACGAGGGGCGGCTGCTGGGCGTGGCCCACCAGCTGCAGAAGGCGACCGACTGGCACCTGCAGACGCCGGAGGCCTTTTCATGACGGGCCGGTCCCTTCCGGTAGGAGCGGCCCCCCGGCCGCGAACCGACATCGAATCTCCAAGGTAATTGATCATGCAGTGGGAAACCGTCATCGGGCTGGAAATCCACACCCAGCTCACCACCAATTCGAAGATCTTCTCCGGTGCTTCCACCCGCTTCGGCGCCGAGCCCAACACCCAGGCGTGCCTGGTGGACCTGGGCTTTCCCGGCGTGCTGCCAGTGCTCAACGAGGCGGTGGTGCGCAAGGCGATTCTCTTCGGTACCGCGGTGGAGGCGGAGATCGCGCGCCGCTCGGTGTTCGCGCGCAAGAACTATTTCTACCCCGATCTGCCCAAGGGCTACCAGATCAGCCAGTACGAGCTGCCCATCGTCGGCCCCTGCCACGTGGACATCCTCCTAGAGAACGGTGAAACCAAGCGCATCGGCGTCACCCGCGCCCACCTGGAAGAGGACGCCGGCAAATCCCTCCACGAGGATTTCCACGGCTACACCGGGATCGATCTCAACCGCGCCGGCACGCCGCTGCTGGAGATCGTCTCCGAGCCCGACATGCGCTCGGCGAAGGAGGCGGTGGCCTATGCCAAGAAGATCCACCAGATCGTCACCTACCTGGGCATCTGCGACGGCAACATGCAGGAGGGCTCCTTCCGCATGGATGCCAACGTCTCGGTATGTCCCAGGGGAGAGGAGAAGTTCGGCACCCGCACCGAGCTGAAGAATCTCAACTCCTTCCGCTTTCTGGAGAAGGCGGTCAACTTCGAGGTGGAGCGCCAGATCGACGTGCTCGAATCGGGTGGGGAGGTGATCCAGGAGACCCGTCTCTACGATCCCTCCAAGGACGAGACCCGCTCCATGCGTACCAAGGAGGAGGCCAACGACTACCGTTATTTCCCAGATCCCGACCTGCTGCCGCTGGTGATCGAGGAGTCCTTCATCGAAGAGACGGTGAAGAGCATGCCCGAGCTGCCCGAGGCGCGGCGCAGTCGCTTCGAGCAAGAGTACGGCCTGTCGGCCTACGATGCCGACGTGCTCACCGCCACCCGCCAGCAGGCCGACTACTACGAGATCGTGGTGCAAGAGGCCGGAGACGCCAAGCTGGCCGCCAACTGGATGATGGTCGAGCTGTTCGGCGCCCTCAACCGGGCCAGCCTGCACCTGGAGGAGAGCCCCATTGCAGCCGAAGCCCTGGGCGGACTGGTGAAACGTATCGCCGACAGCACCATCTCGGGCAAGATCGCCAAGAGCGTCTTCGAGGAGATGTGGGAGAGTGGCAAGGGCGCCGACGAGATCATCGAGGCCAAGGGGCTCAGGCAGATCACCGACAGTGGTGCCATCGAGGCCATCGTGGACGAGGTGCTGGCGGAGAACGCCGCCCAGGTGGAGAACTACCGCAACGCCGATCCCAAGAAACAGCCCAAGATGCTCGGTTTCTTCGTCGGCCAGGTGATGAAGAAGAGCCAGGGCAAGGCCAACCCCAAGCAGGTGAACGAGCTGCTGCGCGCCAAGCTCTCGGGGTAGCCCGGATGTTTCACTGGAATGCTGGGAATTCCGAGTGGTCTGGTGAAATATCAGGACGACGTGATCTAAAACCGCAAATTTTTGAGGCTCTTCACCAAATCAGGTGGGTAACAGTTGCTGGCTGATGGCCTCTGGGTAGAGATCGAGTCCGCCAAGGTGGAAGTAAATGGCGTTGGCAAAGCGCTCCTTGTTGCGGAAGCCATGGCTCCGAACCTTGATCGCCTTGATGCGG
>QNZQ01000005.1 GCA_003972985.1 Gammaproteobacteria bacterium | reverse complement strand
CGGTGTGTAGCCGCAACGAGCTTGCGATGTTGTGGCGGAACGCCGGGTGACCAGGACGGCCGGGGCACCAATGAGTTGTCGAAGATCGAGTCGATTTTGGGGACTCGGATGTCCCAAAATCTTTCACGAGATCGAAGACTCGCTTGAGCAACCACGAGCAGTAGCAGAAATGCCGGGAGTGCCTTCACCGCGCTTCCCGTTCCAGTTGCTGGCGGAAGAGGGCACGCAGCAGCTCGGCGGGATCCTCTTCGATGTTCTCCAGCCAAACCTCCGTGCTGCGCATCTCTTCCTCCACGGGACTCTCCCCGGAGTTTCCCTTCAACCCTGTCTTCCCGGCCTTGCCCCGGCTGGCCTCTTCATCGGGTTCACCTCCCTGGAGGGGTTCATTTCCTTGCGCTTCAGAACCGGGCATGGCGCCGGGTCGATCCGGCAGCTTCGACGCATCGCCCGCTGCAGGCGGTGGTTGATTGCTCGGCAGCGCCCTGGCCGCGCTCGCCGCAGCCCCCTTTTGCTCGCGGCTTCCCTGGCGGGATACCTTCTCCGCTTCCCTGCGCTCGAGTTCGCCTTCACGGTACATCTGCCCCGTCTGTTGCGACTCCTTTCCATTCCCGGATTCCTTGCTGTCCGGTGTCAGCATCATGCCACCCCCCACGCTGCTCTTCAGCTCCTTTTCCGGTACCGCGTCGGGCGACGGCAGCTGCAGATTCCTGTTCACGTCCAGAAGCTCCTGGCCCTCCCGGGCCGGTTTCGGCAGCACTCCCTCCTTTTTTCCGCCGGGGCGCTCCCCTGCTTTCAAGGGAGGAGTGTGGTCGGATGCGGTTTGCAGCAGACCGAGGTTGTAGCGGGCTTCACGCAATCCGGGATCGAGCTCAAGGGCACGCTGCCAGGCGCGGCGGGCTCCCTCCAGATCACCCAGCTGCGCCAGGGCATTGCCCCGGTTGTAGTGCGCCAGGGCGGTATCCACCCGGGAGAAGCGCTCCGCCGCCGCGCGGTAATCACCGGCGCGGTAGTAGGCGATGCCCTGCCACATGGGATCGGTGAAGGTGGCGGCCGCTTCCAGATTGCGGTTCGCCTGCAGCAACGCCCAGGCCTCCTGATTCCGGTTGTGGAACCAGCCAATCCAGCCTGCCTCCACCGGCACCGGTGGCACCAGGAAAACCACGACCAGCAACAGGCCCGGGGCCCGGAACCGCAGCAATACCAGGGGCAGGAGCAATAATATGAGCCAGGGGCCGCCATCGACGGGAACGGGCTCTGCGGCCGTGCTGCTCGCCTGGAGGCTTTCGGGTTCCAGGGCTTCGGCCAGGGCGCGGACCTGCCCTTCCCGGAAGAACCGCCCGCCACCCGCTTCGGCCAGGCGCCGGAGGGATGCTTCGTCGCCACCGGGAATCGCCATGGCCCAGATGCGGTGGCCCCGCTCTTTCAGCGACCCGGCCAGGGCTTGCGCGGCAGGGCCTGCGCTCCTGCCGATCACCACCAGCTCCCCGGCCCGCCCTCCTCGCTTCTGGCTGGCAGCCACATCCTCCAGCGCCCGCGCGAGGTTCCTGCCGGAAGTGGGCAGAAGGTCCGGCGACAGTGTGAACACCAGCTGTTCCAGGAGCCGCCGATCCTCGCTCGGCGGCATCACCCGCCAGGCTCGGTCGCTGAAGGTCCAGAGGGATGCCGGCCTTTGCGGAAGTGACTTCAACAGCTTCGTGAGCGTTATCCGCGCCCGCGCCACGGCTTCCTCGTCCATGGCCGTCGAGAGGTCGAGCAGCAGCGCCAGTGGCGGCGCCTCGGGCTGGAATGCCGGGGGCGGCAACCGCTGCCAGCTGGGACCGGCCAGGGCCAGGACGGCCAGCGACAAGCCCAGCGCGGTGAGCCAGGTCCGCACCCTTCCCTTCTCCGCGGACCCGGCCACCAGGAGTGCGTCGAGCAGCCAGGGATCCACCACCTTGCGCCAGGGTGAGTCACGGCCACCACCCCGTCTGCGAAACCGGTAGAGCACGAGTGGCACCAGCGGCAAGAGCAGCAGGAACCAGGGCCGCAGGAAGAGAAAACCGTTCATCCCGCTCTCCAGCGCTGCCACAGGCTCAGCAGGAGCGCCGTGCCCAGCAGCCAGGGATGGAGCGCCTTTCCCAGGTACAGGCGCTCGCCCGCGCCGGGCACGGGTTCCAGTTCATCGATGGTCTGCAGCGCGGCTTCCAGGGCCGGTGCATCGAGTGCGTGGAGGAAGCGTCCGCCCGTGCTTTCCGCCATCTCGGTGAGCACTGCCTTCTCGAAGCGCTCGCTGCCCTCGGTGCTCCAGACACCCCAGGGGTTGGGCGCTGGCGCCTCGGGACGGCCGATGCCGATGGTGTAGATGCGGATGGCTTCCCGCTTGGCCAGGCGCGCTGCCTGGCGGGGGGTGAGGTTGCCCTCGTTGTTGGCGCCGTCGGTGATCAGCACGATCACCCGGCTGTGGGCCTCCAGCTCCCGCAGCCGCTTGACGGCCAGGCCCACGGCATCGCCAATGGCCGTGGACTCCCCGGCCAGCGCGACGCGGGCTTCCCCGATCAGCTCGCGCAACACTTGTTGGTCCCAGGTGGGCGGCGCCCGCAGGTAGGGCTTGGCCCCGAACAGGATCAGACCGATACGATCCCCCTCACGTCCTTCCACGAAGCGCAGGGCGCTCTGCTTCACCAGGTCGAGCCGGTCGAGCATTTCACCCTCCCGGGCGAAGTCCATCTGCCGCATGCTGCCGGAGACGTCCAGCAACAGCATCAGGTCCCGGCCGCTGGCCAGGCGGGGCTGGTCTGCACCGATCCACACCGGCCGCGCAACGGCAGTGACCAGTAACAGCCAGATGAGCCAGGTGAGCCGGGAACCGGCCCGCGACAGCCCCGGCCCCGACCGTTGCAGTTCCAGCAACTCCTCGCAGAAAGGAAGACGGATGGCACCGGCGAGTGACGAAGGAGCCGGCAACCACCGCTTCAGGAGCACGGGCAGTGGCAGCAGCAGGAACAGCCAGGGCCAGATGAAATGGATCATGCCACCGCCCTGATCCAGTCCTCGGCCAGCACCAGCAGCGCCTCTGCGTCGAAAGGAACCTCCGGCGTGTAGGGCGCCTGGAGCAGCACTCGTCCTGGTCCGTGGCGGAAACGGGAGTGGCCGCCGGTGCGGTCGAGGAATTCGAGCCACGCCTCGCCATGCAGCGGGGCCACTTCCCTTCGCGGATGCCGTGCCAGGGCCACGCGGCGCAACAGCACATTGAGCGCCATGGCCAGTTCACGCCGGTCGCCGTCCTGGCGAAAGCGCTGGCGAATCCCTTCCAGCTCCCCGAGGGCCAGCCGGCGCAGCCGGCTTCTCCGGTAGAGGAATCCGCCCAGCCCCAGCAGCAGCGCTCCCGACAGAATGCCAAGGAGCCACCACCCCGGTGCGGGAGGCCACCAGAAGTGGGGCTCGGGAAGGCGGATATCGCGCATCTGCCGGACGATCTCTTCCATCAGGCTGCCCTGGGGCCGAGCTGTTCCCTGAGGGTTGTTTCCAGGAGCCGGTCCCCCGTGCCCACCTGCAGGGAACGGGCGCCGAAACGGGAAAAGAGACCGGCCACGCGACCCTGGTGTTCCTGGAACCGGAGGCGCCAGCGCCTGCGCAGGGCCGGATCCGAGGCATCCAGCAGGCCCGCATAGTTCCCTGCTCCGTCGCTCACAGGATAGTGCCCGGATTCGGGCAGCGCCTGCTCCAGGGGATCGAAGACCTGCACAGCCGCCAGTTCACCGTGCCGCGCCAGGTGCGCCAGGTGCCTTTCCGCCGCCATGTCCAGCGCCTGGAAATCGCCGATGATCAGCATCAGGCTCCCCGGGCGGGCCAGGCGCCGCAGGTGGCCGAGCGCATCGGCCAGTCCGCACCGTGGCGAGGAGTCCCTGGGATGGATCCGCGCCAGCAGTCCGAAGCATTTCGACAGCCCGGCCTCCCCCCCACTGCGCGGCAGCACGTGGCAGCGCCGGGCGTCGCCGTGGACCAGGACACCGACGCGATCGCCCTGCTCGCGCGTGAGCCAGGCGAAGAGCGCGGCCACCTCCGCGGCCCGCACCCACTTGAAGCAGTTGCGGGTACCGAAGTGCATGCCGGGGCCGGCGTCCAGCACCAGCCAGAGGGTGCGTTCGCGTTCCTCATGGAAGAGCTTGGTGTGCATCTCTCCGGTGCGGGCGGTGACCTTCCAGTCCAGGATACGGAAGTCGTCGCCCCACTGGTAGGGGCGCACCTCGTCGAACTCGATGCCGCGTCCGCGAAAGCGTGAGCGCCACGCACCGGGAAAGAGCGAGCCCACGGCCCCGCCGGCAAGGACATCCAGCTCCAGGGCCTGGCGATGCAGATCCCACAGGCGACGGACGCTGACGCGGGTGCCGGGCATCTTCAGGGAACGGGGACCAGCTCGAGCAGGCGGTCGATCACCTCGTCACTGGTCACACCGTCCGCCTCGGCGTCGTAGCTGAGCAGGATGCGGTGGCGCAGGGCATCGTGGACGATGGCCAGCACGTCCTCGGGCGAGACATGGTCCCTGCCCGCGAGCCAGGCGTGGGCCCGCGCGGCGAGGTCCAGGGCGATGGTGCCGCGCGGGCTGGCGCCGAAGGCGATGAGCTGCGCGAGTGTTTCGTCGTAGGCAGACGGCTTCCGGCTCGCCGCCACCAGAGCCACGAGGAACTGCTCCAGTTCCCTGGCCATGTAGAGATCCAGGGCCTGGCGGCGGGCAGCGAAGATGTTCTGGCGCGACAGGTGAACCCGGTCGGGCCGGATCTCCGCCGACCCGGAGCGCATCTGCTCCCGCACCAGGTCGAGAATCTTCAATTCACTCTCCGGGTCGGGATAGCCCACTTTCACGTGGAGCAGGAAACGGTCGCGCTGCGCCTCGGGCAGCGGGTAGGTGCCCTCCTGCTCGATGGGGTTCTGGGTGGCCATCACCAGGAACAGCGCATCCAGGGGATAGGTGGTGCGGCCCACGGTGACCTGGCGCTCCGCCATGGCCTCGAGGAGCGCCGACTGCACCTTGGCCGGGGCGCGGTTGATCTCGTCGGCGAGGACGAAGTTGTGGAAGATGGGCCCCTTCTGGAACACGAAGCCACCGCTCTCCGGGTGGTAGATCTCGGTGCCGGTGAGATCGGCGGGCAGCAGGTCCGGGGTGAACTGGATGCGGTGGAACTCGCCCTCGATGCCGGCGGCGAGTACCTTGATCACCCGCGTCTTGGCCAGCCCCGGAACCCCCTCCACCAGCAGGTGCCTCACCAGCCGCTCCTGGCCCAGGACATGGTGGTTGACCCAGTCTTCCAGCGCCGTGAACTGTTCGCGCTCAGCCATTGCGGTGGATCTCGACGAATTCCAGAGCGTTGCCGTCGGGATCGCGGCAAAAGAGCGCGCGCCGTCCCGACCGGCTCAGGGTGTAAGCCACGCCGGCAGCCTCCAGGTCAGCGATCAGGCTGTCCAAGTCGCGTACCGTCATGGCCAAGTGGCGGTCGCGTCCGCCGTGTTCCGGCCGTCCCGTCCGTGGATCCGGGTTGGGCAGTTCCAGCAGGTGGATCTGCTGGGAACCGATCCGTAGCCAGACGCCGGGAAAGCCCAGGTCCGGTCGCTCGGTGGTCTCCATGCCGAGCACGCCCACGTAGAACCCGAGGGCGCGGCGGGCATCCGCTACGATCAGGCTCACGTGGTGGATGGCTTCAATGTTGTTCACTCACCTGCTCCTCGCTGATGGCGATGACCCCTGCCAGCATGATCATGCCCCCGCCGAGCCATTCGCGCAACGACAGGCTCTCGCCCGCCAGCCACCAGGCGCTGAGCGCGCCGACGAGAATCTCCACCAGCAGGATCACCGCGGACCGCTGCACCGGCATGCGCGAGACACCATAGATCACCGCCAGCGTGGCCGAGAGGAAGCCCAGCATTCCCAGCCCGATGCTGCCCGCCCAGGCCTGCCAGGAGACCTGCGGCAACGGCTGTCCCTGGAACAGCACCACGGCCAGGGAGAGCAGCACCACGCCGGCCCAGGAAACCAGGGTCTTCTGCCGCGTGCCCAGCTCTGCCAGGGCCCGCGTGAGCACGTTGGTCACGGCAAAGGCGAAACCCGCCGTCACCGCCATGAGATCCCTCCAGCCAATGGCGGCGAAGCTGACCCCGGGCTCCCACAGCATCAGCAGGGCGCCGGCCAGCCCCATGCAGAGCGTGATCACGGTGAGGCGCGTGAGGGGCTCGCGCAGGAAGAAATGGCCGAGCAGTACCGTCCACAGGGGCGAGAGGTAGAAGAGGATGAGCACGCGCGCCACGGTGCCCTCGAGCATCGCCAGCACGAAGCCGAGGTTGGTCCATCCTGCCGCCAGTGCCATGAGCAGCAGCTTTCCCTTGTGCGCGGACATGCCCCGCAACCCGGGCCAGCTCAGCAGCGCCAGGGTTGCAAAGGCCGCCGAGTAGCTCACCACCATCTGCCAGGGACCGGTGAGGCCAGCCTCTTCGAGCCGCCGCAGGGGATACCAGACGATGCCCCAGAAGGTGGCGGCGAAGAGCAGACTCAGCACCGGTCGCATTGTATAATTCGCCCCTTTCACTTCCACCGCCCGGAGACTGTCCGGTTGAATCCTGATCTCGACAAGCTGCAGCCCTACCCCTTCGAGAGACTGAAGGCACTCAAGGAAGGTGTTCGGCCGCCGCCGGAGCTGGACCACATCCCCCTCTCCATCGGTGAGCCACGCCATCCCACGCCGGCCTTCATCACCGAGGCGGTATTGTCGCACCTCCACGGGCTCTCCGCCTACCCGCTGACCAAGGGCATGCCCGAACTGCGCGAGGCCATCGCCGGCTGGCTGAACCGCCGTTTCCGCCTCGGGGCGAAGGGCGTCGATCCCGAAACCCAGGTACTGCCGGTGAACGGCACCCGCGAGGCGCTGTTCGCCTTCGCCCTGGCGGTGATCGACCGTGCCCGCCGCCCGGCCGTGCTCATGCCCAACCCCTTCTACCAGATCTACGAGGGAGCCGCGCTGCTGGCCGGCGCCGAGCCCGTCTATCTCAACTGCACCGACGCCCGATTTCGATGCCGTGGACACGGCCACCTGGCAGCGCTGCCAGCTGCTCTACCTCTGTTCGCCGCACAATCCCACGGGCGCCGTGATCCCGGAACGGATGCTGGTGAAGCTGATGGAGCTGGCGGACCGTCACGATTTCGTCATCGCCGCGGACGAGTGCTATTCGGAGATCTATTTCGACGAGGAGAATCCCCCCGTGGGACTGCTCCAGGCCGCCGCCAGCGCCGGGCGCGACGATTTCCGCCGCTGCGTGGTGTTCCATAGCCTCTCCAAGCGCTCCAACGCGCCAGGACTGCGCTCGGGCTTCGTCGCCGGCGATGCCCGCATCATCGACCGGTTCCTGCGCTACCGCACCTACCACGGCTGCGCCATGCCTCCGCACCACCAAGTGGCCAGCCGCCTGGCCTGGGAAGAGGAGGCCCACGTGCGGGAGAGCCGTTCCGAGTACCAGCAGAAGTTCGACACCGTACTGGAGACCCTCGGCGGCTGCCTCGACGTGGAGAAGCCGGAGGCCGGCTTCTATCTCTGGGCGCGTACGCCGGGCCCGGACGAGGCCTTCACCCGCGATCTCTTCGCCCGGCAGAACATCACCGTCCTGCCCGGCAGCTACCTCTCCCGCGAGTCCGGCGGCACCAATCCCGGCGCAGGAAGGATACGCATGGCGCTGGTGGCCCCCATGGACGAGTGCCTGGATGCAGCGAAACGGATACGAACCTTCATGAACACCTTATGACCATTGCGAACGGCCCCGTTTAGCGGCGGGCCAAGCCCCGACTCACAGCAAGAATACTCAACGAGAGGACGACATGAGCGACATCCAGAACATCATCGAGGAAGCCTTCGAGAAGCGTGCCGACATCACCCCCCGCAACGTGGACACCCTGGTGCGTGACGCCGTCATGGAGGCCATCGACCGCATCGACCGCGGCGAGCTGCGCGTGGCCGAGAAGAAGGACGGCGACTGGGTGGTGAACGAGTGGGCCAAGAAGGCGGTGCTGCTCTCCTTCCGCATCAACGACAACGAGTTCATCAAGGGCGGCTTCACCAACTACTGGGACAAGGTGCCCTCCAAGTACGCCGACTACAACTCGCGCGATTTCCGCGAATCGGGCGTGCGCGTGGTGCCGCCTGCCAGCGTGCGCCGCGGCGCCTACATCGCCCCCTCCTGCGTGCTCATGCCTTCCTACGTGAACATCGGCGCCTACGTGGATTCGGGCACCATGGTGGACACCTGGGCCACCGTGGGCTCCTGCGCCCAGATCGGCAAGAACGTGCACCTGTCCGGCGGCGTGGGCATCGGCGGCGTGCTCGAGCCCCTGCAGGCGGCACCCACCATCATCGAGGACAACTGCTTCATCGGTGCCCGCTCCGAGATCGTCGAAGGCGTCATCGTGGAAAAGGGCTCGGTGATCTCCATGGGCGTCTACATCGGCCAGTCCACCCGCATCTACGACCGCGAAAAGGACGAGATCCTCTATGGCCGGGTGCCGGCGGGCTCCGTGGTGGTCTCGGGCAACCTGCCCTCGAAGGATGGCAGGTACAGCCTCTACTGTGCCGTCATCGTCAAGAAGGTGGACGAGAAGACCCTGGGCAAGGTGGGCATCAATGAGCTGCTCAGGGATATCTGAGCTTCCTCCCGAGGCAGGCACGCCTGCATCATTCACCGACCTGGGACGAGACCCACAATGACCATCGACATCTACGGCATCCCCAACTGCGATACCATGAAGAAGGCGCGCAGGTGGCTGGATGAACACGGCATCGACTACCGCTTCCACGACTACAAGAAGGAAGGCGTCGACGAAGAGAGGCTGCGCGGCTGGATGGAGAAGGTGGGCTGGGAAACCCTGCTCAACCGGCGTGGCATGATGTGGCGCAAGCTGCCCCAGGAGGTGCGCGACACCATCGACGAGAAGAGCGCCCTGCGCATCATGCTCGAGACACCCTCCATCATCAAGCGGCCGGTGCTGGTGAAAGGCGACGAGGTGGTGGTAGGTTTTTCGGAAGAGAAGTGGTACCAGTACGACCACCTCTATTTCCAGTTCGGAACCTACGTTCACTACAACGACAGCGACGATCACGCCGGCAACAACCTCTTCGGCAGTCTCGAGGCGCAGAAGAGCAACCACTGGCTCTACGGCCTGGCACTGTTCGACAACTCCTTCGGCCAGTTCTCGCAGTACCTCTACGGTGGCTATACCTGGCAGTTTCCCGACGACTGGAAGAACTTCCATTTCAAGCTCACCGCCGGCGTGATCCACGGCTACAAGGAGCCCTGGGACGACAAGATCCCCTTCAACAGCAAGAACGGCTGGGGTGGCGACCTGATCTTCCTGGGCAACTCCGCGCTGCTCTTCACCATCGGCAAGGACTTCAACTTCCAATGAGTGAAACCCTGGAGCTGGCACGCGCCCTCATCGCCCGTCCCTCGGTGACACCGGAGGATGCCGGGTGCCAGGAACTCCTGGCGGATCGGTTGCGGCTCCTGGGCTTCGAGATCGAGCCCATGCCCTTCGGCGAGGTCCGGAACCTTTGGGCCAGGCGGGGAAGCGATGGGCCGCTGTTCTGCTTTGCCGGTCATACCGACGTGGTTCCGCCGGGCCCCCTGGAGGCGTGGGAATCTGACCCCTTCGCCGCCGAGGTCCGCGATGGCCTGCTCTATGGCCGCGGTGCCGCCGACATGAAAGGCTCCATTGCTGCAATGGCCACGGCCGTGGAACGTTTTATCGCCAGTCACCCCGATCACCGGGGCAGCATCGCCTGGCTTCTCACCAGCGACGAGGAAGGCCCCGCCGTGAACGGCACCGTGAAGGTGGTGGAGACACTGGAAAAGCGCAGGGAAAAGATCGACTGGTGCCTGGTGGGTGAACCCTCCTGCAGCAAGCGACTGGGCGACACCATCAAGAACGGCCGGCGCGGCTCACTGAATGCCGAGCTGCTGGTGAAGGGCGTGCAGGGACACGTGGCCTACCCCCACCTGGCACGCAATCCCGTGCACGAGGCCCTGCCGGCGCTCGCCGAGCTGGCCGCCACCGAGTGGGACAGTGGCAACGAATTCTTTCCGCCCACCACCTTCCAGATCTCCAACATCCATGCCGGCACCGGGGCCACCAACGTGATTCCCGGTGAACTGCAGGTGATCTTCAATTTCCGCTACTCCACCGAGACCACGCACGAAGCACTGGAAGAGCGGGTGGAAGAGGTGCTCGAGCGCCACGGCCTCGAATATGCGATCGAGTGGTCCCTCTCGGGCAAACCCTTCCTCACGCCTGCAGGCGCACTGGTGGAAGCGGCCCGCAAGGCCATTCGTGACGTTGCCGGGATCGAAACCGGGCTTTCCACCTCGGGCGGCACCTCCGACGGCCGCTTCATCGCCCCCACCGGTGCCCAGGTGATCGAACTGGGCCCGCTCAACACCACCATCCACAAGGTGAACGAGTGCGTGGCGGTGGAAGATCTCGATCTCCTCTCGGAGATCTACGAGCGTCTGCTGGTACGGCTACTGGCTACCGAGACCTGACCCGTCCCTGTCAGGCTAGGCATCCATCTCCATCCGGTAACCCATCAGCCAGGCGATTCCGAGCAGCAGCAGGGCCACCGGAAGGAACAGCAGGAATGCCGCCAGGCCAATGATCACCGCCAGGGTCAAGCTGGTTTCGAAGAAGACACCGCCATCCTTCTGCAGCACCCGTACCCGGCGCTGGTTGCCGCGCCGGCCCAGTTCCGCCAGCCAGTCGATGGCGCCATGCGCCTTTTCGGCGAAGGTATCGATCCAGCTCATCCCGGGGGCCATCCCATGGGCCGGCCTCCCAGCAGGTGCAGGTGGATGTGGAACACCGTCTGCCCGGCACCGGCATTGCAATTGATCACGGTGCGATAACCGGTTTCGGCGATTCCTTCCGCTGCTGCGATCTCCTTGGCGGCCAGGTAGAGCCTGCCCACCAGCGGCGCATCCTCTTCCGTGAGGTCGTTGGTGGTGGAGATGTGACGCCTCGGGATCACGAGGACGTGCGTCGGGGCCTGCGGGTTGAGATCCCGGAAAGCCACCACTTCCTGGTCCTCGTAGACCACTTCAGCGGGAATCTCTCCCTCGGCTATCTTGCAGAAGATACATTCACTCATTTCTGTTTCTCATTGTTTTTACTGATTTTCCTTCGACCAGAGAAGGCGTGCGCCAGGGTCCCGCCATCCACGTATTCCAGTTCCCCGCCCAGCGGTACGCCGTGCGCGATGCGACTGCAGGTGATGTCGAAATTCTCCGCCATGTCGCTGATGTACTGCGCCGTCGCCTCGCCCTCCACCGTGGGATTGGTGGCCAGGATGAGCTCCTCCACCTCGCCTTCGCCGAGCCGTCGCGCCAGCAGGTCCAGCCCGATCTCCTTCGGCCCCAGGCCATCCAGTGGCGACAGCCTGCCACCGAGCACGAAATAGCGACCACGAAAATCGGTGGCCTGTTCGATGGCCTCCACGTCGGCCGGTGTCTCCACCACGCAGAGTTGCCGGGCGCTGCGCTGCTCGTTGGAACAGATGTAGCAGAGCCTGCTCTCGGTAAGTGTCCGGCACTGCTCGCAGTGGCCGATCTCCTCCACCGCCCGCTGCAGAACCGCTGCCAGACGGCTGCCGCCATCCCGGTCCCGCTCAAGGATGTGGAAGGCCATGCGTTGTGCCGTCTTGGGGCCAACCCCCGGCAGGCAGCACAGCCCGTCGATGAGCTGCTGCAGCAGCGGCTGTTCGGTCATCTCAGAAGGGCAGCTTCATGCCCGGCGGCAGGGAAAGTCCCGCGGTGAGCCCGCTCATCTGGTCCTTGGTCTTCTCCTCGATGCGATGCACGGCGTCGTTGCAGGCCGCGGCAATGAGGTCTTCGAGCATCTCCCGGTCGTCCCCCATGAGGGAATCGTCGATTTCCACCCGGCGCACTTCGTGACGGCCGTTCATGGTCACCTTGACCAGGCCGCCCCCGGACTCCCCGGTGACCTCCGCCTTGGCCAGCTCTTCCTGGGCCTTGGCCATGTCCGCCTGGATCTTTTGCGCCTGCTTCATCAGGTTGCCTAATCCACCTTTCATTTCATAATCCTATGCTAATTACTTGATTGACTATGTTAACTATTTGTTCGTGAGCTTGACGCTCTCTTCGATGAGCTCACCATCAAAACCCCCTTCCAGCGCCTTGACCAGAGGATCGTCCTTCATGCTCTGCACGGCATCGGCCTGGCGTTGCCGGGATTCACGGGCACGTTTCTGCGCCGGGGTCTCGGCCTGGTTCTCGCCGACTTCGATCTCCAGCCCGATGGAGTGCCCGAGCCAGGCTTCCAGTGATTCGCGCAGCCGGTTCGCTGCCATGGCACTGGCATTGAGCGCGGCGCCCTCCGGGTTGAGCACCAGCACCAGTTTCCTGCCGTCCCAGCTTTTGACCGTGCAATGCGCGGCCAGTTGCGCGGAGATTCCACCGAGCTTCAGTTCCGGCAGCAGGCGATGCCACTCCTCCAGGCTCGCTTTTCCGGTCGTGGGCTGCGGTGCCGGCGCGGCCTCCTGCGTGGCCGGCTCAGGTGCCGAAGGCGATGAAGGCCTCTCCGGCGGTGAAGCCTGCCTGTCCTCGGCAGCCCGTGCCGGCTCCGGGGTTTCGGCAGGACCGGTTTCTTCCTGATTGGCTCCCGCTTCCGGCCGGAACACCAGCATGCGCAGCAGGATCATCTCGAATCCACTGCGCGGGTCCGGGGCCAGCGGCAGGTCCTTCTGGCCCCGCAGGGCGATCTCGTAGAAGAGCTGGATCTCCTCCGGGTGAAACTGCTGCGCCAGCGCCTCGATGGGCGCCGTGTCGCCCCAGCTGCTGTCGGCGATTCCGGGCGCGGACTGCACCAGGGCCGTGCGATGCAGCAGCAGCAGAAGATCACGCAGCAGCGCGGAGAAATCGGGCGCCTCCTCCGCCATGCCGGCGATCAGCTGCAGGACCTTGGACGCCTCGCCGGAAGCCACGGCCTGCATCAGCAGCGGAAGGCGGTCCTGGGCCATGATGCCCAGCATGGCCTTCACATCGGCCTCGCGCACGGCACCGCCCCCGAAACCGATGGCCTGATCGAGCAGGCTCAGGCCGTCACGCATGCTGCCGTCGGCAGCACGGGCCAGCAGCGCCAGTGCCGCAGGCTCCCACTCCACCCCCTCGGCCTTCAGGATGTGCTCAAACTGCCCCTGGATCTGCTCCACCGGCAGCCGCTTGAGATTGAGCTGCAGGCAGCGCGAGAGGACGGTCACCGGCACCTTCTGCGGATCCGTGGTGGCCAGCAGGAACTTCACGTGCGGCGGCGGCTCCTCCAGCGTCTTGAGCAGCGCATTGAAGCTGGAATCGGAGAACATGTGCACCTCGTCGATGAGATACACCTTGTAACGGCCCCGGATGGGTGCGAAGGGCACGTTCTCCAGCAGTTCCCGCGTCTGGTCCACCTTGGTGCGGGAGGCGGCATCCACTTCCAGCAGGTCGGCAAAGCGCCCCTCGTCCACTTCGCGGCAGATGCTGCACTCGCCGCAGGGCGTGGAACTCACGCCCTTTTCACAGTTGAGCGACTTGGCGAGGATGCGGGCCAGCGTGGTCTTGCCCACACCGCGAGTACCGGTGAAGAGGTAGGCATGGTGCAGGCGGTCGTTGTCCAGCGCGTTGCTCAGGGCACGAACCACGTGCTCCTGACCGACCATCTCAGAAAAGGTGCGGGGACGCCACTTGCGCGCTAATACCTGATAGGACATGAACCGCCTTGGAAACTGGTGGCAGCCGTACCAGCCACACCCCGGCACACACGTTCACTGCTGCGGCTGCTCCCTTCCGGGCCTGACCGGGTTCACAGCTAGGTGTTGCGAGGGGACCGATACGGCCGCCATGACAGGTTTTTCCACGAACGAATCGTGGCAGTGGATTATGACGCATCTGGCTCCCTTTGGCCATGAAATCCACACGCCGCATAGGGACCACGTCATCTAACCTGCACAGGGTGGGAACCTGCCTCGCCGCCGGGAAATGGGACTGCTGCTAACCGGCGATGACACAGTTGCGACCGGCGGCCTTGGCGCTGTAGAGATTCTTGTCCGCAGCCTGGAACAGCACCTCCGGCCCTTCTGCGGGAGCCGGCACCCGGGTGGCCACACCGATGCTGGCCGTCACGTTCGAACCCTGCTTTTGGCCAGACGCGCCTCTATCTCCTGGCAGATGAGCCTGCTGACCCTTCCCGCCTGCTCCTCGTCGCAGTCCAGGAGGATGGCAAACTCCTCTCCGCCGATCCGGGCCGGCATGCCGCAGGTCTCCTCGTCACCACAGATATCCACGAGGATCCCCGCGATGTTGCGCAATACCTCGTCTCCCCGCGCATGGCCATAGCGATCGTTGTAGTTCTTGAAAAAATCCACGTCCAGAAGCAGCAGGGAGAAGGGCTTTCCGGCGCGCAGGGCCTCCATCCAGGAGCTTTCGAAATCCGTGTCGAACTGCCGGCGGTTACCGATGCCGGTGAGCGAGTCGGTATAGGAATAGTGCATCAGTCGTCGATTGGACTCCTTCAGCTCCCGAAGCAGTTTTTCATTGGAGAACTGCAGGCGAATGGATTTCACTGACATCGCCTCGTACTGCCGCGAATAGTAGAGATTGAGCAGCAGAAAGAGAGCCATGGCCACGCCGACAAGGGGGTAGAAATCACCGCCTTGCAGTAACACCACGCCGATCAATGGCAGCATGGTGGGGACGGAGAACATTGCGTAGACCGGGAAATAGTAGGAGTGGGGTCCCAGTGACCCGGCCACTACACCACCCAGCACGATCACCAGCAGCGCGAAACCCGGCGCATTGGCCGGATCGAAGAAGAGCACCCCACCCAGGCCCCACACCGTGCCCGAAACCAGGGCACCTCCCAGGAGAATGGCCTTGAGCAAGAAGTAGCGGTTCCGCTCCTCGGCCTCGCGCAGGGCGTAACGCACAGCCAGGAGGCGTGTCGCGGCCAGGACCAGGAGCGTACCGAACCAGACGATGGCAGGCAGGGTTCCCGACTGGTAGCCGAATCCCCAGGCGAGCAGGAAGGCGATGACCAGGCTGCCCGGCAGCACCACGTGCAGGTGCCTGGCCAGCAGCCGCAGCTGCTCCTGTTTTATCCGCTGGTCCGGATCGACCAGTACATCCTCGGTCCAGAGTGACGAAACATTGCTCTCGATCCCCATGTAACTGCCAACCACCCCTTCCGGACCAATGATGCAAACGGAAACCCGTTCATTGAAGTTATTGTTTTTATTGGGAGTATTCAAACAAAAATCCGGGAAATCCCCACTACCCGGAAATCCCTGAGGAACTAAAGGTTAACCCTGGTTCAGTGCAAATTCAATGGCCGGCTGCATCCGTTCCACGCACTGGCGTCCCTGCTCGATGGCCTCTTTCGCCCGGTGAAACTCCAGCAGGCCAATGTGGGCCAGGCGTGGTGTAAGCAGCACATCGGGTGGATCACCCGCCATGCGACTGCGCGTAATGCGGTCCTGGGTGATATTCACCGAGCTTGCGATGACATCGAACAGGCTCGGAGGGGTTTCTTCACCGTTGCCGGGAAAGAGGGTGGCGGAATAGTCCCTCAGGGTCTCCACCAGGGAATCCAGCGCACTGCCGTTCTCGTCACCGTCATCCTTGGGCTTGGCGAAGTGTTTGCCGAGTATGTCGCCGTTGAGATTGACGGCGATGACGATCTCGGCGCCCAGGGCGTGACAGAGGGATACCGGCACGGGATTCACCAGCCCGCCATCCACCAGCCAGCGCTGCTGGTGCCGGAACGGCACGAACAGACCGGGCAGCGCGATGGATGCCATGATGGAGTCCAGGACACTGCCGTCGGTGAACCAGATCTCCCGGCCATTCACCAGGTTGGTGGCCACGCTCCCGTAGGTGAGTGGCAGGGCCTCGATGGTCGCCTCCTCGGGCGCCACGTTCCGCGCAAGGAAACTGCGCAGCATGGGGGCATCGACCACGCCGTTGAGGCGCCAGTTGATGTCGAAGAAACCGGCCACGTCCCGCTTGCGCAGTGAGGTGACCCACTGCTCCAGGGCATCGAGATTGCCCGCGGCATGGGCGGCGGCGACGATGGAACCGATGGAGCATCCGGTCACCACGTGGGGACGGACGCCGATCTCCTCCAGTGCCTTGATGATACCGATGTGGGACCAGCCCCGGGAGGAACCGCTCCCCAGAGCCAAGCCGATACGGGGCGCGTCAGGGCTTGATTTCAACCAGCACCTCGTCCGGGTTCACGGCATCGCCCTTCTCTACGTAGACAGCGGTGACCTTGCCCGATACGGGTGCCTGGACCTCGGTCTCCATCTTCATCGCCTCGGTGATGAGCACCGGCTGGCCGGCCTCGATCTCGTCGCCCTCCTTTACCAGCACCTCCACGATACTGCCGGGCATGGAGGTGGTGACGTGGCCCTCCTCGGTTGGATGCGGCCGCCGCCCGGCGATAGCCTTGCCCACCGCACCCTCTGCCCCGCCGGTGAGCACCACTTCGTCGAGGGTCTCGACGATGGCCTCCTCGGGCACGCCGTCCACGGTCATGTAGAAATGGCGCTCGGGCTGTCCCTTGTGGCCGGCGCCGGTGATCTTGATGTGGTAGGTCTCGCCGTGGAGCACGATGTTGAACTCGGTGGGTGCCGCCTCCTGGGGACCGTTACCCGGCGGTGGCTCCAGCGGTTCCGGCACCAGGGTGCCGGCCTTGCGCTGCTCCAGGAACTGGCGGCCGATCTCGGGGAACATGGCATAGGTGAGCACGTCCTCGTCCGATTCGGCCAGGTCACCGATCTCCCTGCGCAGCTGCTCCAGCTCGGGCGGTATCAGGTCCGCCGGGCGCACATCGATGATCTCCTGATCGCCCACCGCCTTGCGCCTCAGTTCCTCGTTCACCGGGCCGGGCGCACGGCCGTAGCCGCCCTGCAGGTAGAGCTTCACCTCGTTGGTGATGGTCTGGTAGCGCTCCCCGGTGAGCACGTTGAGCACCGCCTGGGTACCCACGATCTGCGAGGTGGGGGTCACCAGTGGAGGGTAGCCCAGGTCCTTGCGCACCCGGGGAATCTCCTCCATGACCTCCTGCATGCGGTCGAGAGCATTCTGCTCCTTCAGCTGGTTGGCCAGGTTGGAGATCATGCCGCCGGGGATCTGGTTCACCTGTACCCGGGTATCCACGCCGGTGAACTCGCTCTCGAACTGGTGGTACTTCTTGCGCACCTCGTAGAAGTACATGCCGATCTCCTGCAGCAGCTCGAGATCCAGCCCGGTGTCGTACTCGGTACCGCGCAGTCCCGCCACCAGTGACTCGGTGGGCGGATGGCTGGTGCCGCCGGACCAGGAGGAGATGGCGGTATCCACCCGCTCGGCGCCGTTCTCGATGGCCTTGAGGTGACACATGGCCGCCAGCCCCGAGGTGCTGTGGGAGTGGATCTGCAAGGGCAGGTCCACCTCGGCCTTGATCGCCTTCACCAGGTCGGCGGTGACATAGGGGGTGAGCAGACCCGCCATGTCCTTGATGGCGATGCTGTGGCAGCCCATGTCGGCCAGCTCGCGCGCCATGGCCACGAAGCCCTCGATGTTATGCACCGGGCTCACCGTGTAGGAGATGGCGCCCTGGGCGTGCTTGCCCGCCTCCACCGTGGCCTCGATGGCGGTGCGCATGTTGCGGGTATCGTTGAGCGCATCGAAGATGCGGAACACGTCGATACCGTTCTCCGCCGCCTTGAGCACGAAAGCGTGCACCACGTCGTCGGCGTAGTGGCGGTAACCGAGCAGGTTCTGCCCGCGCAGCAGCATCTGGGTGCGGGTATTGGGCAGCGCCTCGCGCAGCTTGCGCAGCCGTTCCCAGGGGTCCTCCTTGAGGAAGCGGATGCAGGCATCGTAGGTGGCCCCGCCCCAGCACTCCAGCGACCAGTAGCCCACTTGGTCGAGCTTGTCACAGATGGGCAGCATGTCCTCGGTGCGCATGCGCGTGGCGATGAGCGACTGGTGGGCGTCGCGCAGGATGACGTCGGTGATCTCGATCTTCGGCATGATAGGTTCCTGCTCAGAGTCCGGCATGAGCCGCCACTGCAACCGCCAGGGCTGCAGCGATGTCGCTCTTGCACTGTTTCTGGGTGTATTCGGTCAGTTCCGGATGCTCCTCCACGAAGGAGGTGTTGAAGTCGGCCTCCCTGAACTTCGGGTGCTTGAGGATCTCCTCGTAGTAGAGCTTGGTGGTGCGGATGCCATGCACCTCCATGTCCCTAAGGGCCCGCTCGCCGCGGTTGACCACGTCGTCCCAGGTGAGCGCCCAGACGATCACCTTGGCGATCATGGAATCGAAATAGGGCGGGATGGTGTAGCCCGTGTAGATGGCGGTATCGGTACGGATGCCGGGGCCACCCGGCGCATAGTAGCGCGAGATGCGGCCGAAGCTGGGCAGGAAGTTGTTCTGCGGGTCCTCGGCGTTGACACGGAACTGGATGGCATAGCCCCGGCGGCTGATCTCGTGCTGGCGGAAGCGCAGCCGTAATCCCGCCGCGATGCGGATCTGTTCCTCGACGATATCCACGCCGGTGATGGTCTCGGTGATGGTGTGCTCCACCTGCACCCGGGTGTTCATCTCCATGAAATAGAAGCGTCCCTCCTCGTCCATGAGGAATTCCACGGTACCGGCACTGGTGTAGTTCACCGCCTTGGCGGCGATCACCGAAAGCCCGCCCAGGTACTGGCGCTGGGCCTCGTCGAGCTGCGGCGAGGGCGCGATCTCGATGAGCTTCTGGTTGCGCCGCTGGATGGAGCAGTCCCGCTCGTAGAGATGGATGCAGTTGCCGTGGCTGTCGGCCAGCACCTGCACCTCGATGTGCTTGGGATTGACGATGGCCTTCTCCAGGAACACCTCGGCCCGGCCGAAGGCCGCGGTGGCCTCGGAGATGACCCGGTCGTAGTTGCGCTTCAGATCCTCCGGGGAGTCACAGCGGCGGATGCCGCGCCCGCCGCCGCCCGAGGTGGCCTTGAGCATTATGGGATAACCGACCTTTTCCGCCACCTCCAGCGCCTCGTCGAGGTTTTCCAGGTTCTCCTCGGTACCCGGCGTCACCGGCACGCCGGCGGCGATCATCGCCTTGCGGGCCTCGGTCTTGTCCCCCATGCGGCGGATCACTTCGGCCACGGGACCGATGAAAGTGAGCCCCCGGCGCTCGCAGGCCGCGGCAAACTCGGCATTCTCCGA
The DNA here is from genome assembly GCA_003972985.1 of Gammaproteobacteria bacterium. Taxonomy (GTDB): domain Bacteria; phylum Pseudomonadota; class Gammaproteobacteria; order Chromatiales; family Chromatiaceae; genus Thiolapillus. Next base: position 10,795 of record QNZQ01000005.1, on the reverse strand, counting down.
GAGAAAACCGTAGCCGGGATGGATGGCATCGCAACCGGCCTGGAGCGCCAGGTTGACGATGCGGTGCACGTTGAGATAACCCGCCACCGGGTCCTCGCCGATGCTGTAGGCTTCGTCCGCCTTCTTCACGTGCAGGCTGTAGCGATCCGCCTCGGTGTAGATCGCCACCGAGCGGATGCCCATCTCGGCGCAGGCGCGGATGATGCGCACTGCGATTTCACCCCGGTTGGCAATGAGTATCTTTCGGAACATGAAGAATTACCCGTGCGTCTTGTGCTTGCCGCCGATGCGGTCCATCAGCGCAAACAGCACCCCGGAAACCACCAGCGTAATATGAATGGCCACTTTCCACATGATCTCTTCCTGTGGAACCTCCGCGACCTTGACGAAGAGGCGCAGCAGTTCGATACCGGAGATGGCCACGATGGAGCCGATGAGCTTGATCTTGAGATCGCTGAAATCCACCTGCCCCATCCACTGTGGCTTCTCGTGATCCTCGGTCACGTCGATGCGCGAGACGAAGTTCTCGTAGCCGGCGAAGATGATGATGATGAGCAGGTTGGCCACCAACGCCACGTCGATGAGCGACAGCACGCCGACCACGGTCGCCGTACCGGTGCTGCCAAAAAGCACTTCGGGCACCAGGTGCATGAACTCCTTGAAGAACTTCACCAGCAGCAGGCCGATGGTGAGTACCAGCCCGATATAGATGGGCACCAGCAGCCAGCGGCTGTTGAACATGAAGCGTTCCAGGTACAACTCGAATCTGTTCATGGCTAACCTTGCATACCTTGGCTGCCGGACACGGGTCCGGCACGAATCCGGTGATTATAGCCGCATTTGAGCCGCGGGACTCAGGCGGCTGATGCGCCGGCCGCGCTGTAGAAGAGGCCTGCCTGGTAGGCGAGAAAGGTGGAGGTGAGCACCAGCCCTGCCCAGCGCTCGATGGTGCCCTCCCCCTTGTGATTCAAACCGCGCGCCATCAGGTAGAGCGCTATGGCCAGTCCCAGCATGAGCGGAAAGTCGCGCAGCAGCACCATGCGGTCGAAACTGCCGGGGCCGATGGTGCCGGCGATTCCGAGCACCGCCAGGATGTTGAACAGGTTGGAGCCCACCACGTTGCCGACGGCGATGTCGTGTTCCCCTTTGCGTGCGGCGGCGATGGAGGCCGCCAGCTCCGGCAGCGAGGTGCCGATGGCGATGATGGTCAGTCCGATGACTAGGTCACTGACGCCGAAGGAGTGGGCGATGCCCACGGCACCCCACACCAGGATGCGCGAACTGGCCAGAAGCAGTACCAGGCCCGTGATCAGCAGCAGCCACGCACGCCCCCTGGGCATGGCTTTCGGTATCTCTTCGCTGTATTCCGCGATGAGCGGATCGTCCGTCCCCGAGGTGCGTGCCAGGTGGATGGTCCAGAGCGCCACGGCCATCATCCCGCTGAGCAGCACCACGCCATCGATGCGGGTGAGCTCCCCATTCCACAGCATGGCCATGGTCACCAGCATGATCACCAGCATCAGCGGAAACTCCCGGCTGAGCGTGCTCGAATGCACGGTGAGCGGCGCGATGAGCGCCGTCACCCCCAGCACCAGCGCCATGTTGGCGATGTTGGAACCGATGGCATTGCCGATGGCGATACCGCTGTTGCCCTGCCAAGCCGCCACGGCGGAGACCAGCATCTCCGGCGCGGAGGTACCGAAGGCGACGATGGTCAGCCCGATGATGAGGGTGGAGACGCCCATGGCCTGCGCCAGCCCCGCCGCCCCGGCGACGAAACGGTCGGCGCTCCAGGTGAGCAGCAGCAGGCCCGCGATCACGGCGATGGAGAAGGTGATCATGAACGGCTTTCCCCACCCCTCCCGTGAACCAGCTCCTCGAGCCGCTGCAGCTTCACCTGCAGTATCCGCCGGTCCTCTTCCACCAGCGTGACGTGTCCGATCTTGCGTCCGGCCCGTGGGGCCTTGCCGTAGAGATGCAGGTGCGCGCCGGGCAGACGCAGCAGTTCGCGGGTGTCCGGCAGCTCCCCGATGAGGTTCACCATGGCCGCATGCCCCGTGGAGGAGGTATCACCGAGGGGCAGACCGAGAATCGCGCGCAGGTGGTTCTCGAACTGGCTGGTCACCGCCCCCTCGATGGTCCAGTGACCGGAGTTGTGCACCCGCGGTGCCATCTCGTTGGCCAGCAGGTGATGGCCGATCTGGAAGAACTCGATGGCCAGCACGCCCACGTAGTCGAGACGCTCCAGCATCCGCTGGGCATACTGCTCGGCCAGCTGCTGGGCGGGATCGCCATCGAGGCTGAGCGACCGACGCAGGATGCCTTCGCTGTGATGATTCCGTGCCAGCGGGTAGAAAGCCACCTCCCCCTCCCGGCTGCGCACCGAGACGAGCGAAACCTCCCGCTCGAACTCGACGAAACCCTCGAGAATGGCCGGCACCGCGCCGATGCTTTCCCAGGCCTTTTCCAGTTCCCCCTCTTCGCGGATCACCGCCTGCCCCTTGCCGTCGTAGCCCAGGGTGCGGGTCTTGAGCACCGCAGGAAGCCCTACCTGCTCCACCGCCGCGCGCAGGGAATCGAGATCCTGCACATCGGCAAAAGGCGCCGTCTCGATCTCCAGTTGATTGAACAGCGTCTTTTCCAGGAACCGGTCACGGGCGGCGGCCAGGGCATGGGGTGGTGGGTAGACGTGCACCTGGCGATCGAGTCGTGTCACCGATTCGGCCGGCACGTTCTCGAATTCATAGGTGATGCAGTCGGCTTCCCCGGCCAGCGCCTGCAGCGCTTCGGCGTCGGTATATTCGGCCCGCAGGTGTTGCGTCAGCGGACCGGCACAGGCGTCCTGCGCCGGTTCGAGCACGGTGAAATCGAGGCCCAGCGGATAACCGGCCAGCGCCAGCATGCGCGCGAGCTGGCCGCCGCCGAGGATGCCGACCCTCATGATCCGGCTGCGGGATCCGGGTTGGCCAGCACGGCCTCGGTCTGGCGTTCACGCCAGGCCTCCAGCGCCTTGCGGATGTCGGCGTGGTGATTGCCCAGCATGGCCGCGGCAAACAGGGCGGCATTGACCGCACCGGCCCGGCCGATGGCCAGGGTGCCCACCGGAATGCCGGCAGGCATCTGCACGATGGAGAGCAGGGAATCCATGCCGTTGAGCGCCTTGGACTGCACCGGCACGCCCAGCACGGGAACGCAGGTCTTGGCTGCCACCATGCCGGGCAGGTGGGCGGCCCCGCCGGCACCGGCGATGATCACCTCCAGTCCGCGCTCCCTTGCCTCGCTGGCATAGCGGTAGAGCTTGTCCGGGGTACGGTGCGCCGAGACCACCTCTTTCTCGAAAGGGATTCCCAGTTCCGCCAGGGTTTCGGCTGCATGGCGCATGGTCTCCCAGTCGGAGCTGGATCCCATGATGACACCGACGATTGGATTCATTGATTCTGCTCTGCGGCGCTCGCCGCCGCCCGTGAAAAAACGCTCATTATGCCGGATTTCCAGGGAGAGTTCCGCTTCCCCGGCTTTCCAGGCAGGGTGAAGTCATCTAAAACTATAAGTGGTTGAAAAGCAGGGCGGGCGCCTGATCGGAAAACTTCGGAGGCAGGGACGCCGACGCAGAGCGTACATGGACGTATTCACAGCGGTTTTCCGGGCAGGTGCCCGCCCTGCCCAAGTTAGACGACGTGGCCCTGGCTTTCCAGGGCCAGGTGCACCAGTTGCTCCCACTCCTCCTCCAGGCTCAGATGTTCCGGAAACCTCGTGCCGGCCCGCTCGTGCCAGTAGCGGGAGTTCCAGTGGTCTCCCTCCACCCGGTGAAGGTAGGCGTGGATGCGCGCCGCCTTGCGGTCCGGCAGTTCCTGCACGATGCGGTGCGCGCGGTCCCAGTCGCCCTTGCGCGCGTGCCAGAGTGCGGTGAGCCAGGGGTTCAGCCCGGCAGGGGGCTTATCACTTGATAATGATTCTATAAAGTCATCGTAATTCATTGTTTTTTCGTCACACAGCCGCAGCGAACACAGGTATCGGCCCGATACCCACAGGGCACACGAGGCCGGCCAACCGGGGTGAAGCACTACTTGGTCAGCGCGAGGAAGAGCTTGGGCAACTTCTCCGGCAACCGCTCGATATTGTCGATGATGGAGTAATGGGTACCGAAGATGTCGCTGACGTAGTCGTCGGCGCGCTGGTCCAGGTTGATGCAGTAGCTGTAGATATCCTCTTGGTCCAGCTCGCGCACCGCCATGCGCGCATCCTCGATGAGGTGCCGCTCGTCGCGCACGTCCACGTCGGAAGGCTCGCCATCGGTGAGCACCAGCAGCAGCTTCTTGTCCGCTTTCTGGTGCGACAGGTAGTGCCCAGCGTGGCGCATGGCCGCGCCCATGCGCGTGGACCAGCCGGCTCCCATGGCCGCCAGCCGCCCCTTCACGTCCAGGTTGAACTGCTCGCTAAAGCCCTTGATGTGGTAGTAGCGCACCTCGTGGCGGGTGTTGGAGTGGAATCCGGCGATGGCAAAGTTGTCCCCCAGCTGCTCGATGGCCCAGGCCAACAGGGAGACCGCCTCCTGCTCGAGTTCGAGAATGGTCTGTCCCTCGCTGCCCACCTGCTGGTTGAGCGACTCGGAGAGGTCCAGCAGCAGGGTGACGGCGATGTTGCGGTCGTTGTGCCGGTGGCTGACGTTGATGCGCGGATCGGGGTCGTGGCCACTCTTGTAGTCGATGAGAGAGCGGATGGCGATATCCAGGTCCAGCTCGCTGCCCTCCTCCTGGTAGCGCACGCGCACGTAATTCTGTGGCTTGAGAAGGTCCAGCATGCGCTTGATCTGCTTGGCCAAGCGATCGTGCTTTCTCAGCAAGCCATCGATGAATTCCGGATCACCCGCCGGGTGCAGGGTCTCGAACACCGAGGTCCAGTCGGGGCGGTAGGTCTGGGTCACGTAGTCCCACTCGGGATAGTGGCGCGGCGGCAGGGTGTCGTCCGGCTCGGCCTCCTCGAGCTCGGTGGGCTCCACGTGGAAGTCCTCGTCGTCGTCGAGCTCGTAGAACTGCCACAGGTTGCGGTTGTCGTCGCGGTAGCTGATCTCCGTATCCTTGAACCAGACATGGGACTGGGAATCCGAGGCGTGACGGGTACGTGCCATGAACTGGATGCCCAGGATCTCCACGTCCATGGTGGTGGTGTCGCCGCGCCCCATCAGCTCATGGAATTTCTCCACGAACTCGAGGATGTCGGGATTCCGGTAACCGTGGTCCGGGTCCAGGATGGCACGCGAAAGCATGGTGAGGCGATGGCGCACGCAGGAGGCACGGGCCTCGTCGCACTCGTCCTCGACGGGGATAGGATGCAGCGCCAGGAAGAGTTGGCGCAGCCCCGGATACTCCTGCATCAGCAGGTATTCGATGCGTGAATCCTCGAAGGTCTCGATGGCGATGCGCTGCATGGGACTGCGGTTGTCGGCGAAGACCGGCGCCGTCCAGCGGCGGTGTCCGGCCATGTGCGCCAGGGAGGCGAGATAGTGTTCCAGGCCGGTGATCCCGTTTTCGTCCAGGTCGTCGTGCACGTCCGGGAGAAAGATCCCCTCGTCGTCGTAGTAGGGCCTGGGATCGGAGCGCTCGTCGAGCATGCGCGAATAGGGATAGACCCGCTCGTCGATGCCCCACAGCGCCAGCTGGTACAGCTCCAGCAGCCGCTCCACGTCCACCAGCAGGGTGCCCGAGCGCTCGCGCTGCATCACTGCCCGGCTGTCGGGAGAATCGAGGCGGAAGTACTCGGCCAGGTGGTCGGGATGGTGGCTGTGCTGCTGGATGCCGTAGGCCATCCAGCGCCGGAGACCGCCGATGTTCAGCTCGCCCAGCAGCCGCGGCGCGATCTCCAGGAAGGGAATCAGCGCCGGGCTGGCCATGGTGGCGTGGGAGCCGTGGATGGAGATGGAGGTCTTCTCCACCAGTTCCAGCACCGTCTCCAGGTAGCCTTCCAGCAGCTTCTTCTCCTCCAGGCGCCGGGCCACCGAGGCGATGGTCTGCAGGAAAGGGACGATGGCCTCGGCGTTGGGACTGCGGGAGATCTGGTAGGCGGTCCTGGCCACGGGGTAGACCATCGCCTCACCCGCGTGGCGCGCCACTTCGGCAGCCTCTTCCATGTAGACCAGCACCGGTTCGGCGCCCCGCCCCATCATGCAGAGCAGTTCGATCCCCTCGACGAAGGACTTCATCCCCTCTTCCGAGAGCACCTGGCGCACCTCGGCGAGGGTTTCGGGCAGGAGCTCCTGCACCTTGCTGTAGTTACATTTGATCTGTGCTGGGTCAACCATAGTCACTGTTCTCTACCTGCTGCCGGACCGATTGTCCCGCTGGGGTCATTCATCCCCTTGATTTGGAAATACGCGGTGATGCTCATCTCATGCCCTTCCCAGGGCAGGTCGAGCCCCGTAGGTTGGGCAAAGCGAAGCGTGCCCAACATCCTCCGGCGTTCTGTTGGGCACGTCGCTGTCGCTCCTTTGCCCAACCTAAAAAGCCGGACCGATTGTCCCGCGCGTGGACTTCATCCCTTGGCGGGCTGTTGAGAAACCCGTTTTTCGGCCTGCCATGCAGAACGGGCCTCCAATCAGCCGAATACGGCGTCGATAGCCTTGTCCAGGGTATCCCGGATATCCGCATCGTCGGTGATGGACCGCACCAGGGCCATGCGTGCGGCATCCGGGGCATCGAGGCTGTTCTTCATCAGGCTGGCGGCATAGACCAGCAACCGGGTGGAGATTCCCTCGTCCAGGCCATGGCCCTTGAGGTTCCTTGCCGCCTCACCCACCTTCACCAGCTTGTGTGCGGTATCGCTGTCGATGCCGGTCTCCTCGGCAACGATCCTCGCTTCCAGGTCGGCAGGCGCGTAGTCGAAATCCATGCCCACGAAGCGCTGCTTGGTGGACTGCTTGAGATCCTTCATCAGGCTCTGGTAACCGGGATTGTAGGAGATCACCAGCTGGAAATCGGGATGGGCCTTCACCACCTCGCCCTTCTTGTCCAGCGGCAGGGTGCGCCGGTGGTCGGTGAGTGGGTGGATCACCACGGTGGTGTCCTGGCGGGCTTCCACCACCTCGTCGAGGTAGCAGATAGCCCCGATGCGTGCAGCGGTGGTGAGCGGCCCGTCGAGCCAGCGGGTGCCGTCGGCGTCCAGCAGGTAACGGCCCACCAGGTCGGCGGCGGTCATGTCCTCGTTACAGGCCACGGTGATAATCGGCTTGCCCAGGCGCCAGGCCATGTATTCGATGAAACGGGACTTGCCGCAGCCGGTAGGGCCTTTCACCATCACCGGCAGGCGCGAGGCGTAGGCGGACTCGTATTGCGCCACCTCGTTGCCGTAGGGCTGATAGAAGGGCTCTTCGGTTATCTTGTACTGTTCGATGTCGATCATGGCATTCTTGCTCGCTGCTCTGGTTTCATGATCCGGCGCAGCCTTGACCGCTGCCGGACGAAAAAGCCCCCGCCGAAGCGGGGGCCTTCTGCTTCGGTAAAGAAGCGCGGGAAGTTCTTACTTGTGAACGCCCAGCTTCTCGCGCCAGCCCGGATAGAGGGCGTCGGCATCGTGCGGGAAGGACTCGAATGCGCGGGCGAACTCCTTGTGCTCCTTGGCGAACTCGATGGGATCCGCACCCTCTCTCCAGCACTCGTAGGCCTGGCGCAGGGAGATGGCGCCGGCTGCGGGGCTGTCGATGTGGCCATAGGAACCGCCACCGGCCGTGTTGATCACGTTGCCATGGCCCAGGTTCTCGAAGAAGCCGGGCAGGCGCAGTGCGTTCATGCCGCCGGAGATGATGGGGGTGGTGGGCTTCATGCCGTACCACTCCTGGTGGTACACGGGACCATCGGCACTGTCGCGCTCGATCATGTAGGCGATGTTCCGGTCGTCTGCCTCGCCTTCCATCTTGCCGTAGCCCATGGTACCCACGTGGATACCGGAAGCGCCCTGCAGGCGGGACATCTTGGCCAGCACGAAAGCGGTGTAACCGCGCTTGGAACTGGGAGAGGTCACGGCACCATGACCGGCGCGATGGTAGTGCAGGTACTGGTTGGGGAACCAGCGGCGGGCGGTGGTCACCATGCCGGGGCCACCCACATAACCGTCGACCAGGAAGGCGACATGATCGGCGTTCTCGGCGAAGGTCTCCAGGACATACTCGCCACGGGCGATCATCTCGTTGTGATCGTCGGCGGTGATGTTGGCGGAGAAGAGCTTGGCCTGGCCAGTCTCGTCCTGGGCACGGCGCATGGCGTCGGCCACCAGCGGAATCACCTTCTTCATCGGGCAGAAGACCTGGTTGCCCTGGGGCTCGTCGTTCTTGATGAAGTCGCCACCCAGCCAGAACTGGTAGGCCGCTTCGGCAAAGGGCTCGGGACGCAGGCCCAGCTTGGGCTTGATGATGGTTCCGGCGATGTAACCGCCATCCTTGACCGGACGGCCCAGGATGCGCCACAGGTCACTGATGTCCTTGGCAGGACCGTCGAACAGCTCGATGACGCGGCGGGGAACCCAGAAGTCGATCATCTTGGCGTGAGCCACGTCACCCATGCCCTGGTTGTTACCGATGGCCAGGGTGAGGAAGGAGACCAGCATCATGCGTCCATCGGTGACGTTGCGGTCGAAGAGCTCCAGAGGATAGGCGATGCGCATGTCCTCGGTCTCTTCGTCGATGTGGTACACGAGAGCGTCCACGCCCTTGGTGAAATCGTCCGTGGTGGAGACTTCCACGTTGGTTCCGGTGGAGGACTCGGCGGCGAAGTGAGCGGCCGTGGCCAGGTAGTCGTAACCTTCGGCCGGTTTCATCTTGTAGGCGACAAGAATGTGCTTGCCACCGGCGATCAGGTCTTCTTCTTTGAGGCTGAGATCGGCGTAGCGACTGGATTGATCCATGGTAATTCCCTCGTGTAGGTAGAAAAGGTTTCCGGCATCTGTTGCCGAAGTGCGGTGAATTCTGCACAATCCATGGCATAATTAAAAATCAATGTTTCCAATACATAACATAGATTATTATCTATGAATAGAAATGCTACCGACCGCCTGGCCCGTACCACTACCTTGCGCCAGCTGCAGATTCTGCTGGCCGTCGCCCGCCACGGCAGCTACACCCGCGCCGCCGAGGCACTGCATCTGACGCAACCCACGGTATCCATGCAGATCAAGAAACTGAGCGAGAACATCGGCTACCCGCTCTTCGATCACGATGGCAAGGGACTCTCGCTCACTCCCGCCGGATTGCACGTGGTGGATGCCGCCAACGACATTCTCCTTCGCCTCGAGCAGCTCGGCAGCGAGGTCCTCGCCCTGGAGGGCGAGGTGAAAGGGGAATTGCACATCGGCGTGGTCACTACCGCCAAATACTTCATGCCCCATCTGTTGGGCGCTTTCATACAACGCTATCCCAAGGTGGTACCCCGTCTCACCGTAACCAACCGGGCTCAGGTACTCGAACGGCTGCATCGGAACCAGGATGACTTGCTGATCATGGGCAAAGTGCCGGACGAACTAGATGTGGAAGCCCATCCCTTTCTCGACAACGACCTGGTCGTGATCGCCCCGGCAAACCACCCCCTGGCCAAGCGCCGTGCCATACCCCTGAAACGGCTGCTGAAAGAGCGGATGCTGCTGCGCGAGCCGGGCTCGGGTACCCGCCTGGCCATGGATCAGCTGTTCAAGGAGCAGGGATTGCAGCTCGAGCCCTACATGGAGCTGGGCAGTGTCGAGGCGATCAAGCAGGCGGTAATGGCCGGCCTGGGCATTTCGGTGATGTCCTTGCACAACCTGCGGTTGGAACTCGACAGCAGGAAGCTGCGCATTCTCGATGTGAAGGGATTCCCCTTGCGTCGCCACTGGTTCGCGGTGTATCCGACGAACAGGCAATTGAGTCCTGCTGCGCAGACTTTCCTGACCTTCCTGCTGAGCGAGAGCAGTGCTGTACTCAATCCCTGAGCCAATCCACACACTTTTCCTGTTGTCAGGTGGACAAACATGATTAAGATGCCAAGGTGATTTCCAAGCGGTACCAGCGATGAAGCGGAAGATACTGCTGCTTGCAGCCCTGCTGGTGGCAACCACCTGGCAGTACGCGTTTTCGGATGGGGCAGCCGAGGAAACCGTCCGTTTCGAGAAGGGGGACTCTTCCGCCCTCCTCCGAGGCCATATCAAGGGCTGGGAAACGGTGGAGTATCGCCTGTACGCACGTGCCGGCCAGGTCATGGAAGTGACGCTGCAATCCAATAACAGCGCCGCCTTCTTCAACATCACCGCGCCCGGTGCTGAAATGGCCCTGTTCATTGGCGCTGACCAGGGTACTCATTACAAGGGGGTGCTGCCCACGGACGGCATCTACCGGGTATTGCTCTATCTCATGCGCAACGAAGCACGAAGGGGGGAAGAGGCCGAATACAAGCTGGAATTTTCCATCGTCCCCTGAGCACTCTGTCTATCGAGCCGCATTGAATCGCCGCCTGAGCCCGGCTCCCGGTGTACCCCGCTAATCGTCCATTGTGAGCGTGGTCACTCGAAACCTTGCATGACATCGAATACCACGCGAGCCCCGCCGGTCACGGCCTGCTGCAGACAGGGCGCAAAATTTGAAAGTGACGACAAAACCGGTTAACATTATAAGGTTTTTCTAATCTTCTAAGTATAACCAATCCGAAGCCGCTGCCATGCCTGAAAAAAAGAATCTGCCATGGCGACAGATCATCGTCGCACTGATCTTTCTCCTCGCCGCCCTCGGACTCGCTTCCGTGGCACCCACCATCGAAGTCGCCTGGGTCACCGCGATCCTGCT
>QNZQ01000226.1 GCA_003972985.1 Gammaproteobacteria bacterium | reverse complement strand
CTTGTTGAACAGCGGCGTAAATAGCGGTAGCGTTTCACCCATGGCGTGTTTCCTTGTCCGTTGTTTGTCTTGACTCAAGATCCTGATTTTACAACGAATAGGGGAACACGCCTCCTTATTTATCACTCACTCAGTGAATAAGCCGGGGTAAGGGCTTTCCGGCCCGGACATCTCGAGGAATTCAATCGTGGCTAAGAAAATGAAAACCGTACTCTGCTCCCTGGCGATGGCCTCTCTCGTGGCGGGTGCTTCGGCCCAGGCCGAAGACGACGTGCTGGAGCGCATCAAGCCCGTGGGGCAGGTGAACATCGCCGGCAAGACGGCAGCGGCACCTGCTGCCCAGGCGGCCGCCCCTGCTGCTGCCACACCGGCTGCCCCCGCGGCCGCTCCTGCCTCGGCACCGGCTGCCGCCGCCCCGGCTGCTCCCGCAGCCAGCTCCCATCCGGGTGCTGCCGCCTACCAGGCCAAGGGATGCGCGGGCTGCCATGGCGCCGACGGCAAGACCACCATCATGCCGGTCTATCCCAAGATTGCCGGCCAGAGCGCCACCTACCTGTTGGCGCAGATGAAGGACATCAAGAGCGGCACGCGGGCCAACGGCCAGACTGCCGTCATGAAGGGCATCATCGCCGGTGTCTCGGAAGAGGAGATGAAGGCCATCGCCGAGTGGCTCTCCACGCTGCAGCCCTGATCCGCCGTTCCGGGCCGGGCCTGCCCGGCCTATTCCAGCATTGCCTTGAGCGTGGCCAGGTGGGCTTTCCCCCTGGCCTTTTTCTTTTCCGCGTCCTGCTCTTGCTCACGGCCTTCCCACTCCAGCATCTGCGCGGGCAGCTCGGAGAGGAAACGGCTGGGCTCGCATTCGACGGTTTCGCCGCCTCTGCGTCGCCTGCGCGCGCAGGTGAGGTGCAGCAGGCGGCGGGCACGGGTGATGCCCACGTAGGCGAGACGGCGTTCTTCCTCGATGGTCTTCTCCTCGATGCTGGTGCGGTGCGGCAGCAGCTCCTCTTCCATGCCCACCAGGAACACCACGGGAAACTCCAGTCCCTTGGCGGCGTGCAGGGTCATGAGGCTGACCCGGTCGTCCGCGCTCTCCTCCTCCTGGCGTTCCAGGATGTCCATGAGCGCCAGGTGACTCACCATCTCGGCCAGGGTCTCGCCCTTCATCTCGTCAGACTGCAGCTTTTCCAGCCAGGCCACCAGCTCCTCCACGTTCTCCAGGCGCCGCTGTGCCGCCTTGTCGTTGGCGGAGGTCTGGTAGAGCCACTCCTCGTAGTCGATGTCGCGCAGCAGCTGGCGTACGGTGGCCACGGGTTCCTCCTCGTGGGCCAGACGCGAGAGCTGCCACACCCACTGCGCGAAGCGGCGCAGGTGCTCGAGGCTGCGTGGTGACAGGCTGTGTTCAAGGCCCAGGTCATCCACGGCTTCGAGCAGGGGCACTTTCCGTTCGCTGGCCCAGGCGGTGAGCTTCTCCAGGGTGCCGGGGCCGATCTGCCGGCGCGGGGTGTTCACCACGCGCAGGAAAGTCGCATCGTCGTGGGGGTTGGCCAGCAGCCGCAGGTAGGCCATGACGTCCTTCACCTCGGTACGTGAAAAGAAGGAGGTGCCGCCGCTGATGAAGTAGGGCACGTTGTGCAGCCGCAGCAGCTTTTCGAAGATGCGCGACTGGTGATTGCCCCGGTAGAGAATGGCGAAATCGCCGTAGGCGCGCTTGTGCATGAACTTCTGGTGGATGATCTCGGAAACCACCCGTTCCGCTTCCTGCTCCTCGTCCCGGCACTGCAGTACACGAATGGGGTCGCCCGGCCCGAGCTCGCTCCAGAGGCGCTTTTCGAAGACGTGGGGATTGTGGGCGATGAGGGCGTTGGCTGCGCCCAGGATGTGCCCGGTGGAGCGGTAGTTCTGTTCCAGCTTCACCACCTTGAGACGGGGAAAGTCCTGCTTCAGGCGCGCCAGGTTCTCGGGGCGGGCGCCGCGCCAGGCGTAGATGGACTGGTCGTCGTCGCCCACCACGGTGAGCGCCTGGCGGATGCCGGTGAGCAGTTTCACCAGCTCGTACTGGGCGCTGTTGGTGTCCTGGTACTCGTCCACCAGCAGGTAGTGGATGCGGTTCTGCCAGCGCTCGAGAATCTCCTGCTGTTCCCGGAAGAGCGCGGCGGGGAGGCGGATGAGGTCGTCGAAATCCACCGCGTTGTAGGCCTGCAGGGCGCGCTGGTAGGCCTCGTAGAGGTTCGCGTGGCGCTGTTCGGCGGCGTCGGTGGCTTGCTCCAGCGCCTGTTGCGGCGAGAGCAGGTCGTTCTTCCAGGCCGAGATCTGCCAGCGGGCCCGGTCGAGATGCTCCCGGTCGGGCTCTTCCTTTAACAGCAGCTCCTTGACGAGGTGTTCGCTGTCGAGACCGTCGAAGATGGTGAAGCCGGGCCTCAGTCCCGCTGCCCGGCACTCCTTTTTCAGGATGTTCAGTCCCAGGGTATGGAAGGTGGAGACGCTCAGGCCGCGGCTCTCCCTGCCGCTGAGCAGTTCGCCCACGCGCGCCTTCATCTCGCGGGCGGCCTTGTTGGTGAAGGTGACGGCGGTGATATGGCGGGGCGACAGGCCCGCTTCCTGCACCAGCCAGGCGATCTTGCGCGTGATCACGCGGGTCTTGCCCGAGCCGGCGCCGGCCAGCACCAGCAGTGGACCGTCGAGCCAGGTCACGGCTTCGCGCTGTCTTGGATTGAGGTCGTTCATGGCCTATAGTGGCGGGCTTTCGGGAGGTGGATTTTACCCCAGCGAGAACAGGAATGAGCGAGATATCCAGCAGCCGTCCCGCCACGCCCAGTGCCGAGGCCGAGCTCAACCGCGAATCGTGGCGCGTGTTCCAGATCATGTCCGAGTTCGTGGAGGGCTTCGAGAAGCTCAGCCGCATCCGTCCTGCGGTGAGCATCTTCGGCTCGGCGCGTACGCCGGTGGACCATCCCTGGTATGCCAAGGCGGAGGAGGTGGCGCGGCTGCTCTCCGAGGCGGGCTTCTCGGTGATCAGCGGTGGCGGTCCCGGGATCATGGAGGCGGCCAACAAGGGCGCTTTCGAGGGGCCTTCGCCCAGCGTGGGGCTGAACATCGTGCTGCCCCACGAGCAGGCGGCCAATCCTTACCAGGATCTGGCCATCACCTACCGCCACTTCTTCGCGCGCAAGGTGATGTTCATCAAGTACGCCGCCGCCTACGTGGTGCTGCCGGGCGGTTTCGGTACCCTGGACGAGCTGGCCGAATGCCTCACCCTGGTGCAGACGGGCAAGGGGCGCAGGATTCCCATCATCCTGGTGGAGCGGGATTTCTGGCAGGGGATGCTGGAGTGGTTCAGGGATACGCTGGCGAAAGCGGGCACCATCGACGAGGCGGACCTGGAGCTGATGCAGCTGTGCGACGAACCCGAGGAGATCGTGCAGGCCATCTTCCGCCACTACGGGGGGCGCGGCTTCGAACCCTCGCCCGAGGAGCAGGAGATCCTGCTCGAGTTATAATAGCTTTTTGCATTCGCGGGGCTGCCGCCATGAAGATCCTTGCTGCTGTTCTCCTGTCCGCACTTCTGTTCTCCGTGGCCTGGGCGGAAGAGGAAGCGCCTCAGCCAGCGGGCGAATCGGATGAGACCCTGGAACCCGAGGTCACCATCCGGCAGTCCGGCGACAGGACCATCCACGAGTACAGGATCAATGGCCAGATCTACATGATCAAGATCGTGCCGAGGAAGGGGCCGCCCTACTACCTGATGGATCTGGACGGCGACGGCGAGATGGATGTCACCGAGGAGGATCCGTCGAAGATCGTGGTTCCCCAGTGGATCCTCTTCCGCTGGTAGCCGGAACCCCTCCTCCTTAAATTCAATGGAGCGCCTGATCCGCAAGCTCGATGCGCTGGCCGAGTTCACGGGCCGCGTCGTCGCCTGGGGCACCCTGCTGATGGTGCTCATCACCTTTGCCGTGGTGCTGCTGCGCTATCTCTTCGACACCGGCTGGATCGCCATGCAGGAGTCGGTCACCTACCTCCACGCTACCGTCTTCATGATGGGCGCGGCCTACACCCTGAAACAGGGTGGCCACGTGCGCGTGGACATCTTCTACCAGAGACTCGGGATGCGCGGGAAGGCCTGGGTCAACCTGCTGGGCACCCTGTTCCTGCTGCTGCCCATGATGATCTTCGTCTTCTGGGTGAGCTGGGACTACGTGGTGGAATCCTGGAAGGTGCTGGAGGGATCGCGGGAGGCAGGGGGGCTGCCGGGCGTGTTCCTGCTCAAGACGCTGATCCTGCTGCTGCCGCTGACGCTGCTGCTGCAGGGCATGTCGCTGGCGCTCAAGAGCCTGCGGGTGATCACCGGGAAGAGCGATGGCTGAGTGGCTGCCCCTGATTCTCTTCGGTGTGGTGGCGCTGGTGCTGATGCTCGGCTACCCCGTGGCCTTCACCCTGGGCGGCGTGTCGCTGCTGTTCGCCTTCGTCGGGGAGCATTTCGATGTGTTCGACGACGCCTTTCTGGAAGCGCTGCCCAACCGCCTCTACGGCATCATGACCAACGAGACACTCATCGCCGTGCCTTTGTTCGTCTTCATGGGCGTGATGCTGGAGCGCTCGAAGGTGGCTGAGGAGTTGCTCGACACCATGGCGGCGCTGTTCGGCAGACTGCGGGGTGGCCTGGGCATCTCGGTGACCCTGGTGGGGATGCTGCTGGCGGCCAGTACCGGCATCGTGGGGGCCACGGTGGTGACCATGGGGCTGCTCTCGCTGCCCACCATGATCAAGCGCAACTACGACCCGGCGGTAGCCGCGGGCACCATCTGCGCTTCCGGCACCCTGGGGCAGATCATCCCTCCTTCCATCATCCTGGTGCTGCTGGGAGACGTGCTCTCTTCCGCCTACCAGCAGGCCCAGCTGGAGATGGGTATCTGGGACCTCAAGACGGTGTCGGTGGGGGATCTCTTCGTGGGCGCGGTGATTCCCGGGCTGGGGCTGGTGACCATGTACCTGCTCTACCTGCTCGGCGTGGCTTTCTTCCGGCCGGAGAAGGTGCCGCCGGCGCCCGACCTGGCGGATGACGGGCGTTCCCTCGGCAGGCGGATAGTGACCGTGCTGCTGCCGCCGCTGCTGCTCATCGTGGCGGTGTTGGGCTCCATCCTGGCCGGCATGGCCACGCCCACGGAAGCCGCCTCCGTGGGTGCCGTGGGCGCCATGCTGCTGGCGGCCCAGCGGCGGCAGCTGAATCTGAGGTCGCTGCGCGAAGTGATGGAATCCACGGTAAAGGTCACCAGCATGGTGTTCCTCATCTTCATCGGTGCCGCGCTCTTCTCGCTGGTGTTCCGCGGCTTCGGCGGTGATGACCTGGTGGAGGAGTTGCTGCACAACCTGCCGGGTGGCGTGGTGGGCGCCGTGGCGGTGGTAATGCTGCTCATGTTCCTGCTTGGCTTCATCCTCGATTTCATCGAGATCACCTTCGTGGTGGTGCCCATCGTGGGCCCCATCCTGCTGGCCATGGGGCTGGACCCGGTGTGGCTGGGGATCATGATCGCCATCAACCTGCAGACCTCCTTTCTCACGCCGCCCTTCGGCTTTGCGCTCTTCTACCTGCGCGGCGTGGCGCCAGAAGGGGTCACCACGAGCGCCATCTACCGTGGTGTGATACCCTTTATCGTGATCCAGCTGATCATGCTCGGCATGCTGGCCTGGTGGCCGCAACTGGCGACCTGGCTTCCGGGCGTGATCTACGAGTAGTGACAAAACAAGAATTCGAATAGTCGCCCAAGGGTCCGTCCGGTTTCCGCCGGGGTGGTTCCCTCGGGAACCGGGAGGCATCCCTGTGATGACCTTCCAATCCAAATAAGATGAAACCAAAGGTAATCTAGGGGAGGAACACCATGGCGCAACGCATCAGTCTTGGAATTGCCATCGTAATCTTTGCGGCCGGCGTCGTCTTTGCCGGGCTGTTCAACGTCGGTCTGGCGATGACCAACGAAACCAAGTTCTGCACTTCGTGCCACAGCATGAAGTTCAATCTCGAGGAACTCTCGGAGACCATACACTGGAAGAGTCCGTCCGGCGTGAGGGCAGGCTGTTCCGATTGCCACGTGCCAAAGCCCTTCATTCCTAAGATGGTTGCCAAGGTGATGGCGGCCAAAGACGTCTATCACGAGATCCTGGGAACCATCGACAGCCGGGAGAAGTTCGAGGCGCGCCGCTGGGAGATGGCCAGTCGCGTCTGGGAGAAAATGGAGTCCACCGATTCGCGGGAATGCCGTTCCTGCCACGCTTGGGACGCCATGGATCTGGCCGAGCAGGATCGCAGTGCGCGCAAGCGTCATGGCCGTGCGCGTGACGAGGGCAAGACCTGCATCGACTGCCACAAGGGTATCGCCCACGAGGAGCCGGACGAGCCGGAAGAAGAGGAAGAAGAACCTGATGCGGCTGAAGCCGGCTGATGGCGCGGGTATCAAGGAGGCATGAGATCATGAAGACCACACAACAGACATCAGTGATCTTTCGGGCACTGCTGCTTCTCTCCCTGCTGCTGGCGGCACTGCCGCTGCTGGCGGCAGACAAGGAGGAGCTCGGCAGGGAACTGCGGCTGGCGGCAGCCATCGATGACGTCGAAACCATGGAGAAGCTGCTCGACCAGGGGGCGGACCCCAACGCGGCCAACAAGTACGGCAAGACGGCCCTGATGATGGCGGCGGAAAACGGCAACCTGGCTGCGGTCTCCCTGCTGCTGGCGCGGGGCGCGGACGTCAAGCGCAAGACGGTGGCCGATTGCACTGCGCTGACGCTGGCGGCGGAAAACGGCGAGCCGGAGATCACGGCCCTGCTCATCGAGCGTGGCGCCGATCTGGAGACGCGCACGCGTGCCGGCACCACGCCACTGACCCTGGCAGCGCGTTATGGCATCAACGACATGGTGGAGCAGCTGCTCTTCAGGGGCGCCAATCCCAATGCGCCGGACAAACAGGGGCGTACACCGCTGATGCTGGCAGCCGAATATGACCATCCACAGGTGGTCAGGTTGCTGCTCAAGCATGGTGCCAAGGTGGATAGGAAGGACAAGAAGGGCAAGACAGCCCTCATCCATGCCGTGGAGAAGGGCAAGAACCTCGACGTGGTCAAGGCGCTGGTGGAAGCCGGCGCGGACGTGAACGCCCGCTCCAAGGATGGCGCCACTCCCCTGATCTGGGCGGCCGGCAGCGGCAATGTCGACGCGGTGGCCTACCTGCTGCGAAAAGGGGCGGATATCAATGCCCAGGACAAGGAGGGAACCACTGCCCTCATGGAGGCCGTGGATACGCGCGAACCCGAGGTGGTCAAGCTGCTGTTGTCCAAGGGTGCCGAACTGGACCTGAAGAACAGCGAGGGAAAGACGGCAGGCGATATTGCCCGCGGCTTCCGGGACGACCGCTGTCTCAAGCTGCTCGAAGAGGCGCGGCAGGAATCCGTGGACCACTGACCTTCTTGGCAGGACCCCCGAAACGGAAAGCCCCGCGAATGCGGGGCTTCTTGGTCTGGGGGTAGCGGTAAGGTTTCAGCGGATCTTGGCCGGGCGCCAGCTGCGGTCGAAGTTGTCGAAGTCCGGGTTACGCCAACCTTCCGGTGCAACATTGTCCGGGCGTATGTGGGCCACGTAGGACATCACGGCCGTCTGCTCCCGGGGGGTCATGTCCTGGATCTGCTCCACCATCTTCTTGTCCGCATTGCGGCGCCGTCCGTTGCGGATCCAGTTGAACTGCCGCATCAGGTAACTGTAGTGCTGGCCCTGGATGCGGGGCACGTGTTTCTTGTGGTCCCCCTCTCCCTTCTCTCCATGGCAGTCGGCGCAGAGCTCGTCGTAGATCCGTTTTCCTTCCTCGAGACGCAGGTTGAAACCCTTGTCGTTGCGTGGGGTCATGGGCAGCGACGAGACATAGGCGGCCACGTCGGCGATCTCCTGCGGGCCACCCAGGGAGCGGCGGGAGGAGAAGGAGCGCATGATGGGGTTATCGCGGTTGCCGGCGCGGAAGTCCGCCAGCTGCTTGATGATGACCTCCTTCAGCTGCCCGGCGATCTGCGGGTAACCGCTGCCGGCCACGCCCCAGCCCTCGGGGCCGTGACAGGTGATGCAGTAGGTCTTGAAGAGCCGGCGGCCGTTGTCGATGTTGGGCTCGAGCTTGAGAGCTTCCTCGAACTCCTTCAGGTGCTCTGGGGCGGTATGCTTGAAGGCTTCTGCCTGGATGGAGGCGCTAGCGGCAAGCAGTGAGGCAAGCGCGATTCTTTTCCAGGTTCGATGTGCGTGTCTGGTTTTTCTCATGGTTTCTCCATGCCCTTGCGAGGGCGAAGCAAGAGAGCCGGTCTTGTCTTGCATTCGGGATCGTATTTTCTTTTTTATCAAAAATATACGATACCGGGAGGAGGTTAGGGTGTCTTTGATCCAGATCATGCGTTGCCGGATACGGTCGCGATCCCAATAACAGTAAATCATAATGTTCTAACTATCTGTTAGATAAAGAAAAAATTGACGCACCAAACGGGTTGGTGATAACTTTGAGTCTCCGAAATATCGCATGAAGCAGACATAACCAAAGGAGGCGAATTTTGGAGGGGGGCGTCACCAGCGGACGGAGACGCTAGAAATCGTAAATAAAGTGGGAATCGCTGGCCGGGCAACTGCTCCGGCCAGCAGATTTCTCACACCACACTTGTGGGGGGAACCATGAAAAAGGCACTGTCCGCAGCAGTTCTTGCTGCACTGGCTGTGAGCGCCTGCACCACGCAGGAGCCGGCAGCAGAGAAGGAGGCCGCCCAGGCGGCACCCAAAGCCGCGCACGTGGCGGCCATCGGCCACAAGGCTTATGGTGGTCCGGAAGTGGCAGCAGACAAGAGCAAGCCCAAGAACGACTACAACATCACCATCAACTACGAGCTTGGCATGCACTGTACCGGCTTCGACTTCACCTATTGTTGCGTGTTGCCGCCTTATAACTCGGTACAGTCGCAGGTGATCAAGACCGCCACCGGGCGCAAGAAGTACCCGGAGCTGCTGGAAGCCGACGAGGAGGATGCCGGCGTGGTGGTGGACGGCAAGAAGCGTTTCAAGCTCGCTTACGGCTTCGTCGACAACACCTACTCCGAAGGCAACAAGCTCAAGTACTGGGACGTGCCCTATGATGTGGATGGCGACGGCAAGTACGAGAAGAACGAGAACGTCGCCAATGCCTATTTCACCCACCTCTACGTCTACAAGGACCTGAAGGGAAGCAATCCCACCGGCGGAAGCGCCGACAAGGACAAGAAGTTCGTGGGCATCCAGATCCCGATCCCGCGCGACAATGGTCCTGCCGGTGCTGCGGTGCCCAGTCCCATGAGTGGCGGACACCTGCACTACACGGGTGAAAAGGGCACCATCGTGTTCACCAAGTCCCCCGTGCTGGACAATGTGCCCATCGTGCTCACCAATCCGGGCATCTGGGACGCGCTGGGCCTGCCGCTCACGCCTTTCAATGACCGGACCGCCACCAAGGACATCCTGACCCTGGTGGAGAGCGACATCCAGCCCTTCCAGGAGAACTGGGTGAGCTTGGTGGATGCCGATACCGGCAAGCCGGTGCTGGACAGCCACAGCGGCAAGCCGATCACCTTCGTGGGTACCAACCCCATCGACATTCCCAACTGCTCCAACTGCCACGGCAACGAGAACGCCAATGGCAAGAAGTACAAGCTCTACAAGCAGGAGCGGGCCTTCTGGAAGGCACTGGGGGCCTCTGACTGGATCGCGGATCTCAAAGCGACTTCCATCTCCATCCTGGAGATGCACGACGACCACAACGGAACCGACTTCACCAAGGACTACGATCCTAACAGCCGGGCCACGCACAACCGCCTGGGGCGTGATCCGGTGCTCTGCCAGAAGTGCCACGGTGACAACGTCATCGGTGTCCTGGGCGCCAAGACGCACAAGAAGAAGGATGGTACGGAAGCGGTGATCCCACCGCTTACCCAGGCCATTCACACCGTGCACCAGACCAAGCGTCCGCTGCCCGATTCCCAGGGACGCTCCGGTTCCTGCCAGGGCTGCCATCCCTCGCATCGCTACGACCGCAGCATGGACGGCTATCCCATCACACCGGATGGCAAGAACGCCTATGCCGATGCGGACAACCGCGATGCGGCCGGTGGCTGCTACGTGGGTCGTGACGTTCACTCCAACCCCGGCAAGGACAAGGACGGCGTGGAGTCGCCCGAGCATCTCAACGCCATCGGCAAGTGGCTGCAGACCAATGTCTCGCAGATCGGCAACGGCAAGCACGGAAAGGGGCTGTGGTGCACCAACTGCCACAACCAGCTCTCCCGCGAGCTCTACCAGCGTGACAACCTGAAGAACGCCTTCAAGCAGGAAGGCAGCACGCTGCGTAACAAGTCGCTGGCCGAGATCGCCAAGGGTATCGGTGTCTCCATGGCCAAGCTGGAGGCGATGATGGATCCCAAGGTGGTGCTCGATGCCAAGGGGCACGACACCCCCGGCAAGTCCGAGATCCTCGCGACCTGGGCCAAGAAGCGTCTGGTGCCGGACATCGCCGTCATCGCCCTCAAGGGCAACGGCCCGCTGGTACACAAGGACGTCGATGGTGACATCAATGTCTCCATCCTGTCCGCCAATCCGGCTGTGGACATCGCCAGCCTGAAGCTGCCCGCCGGCGCCACCGGTGCCGCGGCCGTGCCCTACGATGCTGCCACGCACGGACGTGACTACTGGCTGTCGCCCGGTGCCCCGCACTGCGCCGACTGCCATGCCGCGCCCTTCGTCGAGGGCCAGGGCGGGGTTGCCTTCCCCATCAACCAGCCGGGCAAGTACAGCCTGATGCGCTACTCCAAGGGCCATGCCGGCCTCGCGTGCCAGGCCTGCCATCAGTCCACCCACGGCCTCTACCCGGTGTCGCCGCTGGCGGACACCACCACCTACAAGCAGGCACCGCAGTACAACCCGGATGGTTCTCACGGTCCCTTCCGCTGCGCAGCCTGTCACGAGGTGAACGAGAAGGGCGTGCCCTTCATCGCCGACGACGAGGAGCATGTCTGGAAAGGCAAGCCCATTCTCGAGGACTATGATGCTGCCGTTTCCTGGATCCACGCCAGTGCTCCGGATATCGGTGGTGCCATCCCCGAGGATTGACAGGGGGAGAAGCCGGTCTTCGGGCCGGCTTCCTTTCCGATCCGGAACAGGGGGCCTGGGCTCCCTGTTTTCTTTTGCGAACCGCGGTGGCCCGTTCTACGGGAACCGACAATGAAGAAGGTTTGATTCCGATGAAGTTGATTCGACAATCCATCACCGGACTGGTGTTGGCCGGTGCCATGATGGGAGCCTGGTCCGGCCAGGCTGCCGGCAAGGTGGAGCAGGGGGAAGTGCTGGTACAGGTGGCCGGTGACAGCGTTACCGCGGCTGACCTGGAACAGGCGGTGCAATCCTCGCCCTTTGCCACCCAGTTCAATACCCTGGACGAGGAAGAGCAGGCGGCTCTGCGTGGCGACCTGCTGAAACGGCTGGTGGCGTTCCGCCTGTTGCGGCTGGAAGCCAGGGCAAGGGGCCTGGACCGGAGCGAAGAGTTCCTGCGGGAAGAGGAGGAGTACCGCATTGCCCAGCTCTACCGGTTCTACACCGACAAGCTGCGCGAACAGCTGGCCCTTTCTCCCGAGACCGAGGCACGCCTGAAGGAAGAATACCGGGGGCAGGCCGATGCCCTAGCGGCGGCCCGTGCCAAGGAGCTGGTGGCGCAGTACCGTGAGCTCAAGCTGCTCACGGTGCGCATGCTGCGCGATCGCCTGAAGGTGGTCTTCCACGAGGACCGCATCCGGGAGGGCATCACCCCGGATACCCTGCTGATGGAAGGGGATGGCGTGCAGATACGCTACGGCGATCTCGTCGAGGCTGGCCAGTTCGAGAAGATGCCGGAGAAGGAATGGATCGAGGATCGCCTCTACAAGCGTGCCGAGTTGCTGCTCTTCGCGCGCGCCGCGGAGCAGGAGGGTGTGGACATCGAGCCGCGCCTGGCCGCCTACCGTCAGGAGCGCCTACCGGCGTTGCTGGTGGAACAGTTGGAACGGCAATGGGTGCCGGACGACGAGGTACTGCGTGCCTACTACGACAGTCATCCCGGGCTCTCCTACCTTCCCGAACGCTGGCACGTGGGACAGCTGGTGGTCTCTTCCTACGCCCAGGCGGCGGCCATGCGCAAGCGCGTCCTGGCCGGCGAGAGCCTGTTCGTGCTCGCCGGCCGCTACAGCATCGACCCCTACGGTCGTGCCCACAACGGTGACATGGGCTGGATCAAGGAGGGCGAGGGCAATCCTGCGCTGGAGGATCAGCTCAAGCGCATGGCCGACGGCGAGGTGAGCGAGATCGTGAAGAGCCCGAAGGGTTATCACCTGGTGACGGTGCTCGAACGCCGGCCCGCATTCCGCCGCAGCTTTGCCAGCATGAAGGACCGGGTGCGCCAGGCCATGGTGCAGGAGAAGCTCGCTGCCTACCTGCAGGAGCTGCAGCAGAAGTACCCGGTAGAGTGGAAGGTGCTGGCCGGCTCCGCGGAGACGAGCGGTGGTTGAAGGGCTGAAATCCGCCGGGCTGCTGTTATTGGCAGTGGCACTGGCCGGCTGCGAAGCCGGCTCCGGCACCACCGCTTCGAAGGCAGAACAGGTGACGCAGCAACCGGCAGAAGCGTCGGAGGCGCCGCGCACGGCCACCACGGCGCTGCCGGAGCGTACCAACAACGCCTGGGAGATGACGCCTTTCCAGCTGCGAGATCTCCAGGGGGACCTGCACACCCTTTCCGACTGGAAGGGCAAGGTGATCATGATGAACTTCTGGGCCAGCTGGTGCGCCCCCTGCCAGTACGAGATCCCCGAGTTCGTCCGCTACCAGCAGCAGCATGGCCCCGAGGGTCTGCAGATCATCGGCATCGGCGTGGACGAGAAGCGCAAGCTGGCCAACGTCGCCCGGAGCCTGGAGATCAACTACCCGGTGCTGGTGCTGGAGCCCTCGGTTTCCCGGCCGCTCATGAGCAAGTGGGGCAACGATACCGGCATCATTCCCTACACCGTGGTCATCGCCCGCGACGGACGCATCAAGTACATCCACCGCGGCCAGATGGGCGAGGAAGAATTCGATACCTATGTAAGGCCTTTGTTGTAAACTTCCGGCCAGTTTTTCCTTTCGAATCCTCGACTTCATGCTGGAAGTGGTCAATCTGCAGTGCACCCGGGGCGACCGCCGGCTCTTCAGCGGCATCGCCTTCGAGCTCGGTCCCGGCGAGCTGCTCCACCTGCACGGACACAACGGCAGTGGCAAGACCACGCTGATGCGCGCCCTGTGCGGGCTGGTGACCCCCACCGAGGGCGAGGTGCGCTGGCAGGGTGAACCGATCCGGGGCCAGCGCGACGAGTTCAATGCCCAGCTGCTCTACCTGGGCCACAAGAACGGCATAAAGGACGATCTCACCGGGGTGGAGAACCTGCTGGTGGCCTGCCGGCTGGTGGGACTGAAGGTGAGCGAGGCCCGGGCCTGGGAAGTCCTGGAGCGCATAGGCCTGCGGGGTCACGAGGATCTGCCTGCCCGGGTGCTGTCGCAGGGGCAGCAGAAGCGGGTGGCGCTCTCCAGGCTGCTGCTGAGCCGGGCCAAGCTGTGGCTGCTGGACGAGCCCTTCGTCGGGCTGGACCTGGCGGCGGTGGAGTTGCTGCAGTCGGTGATCCGTGACCACGTGGCCAAAGAGGGCATGGTGGTCCTCACCACCCACCAGGAAGTGGCGCTCACCTCGGGCAAGGTGAAGAAACTGCGCCTCGGCTGGAAGGCGGATGGCGATGTTTAGCGCCTTCCGCACCATCGTCGCCCGGGACCTGGTGCTGGCCATGCGCCGGCGTTCCGACGTGCTCACCACCCTTTTCTTCTTCGTCATCGTGGTGAGCCTGTTCCCCCTGGGCATCGGGCCCGAACTGGACACCCTGCGCCTCATCGCTCCCGGCGTCTTCTGGGTGGCGGCGCTGCTTGCCTCCATGTTGGCGCTGGAGAAGCTCTTCTTCGTCGATTTCCAGGACGGCGCCCTGGAGCAGATGCTGCTGGTGCCCCAGCCGCTCTCGATCCTGGTGCTGGGCAAGGTGCTGGCCCACTGGCTCATCACGGGGTTGCCGCTGGTGCTGCTCTCGCCGCTTCTCGGGCTGCAGTACGATCTTTCCACGGACACCATCGGCGTGATGATGCTCACCTTGCTGGTGGGCACGCCGGCCCTGAGCCTCATCGGTGCCATCGGTGCGGCCCTCACCCTGGGGCTGCGTGGTGGCGGGGTGCTGGTTTCCCTGCTGGTGCTGCCGTTGTATATTCCCATCCTCATCTTCGGCGCCGGTGCGGTGGAAGCCGAGGTTTCCGGGCTGGGTGGTGTGGGTCACCTCTCCATGCTCGGGGCCATCCTGCTCCTGGCCGTGCTGGCGGCCCCGCTGGCAACCGCGGCCGCTCTGCGGATATCCGCCGAATGACCTCTGCTAGAGTGGATGTTTCCCCGGAGAGCCCATCGGTGAGAATTATTTTCCAGAATTGCTGTCATATCCTGACACCCGACATCAACGGTCGCCCATGAGTTCACGCCTGATCAACTGGTTCAAGTTCTCCTCCCCGGCCACCTTCTACCCGCTGGCGGGAAAGATCGCCAGGGTCTCAGCGGTGATCGCGGTGCTGCTGCTGGCCATCGGGCTCTATATGAGCTTCTTCGTGGCACCCACCGATTACAAGCAGGGAGAGGGCTACCGCATCATCTTCATCCATGTGCCGGCGGCTTGGATGTCCATGTTCATCTACCTGGTGATGGCCTTCTGGGCAGGCATGGGGCTGGTATTCAACACCCGGTTGTCGGCCATGATGGCCCAGGCGCTGGCGCCCACGGGAGCCATCATGACCTTCATCGCCCTCTGGACCGGCGCCTTCTGGGGCAAACCCATGTGGGGGGCCTGGTGGGTGTGGGACGCGCGCCTCACCTCGGAGCTGATCCTGTTCTTTCTCTACATCGGTTTCATCGCCCTGCAGGGTGCCATCAGCGATGCACGCCGCGCCGACCGCGCCGGCGCCATCCTGCTGCTGGTGGGGGTGGTGAACATCCCCATCATCTACTACTCGGTGAAATGGTGGAACACCCTGCACCAGGGGGCCTCGGTGAGCCTCAAGAGCGGTTCCAGCATGAGTGCCATCATGCTCGAGACCATGCTCATCATGACCTTCGCCTTCTGGGCCTATTCCATCGCCGTGGCCCTGTACCGTGTGCGTTCCATCATCCTGGAGCGGGAGAAGGATGCGCGCTGGGTGTCGGAACTGCCGGAGATCCGTTCATGAAGGGTGGCATTGCAGAGTTTTTCAACATGGGCGGTTACGCCCTCTACGTCTGGGGTTCCTTCGGCGTCACGGCGCTGCTGATGATCGTCGAGCCCCTGCTGGTTCACCAGCGGCGCAAGGCGATGGTGCAGCGCATCCGCCGCATGGTCCGGCTCAAATCGGAGAATCAAACATGAAAGCCCGTCACAAGCGACTCGGTTTCCTCATCGTCGGCCTGGTGGTACTGGGGCTGGCGGCAACCCTGGTGCTCAAGGCGCTGGACAGCAACCTCTCCTACTTCTTTTCGCCCACGGAGGTGGCCGAGCACAAGGCACCGGAGAACCACGTGTTCCGGCTGGGCGGGCTGGTGCAGCCGGGCAGCCTGGAGCGGGGCAAGGAGCTGACGGTGCGCTTCGTCGTCACCGACAACGCCCACGAGGTGAAGGTGGCCTACACCGGCATCCTGCCCGACCTCTTCAAGGAGGGCCAGGGGGTCATCGCCCAAGGCCGCATGGGACCGGACGGGGTCTTCATCGCCGACGAGGTGCTGGCCAAGCACGATGAGAACTACATGCCACCGGAGGTGGCGGAAGCGCTGGAGAAGGGGCACCAGAAGGGTGTCGCCGACATGGCCAAGGGAGGCAAGTCGCTATGATCCCGGAAATCGGTCACTTCGCCCTCATCTTGGCCCTGGTCTTCGCACTGATCCAGGGGGTCTTTCCACTGGTGGGAACCCAGTTCGGTGTGGCCTCCTGGATACCTCTGGCCAAGCCTGCGGCGCGCCTGCAGCTGCTGTTCCTGCTGATCAGCTTCGGCTGTCTCACCTGGAGTTTCCTGCAGAGCGATTTCTCGGTGCTCTACGTGGCCTCCAACTCCAACACCCTGCTGCCGGACATCTTCAAGCTGTCCGCGGTGTGGGGCGCCCACGAAGGATCGCTCCTGCTGTGGGCATTGATTCTTGCCACCTGGACCAGTGCAGTGACCTTCTTCGGCCGCAGTCTGCCGCCGCTGATGATGGCGCGGGTGCTGGGTATCCTGGGGCTGGTGGCCGTGGGTTTTCTCGCCTTTCTCATCTTCACCTCCAATCCCTTCGAGCGGCTGGTGCCGGCCGCGCCGGAAGGGCGTGACCTCAACCCGCTGCTGCAGGACATCGGCCTGGTGATGCACCCGCCCATGCTGTACATGGGGTACGTGGGCTTCGCCATCCCCTTCGCCTTCGCCCTGGCGGCCATGCTCGGCGGGCGGCTGGATGCGGCCTGGGCGCGCTGGTCGCGTCCCTGGACCCAGATCGCCTGGGTGTTTCTCACTCTGGGCATCGCGCTGGGGTCCTGGTGGGCCTATTACGAGCTGGGCTGGGGCGGCTGGTGGTTCTGGGATCCAGTGGAGAACGCCTCCTTCATGCCCTGGCTGGTGGGCACGGCACTGATGCACTCGCTGGCGGTGACCGAGAAGCGCGGCGCCTTCAAGGCCTGGACGGTGCTGCTGGCGATCTTCGCCTTCTCCCTGAGCCTGCTCGGAACCTTCCTGGTGCGTTCCGGCGTGCTCACCTCGGTGCACGCCTTTGCCTCGGATCCCTCGCGCGGTCTCTTCATTCTGCTGTTCCTGGCCACGGTGGTGGGCGGTTCCCTGATGCTCTATGCCGCCAAGGCCTCCAAGGTGCGCAGCCACGTGCGCTTCGACCTGATCTCCCGGGAGACGGCGCTGCTGTTGAACAATGTGATCCTGGTGGTCACCTGCGCCTCCATCCTGCTTGGCACGCTCTACCCGCTGCTGGTGGATGCCCTGGGAGCGGGCAAGATCTCGGTGGGACCGCCCTACTTCAACGCGGTCTTCATTCCGCTCACCATTCCACTGGCCATTCTCATCGGTATGGGCACGCTGGCGCGCTGGAAGCGGGACAGCCTCGCCAACATCTGGAGGAAGGTGCGGATCCCCTTCGTCGCCAGCCTGGTGTTCGGCATCCTCTTCCCTGCGGTGGCCATGGCGCACTTCAGCTGGCAGGCGGCGCTGGGCATGGTGCTGGCCTTCTGGGTCTTCTTCACCACCCTCAAGGCGCTCAGGGAACAGTCGCGCGGGCGGGGCATCGGCGGCGTCTCCCTCTCCCACTGGGGCATGACCCTGGGACATACCGGCGTGGCCGTATTCATCGTGGGCATCACCCTCACCTCCATCTACAGCACCGAGAAGGATCTGCGTCTTGGCGTTGGGGAGACCTACGAGCTGGGCGGCTACGAATTTACCTTCAAGGGGGCCACCCATCTGAAGGGTCCCAACTACGAGGGCGACCGCGGCGAGGTGGTGATCACGCGGAATGGCCGGGAGGTGACCACCCTCTATCCCGAAAAGCGCAACTACCGCTCGGGCATGCCCATGACCGAGGCGGGTATCGATGCCGGCCTCACCCGCGATCTCTTCGTGGCCCTGGGCGAGCCCCTGGGTGACGACGGTGCCTGGGCGGTGCGTCTCTATCACAAGCCCTATGTGCGCTGGATCTGGCTGGGGGCGCTGATCATGGTCTTTGGCGGCGTGCTCTCGGCCGCTGACAAGCGTTACCGCCTGCTGGCGCGGCGTGAACAGCAGGCTCTGGCAGGAGGAGTGGCATGAAGGCACGTTACCTGGTTCCGCTGATCGTCTTTCTGGTCATCGTCGGCTTTCTCGCGGTGGGACTGAAGCTGGATCCGAAGAAGATCCCTTCCCCCTTCATCGGCAAGCCGGCGCCGGCCATGGACCTGCCCACGCTCTTCAATCCCAATGAACACATCACCACCGAGAGTCTCAAGGGCAAGGTGTGGCTGCTCAACGTCTGGGCTTCCTGGTGCGTCTCCTGCCGTGCCGAGCACGAAGTGGTGTCGCGCTTCGCGGCCACCGGCCTGGTCCCCATCTACGGCCTCAACTACAAGGATGACGAGCAGGATGCCAAGGCCTGGCTGCATGCCCTGGGCAATCCTTACGAGGCCAACCTCGTGGACAGGTCGGGCAACGCCGGCATCGACTGGGGGGTCTATGGGGTGCCCGAGACCTTCGTCATCGACAAGAAGGGCATCGTGCGGCACAAGGTGATCGGCCCGGTCACCGACGAGATCGTGCGCGACACCCTGGTGCCCCTGGTGAAGAAACTTCAGGCGGAGCAGGGATGATGCGAAAGTTTCCCATACTGCTGTTGAGCGTTCTGCTGTTCACCTCCGCGCGGGCGGCCATCGAAACCTACCAGTTCGACGATCCGGCCAAGGAGGCCGAGTACAAGGCACTGGTCCAGGAACTGCGCTGCACCGTCTGCCAGAACCAGAACATTGCCGATTCCAATGCCGAACTGGCCGGAGACCTGCGGCGCAAGACCTACGAGATGGTCCAGCAGGGCAAGCGCCCCGAGGAGATCAAGGAGTACATGGTGGCGCGTTACGGCAACTTCGTACTCTACAATCCGCCGGTGCAGACCAATACCCTGCTGCTCTGGGGCGGCCCTTTCCTGATCTTCGTGGCGGGCCTGGTGATCCTGGTCCGCATCATCCGCCGCCGTCCTTCCACCGATGAGCACGTGCTCAGCGAAGAGGAGCGCAAGCGCGCCGAAGCCCTGCTCGCCCAGGGAACCGACGAGGAGAAATGATGACCTTCTGGATAATTGCCGCCCTGATGACAGGGCTGGGCCTGCTTGTGCTGCTGCTGCCCCTGCGCCGCAAGGTGGGCGACATCACCGACGATGCCCGTGCGCGCAACCTGCGCATCGCCCGCGAAAAGATCGCGGAGCTGGACGCCGAGCTGGCAGCGGGCACACTCGACCAGGCCACCTACGACCAGGCGAAGGAAGAGGTGGAGCAGGAGCTGCTCGAGGACGTGGCCCTCCCGGACCAGCACGTGGCTGGTGGCAACAGCGGTACGAAGGCGGCGATGCTGATGCTCCTGGTGCTGGTGCCCGCTCTCGGTTTCGGTCTCTACCTGCTGCTGGGTTCGCCCCGTTTCGTCGATGTGGCCGGAGCCGGTTCCGTTGCCGAGAACCCCCATGCGCAGGGCAGTGACAAGGCACCCACCATGGCAGAGATCCAGGAGGCTCTGGAAAAACGGGTGAAGGAGCAGCCCGAGGATGCCGAGGCCTGGTTCATGCTCGGTCGCCTCTATGCCGGAATGCAGCGGTTCGCCGATGCGGCCAAGGCCTATGAGCAGGTGGCGAAACTCACCGACAACCATCCCCAGGCGCTCATCGCCTGGGCCGATGCCCTGGCCATGACCCAGGGGGGACGCCTCAGCGGAAAACCCTACGAACTGGTGAAGCAGGCGCTGGACCAGGCGCCCGACGATCCCACCGCTCTCTGGCTGGCGGGCCAGGGTGCGCGGGAAGCCAACGACTATCAGAACGCCATCTACTACTGGCGCCAGGCCGAGGCGGGACTGGCGGACAAGCCCGATTTCGTGATGGAGCTGCGTGATCTCATCGCCAGCGCCAAGCGGGCCGCGGCCAGTGCCGGCGTGGAGGTGGAGGATCCAGGCTCCTCGGTGGACCTGGCCAAGCAGGCCGGCATCGAGCTCAGGCTCTCCATCGCCCCCGAACTGCAGTCGAAGGTGAAGCCGGATGAACCGCTGTTCATCTTCGCCAAGGCGGTGGATGGCCCGCCCATGCCGCTCGCGGCCATCCGCATGACGGCCGGTGAACTGCCCAGGGAGGTGGTCCTCACCGATGCCAACCTGCTGCGCGGCGGCAAGCTCACCGACCACAAGCAGCTGAAGATCGGCGCCCGTATCGCCCGCAGTGGCCAGCCCATGGCCGCCAGCGGAGACCTGCAGAGCGCCGAGGTGGTGGTGGATGTGCCCGCCAGCGAGCCGGTGGAGCTGGTCATCGACCAGGTGGTTCCCTAACCCGATTCAGCCCTGTCCGACTGTAGGCCGGATAAGCAAAGCGCATCCGGCGCCAGGGCTGATGCAGTGCTGCGGCCATGAGCCGGGGTCGAGTGGCTCGATTACGCGAACCGCCGGATGTCGGCATTCTCCGGCAGGGGCTCGCCGTGAAGCAGCCACTGTACCATGCGCTCGCTGTACCAGGGAATGGAGATGCTGCCATGGGCGCCAAAGCCGTTGAAGATGTGCAGCCGTCTTTCCTGCAAGTGGGTACCCAGAAAGGGCTGCCGGTCGGAGGTGGCGGGGCGCACGCCGGCCTGGTGATCCCGTAGCTGCAGGGCATCGGGATGCAACAGCAGTTCCTTCATTCCTTCCGTGAGTCTGCGTCTGCCGGCTTCCGTCGGCTGCTGATCCTGGTGTCGATGATCATGGGTGGAGCCGAGCCGGTAATAGCCGTCGGCATGGGGCAGCAGCCAGTGCGCGCCGTTGACGATGCGCCGGGGGAGGCGGGAGGAGAGGGCATCGGCAGCGGCTTCCAGCACCAGGAACTCCCCCTTGTCGGGTGCGAATGGCAGGTACCCGAACCAGGGGTTGTGCATGCTCCTGTAGCCGTCACAGAAGACGAGGTGGCGTCCCGCCAGCTTGCCGATACGCACGGTTTCATCGTGCAGCTGGATGCCATCGAAGTCCACGTCGGCATGCTGCAGTGCCTCCCGTTCGTTCAACCAGGTGGCCATGAATGCCAGCAGGGCGGGCAGGTCCAGGTGACCGGTGCGCCGCTGGATGAAACCGCCATGGGGAGCATGCACGGGCTCGCCCGACTGGTCCGGGCCGAAACGCCTGCCCAGCAGGTCCCGGTCGTGCGGGTCCGCGGCCCTTCGCTCGAAGAAGCGCACCTGTTCGGGCGAGCGGAACAGCCGCACCATGGCTTGCCAGTGAAGAAAGCGTCTGCCGGCGGCCTCCTCCAGCTTCCCGTAACACCGTTCCAGCGCTTCGAGCCATTGGTGTACGAAAGGGGAGTGGTTGAAGCGCATCCCTGCCAGCGGGTTGATGAGACCGGCGGCCACCTTCGAGGAGGCGGTCTTGTGGCCGTCGTCCAGCACTCGCCCCCGTTGGCCGCGTCGCATCAGCTGCCAGGCGAGCAGGCTCCCGGCCAGCCCTTGGCCGACGATGAGGAAATCGTAAACCCTCTTTTCAGGCACTATACTGTCGCTTCGCAAAGGAGAACAAGAATACCGGCTACATGAGCTATCTTACCCGTCCTGTCGAACAGAAGGGCATGCCCGCGGGCATTCCCTACATCATCGGCAACGAGGCCGCGGAACGCTTCAGTTTCTACGGCATGCGCACCATCCTGGTGGTGTTCATGACCCAGTACCTCATGGGGGCGGACGGCCAGCTTGCGCCCATGGCCGAGGAGGATGCCAAGGGCTGGTACCACCTCTTCGTCTCGGCGGTCTATCTTACGCCCCTGCTCGGCGCGGTTCTCTCGGACGTGTGGCTAGGCAAGTACCGCACCATCCTGCTGCTGTCGCTGGTCTACTGCGGCGGGCACCTGGCACTGGCGCTGGACGACACCCGCCTGGGCCTGGCCATCGGCCTGGGGCTCATCGCCCTGGGCGCCGGCGGCATCAAGCCCTGCGTATCGGCCCACGTGGGGGACCAGTTCGCCTGGAGCAACCGCCAGCTGATCAGTCGCACCTTCGGCTGGTTCTACGCCGCCATCAACGTGGGCGCCTTCGTCTCCACCCTGCTGACACCCTGGGTGCTCAGGCACTACGGCCCGCACTGGGCCTTCGGCATCCCGGGACTGCTCATGGCGCTGGCCACGCTGCTGTTCTGGATGGGACGCAACCGGTTCGTGCACGTGCCCCCGGCGGGGCCGGCCTTCCTGAAAGAGGCGTTGAGCCCGCAGACCCTGCGCATCTTCGGCCGGCTGGCGCTCATCTATCTCTTCGTGGCGGTCTTCTGGGCGCTCTTCGACCAGACCGGATCTTCCTGGGTGCTGCAGGCGCAGCAGATGGACCGGCACCTGTTCGGCATCGAGGTGCTTCCCTCGCAGATCCAGGCGGCCAACCCCTTGCTGGTGATCCTGCTCATTCCCCTGTTCAGCTACCGGGTCTATCCCTGGCTGGGAAGGTTCATGGCGCTGACCCCCATGCGCAAGGTGGCCATGGGCTTCTTCCTGGCCGCGGCGGCCTTTGCCATTTCGTCGCTGGCCCAGGAACGGATCGATGCCGGGCAGACCCCTTCCATCCTGTGGCAGCTTGCCGCCTACCTGGTGCTCACCAGCGCCGAGGTGATGGTTTCCATCACGGCGCTGGAGTACTCCTACACCCAGGCGTCGCGCACCATGAAATCCTTTATCATGGCGCTGTTCATGCTGTCGGTGTCGCTGGGCAACCTGTTCACCAGCGCGGTGAACTTCTTCATCCAGAACCCCGACGGCAGCGTGAAGCTGGAGGGGGCGGACTATTTCTGGTTCTTCTCCGCGCTCATGCTGGCCACGGCGGTGCTCTTCACCCTGCTGCTGCCCTTCATCCGTGATCGGGTGATCCTGCAGTCTGCCGAGCCGGAAGCGAGTGCCGCCTGAATCGCTTCGCGCGCTTCGCGGGCCAGGGTCCGCCGGTCCTTGCCCTCGGGTGAGATGGGCGGGCAGAAGAAGACCTCCACCACGCTTCCCTTGCGCGCCAGGATACGAAACAGGATCCCCAGGAAACTCTTTCCCGGGGTGTAGATGACCGTGCTGTCGGGCTTGCCGTCCGCGAGGTAACGCAGGGCCACGGGGATGACCGGCGTGTGGGTGTCGATGGCGGCCGAGAAGAGGCGCGGAAAGAAGCGCTGCACGCCACTGCCGTCGCCCACCCGGCCCTCGGGAAAGATGGCCAGCTGCCGGTCGCCCTCGAGCCGCTCGGCGATGGCTTCGGCCACCTGTTTCGCCTCGCCCTTGCCGCGGCGGATGAACACGGTACTGGAGGCCCTGGCGAACCAGCCGATGATGGGCCAGTAGCGGATGCTCTCTTTCGAGAGGAAGGCGGCATGGGTACAGGCGCTGATCAC
Source organism: Gammaproteobacteria bacterium (assembly GCA_003972985.1). Classification (GTDB taxonomy): domain Bacteria; phylum Pseudomonadota; class Gammaproteobacteria; order Chromatiales; family Chromatiaceae; genus Thiolapillus. The sequence continues at coordinate 486 of QNZQ01000226.1, read as the reverse complement.
CGGGATATCGAGCCAGGAGAGGTGATTGGCCACGATCATGGCCGCCGTGTGGGGCGGCTGGCCATGACAGCGAAGCTCCACGTGGAGAATCTGCAGCAGGCGGCGGGACCAGCGGGAGATGGGCTCGGGATCGGGCAGGCGTTCCCCGTTGCTTGTTACCCGGCGGCTGAGCGTGAGGCTCATCCAGATGCCGCCCAGGGTGTGCAGAAGCAACCGCAGGAAACGCCAGAGGAAGCGGAACAGGCTCATGAGCGCAGCTGGCGCACGTACTCGTACATGACGATGGAGGCGGCGACGCTCACGTTGAGGCTCTCCACCTGTCCGAACTGGGGAATGTGCAGCCGCTGCCCGCCATGGAGAGCGAAGCGAAGGCGGGTAGTCCCCGGTAGCCGCGAGGCGACACGGGATACCCGACGTGCCGAAGGCGCCAAAGGGGATCCCAAGGGAGCATCCGAACGCGGCGTCCAGTCATATGGGAGACCGGTG
>QNZQ01000111.1 GCA_003972985.1 Gammaproteobacteria bacterium | reverse complement strand
GGTGTGTAGCCGCAACGAGCTTGCGATGTTGTGGCGGAACGCCGGGTGACCAGGACGGCCGGGGCACCAATGAGTTGTCGAAGATCGAGTCGATTTTGGGGACTCGGATGTCCCAAAATCTTTCACGAGATCGAAGACTCGCTTGGCCGCCATGGTGGGTGTCATCGGCGCCGCCGTGGTGACCATGGGCATCATCGCCCTGCCGGCCATGCTCAAGCGCAACTACGATCAGAAAATCGCCCTGGGTTCCATCATGGCAGGCGGTACCCTGGGGATCCTCATCCCGCCCTCCATCCTGGCCATCCTCTATGCGGTGGTGGCGCAGCAGTCGGTGGGGGAGCTCTACCTGGGGGCACTGGTGCCGGGGCTGCTGCTCTCCGGTCTCTACATCGGCTATGTGCTGCTGCGCTGCCGGCTCGATCCCCGGCTGGGACTGGCCATACCCGAGGAGGAGCGCATCTCCTTCAAGGAGAAGCTGCTGCTGCTCAAGAGCCTGGTGGCGCCGCTGATCCTGGTGATGCTGGTACTGGGGCTGCTCTTCGGCGGTATCGCCACGCCGGTGGAGTCGGCGGGCATCGGCTCCTTCGGTGCCGTGATCGTGGCCATGATGCACGGCAAGTTCAGCATCGAGACCCTGCGCGACGCCTCGGTGACCACTGCCAAGGCTTCGGCCATGGTGCTCTGGATCATGTTCGGCGCCTCGATCTTCGTCGGCTTCTACATCCTCCAGGGCGGGCAGGTCTTCATCACCGAATCCATCCTGGGTACCGGGCTGTCGCCCTATGGCATCCTGTTCCTGCTCATGGTGCTGCTGGTGGTACTGGGGATGTTCCTCGATTGGGTGGGGATCCTGCTGCTGGCGGTGCCCATCTTCGTGCCCATCGTCAAGGCGCTCACCTTCGACGGCCTGTTCGGCCTGCCGGCGGTGCCGGGCGAGGACGTGGTGCTCTGGTTCGGTGTGCTCTACCTGGTGAACATGCAGATGTCCTTCCTCAGCCCGCCCTTCGGCTACGCGCTCTTCTACATCAAGGGGGTGGCGCCGCCGGAGATCAGCATGGCCACCATCTTCCGCTCTTCGCTCGTATTTCTGGCCCTGCAGGCCCTGGGGCTGATGCTCTGCATCCTGATTCCCGGGCTGGTCACCTGGCTGCCCAACCAGGTCTATGGAAACTGAGGCGGGTATGAAAATGGAGCGCAATGAGCTGGCCCGGCGGCTGCGTGGGTTCCTGCCGCCCGATGCCGTCATCGCCGAAGAGGAGGAGCTGCGTCCCTACGAGTGCGACGGCCTGCCCGCCTACCGTCAGATGCCGCTGGTGGCGGTGCTCCCCCACGACGCGGAGCAGGTGCGCGAGGTGGTGAGCTTCTGCCACGAGGAGGGGATTCCGGTGGTGGCGCGGGGCGCGGCCACGGGGCTCTCGGGCGGCGCCTTGCCGCTGGCCGATGGCGTGCTGCTGGGCCTGGCGCGCCTCAACCGCATCCTGGAGATCGATCCCCTGGCACGCACCGCGCGGGTCCAGCCCGGAGTGCGCAACCTGGCCATCTCCGAGGCGGCCGCAGAGCACGGCCTCTACTATGCACCCGATCCCTCCTCCCAGATCGCCTGTACCATCGGCGGCAACGTGGCGGAGAACTCGGGCGGCGTCCACTGCCTGAAATACGGGCTCACGGTGCACAACGTGCTGGAGCTGAAGGTGGTCACCGCCGAGGGCGAGCTGCTCACCATCGGCTCGGCGGCGCTGGACGCTCCCGGATACGATCTGCTGGCGCTGATGAACGGCTCGGAAGGCATGCTTGGCATCGTGGTGGAGGTGCTGGTGAAGCTGCTGCCCCGGCCCGAGCGGGCCCAGGTGATCCTCGCCGGCTTCGATGAGGTGGAGAGGGCCGCCGATGCCGTGGGCGCCATCATCGCCGCCGGCATCGTGCCCGCCGGCCTGGAGATGATGGACAACCTGGCCATCCGCGCCGCCGAGGATTTCGTGCACGCCGGCTACCCGGTGGAGGCCGCCGCCATCCTGTTGTGCGAGGTGGACGGCACCAACGAGGAGGTCTCCGAGCATACCCGGCGCATCAACGAACTGCTGCGCGAGGTGGGCGCCACCGAGGTGCGCACCGCCCGCGACGAGGCCGAGCGGCTGCGCTTCTGGCAGGGCCGCAAGTCCGCCTTTCCCGCCGTGGGCCGCCTGGCGCCCGACTACTACTGCATGGACGGTACCGTGCCGCGCAAGGCGCTGGGCGAGGTGCTGCGCGGCATCGCCAGGCTCTCGCGGTTCTACCAGCTGCCGGTAGCCAACGTCTTTCATGCCGGCGACGGCAACCTGCACCCGCTCATTCTCTACGATGCCAACAATCCCGGCGAGCTGAAACGGGCCGAGGAGTTCGGTGCCGAGATCCTGGAGCTGAGCGTGCGCGTGGGCGGCACCATCACCGGCGAGCACGGCGTGGGCCACGAGAAGATCCACCAGATGTGCGTGCAGTTCGGGCCCGCCGAGCTGGCGCAGTTCCGTGCCCTCAAGGCCGCCTTCGATCCCGAGGGGCGGCTCAACCCGGGCAAGGCGATTCCCCAGCCAAGGCACTGTTCCGAGTACAAGGCCCTGGGCGACACCCGCACGCCCCCGGCACTGAGGGAAGGGCATGAGTGATCTTGCACGCGAACTGCAGGAGCGGGTGCAGGAGGCGGTAGCGGAAAAGAGGCCCCTGGAACTGCGCGGCGGCGGCACCAAGATCTTTTATGGCCGTGAACCTTTCGGTGATCGGTTGGAGGTGAAGGGGCACAGTGGCGTGGTCAACTACGAACCGCGCGAGCTGGTGCTCACCGCGCGCGCTGGCACCCCGCTGGCCGAGATCGAGCAGCTGCTGGCGGAACAGGGGCAGATGCTCCCTTTCGAGCCGCCCCGGTTCGGGGAACAAGCCACCCTGGGGGGAACCATCGCCTGTGCGCTTTCGGGCTCGCGTCGCCCCTGGAGCGGTTCAGCGCGGGACTTCGTGCTCGGCGTGCGCATGATCAACGGCCGTGGCGAGATGCTCCGTTTCGGTGGCGAGGTGATGAAGAACGTGGCGGGTTACGACGTCTCCCGCCTCATGTGCGGGGCGCTGGGCACCCTGGGCCTGCTGCTGGAGATCAGCCTGAAGGTGCTGCCACGCCCGGAGGAGGAACTCACGCTGGTGCAGGTGCGCAACGCAGAAGAGGCCTTGCAGCTGATGAACCGCTGGTCGGGAAAGCCGCTGCCCCTCTCCGCCGCCTGTTTCGATGGCCTCTACCTGCACCTGCGCCTGTCGGGAACGCCCACCGCGGTGGCGGCCGGCCGGGAAAGGCTCGGAGGTGAAGTGCTGGAACAGGGCAGCGCCTACTGGCGAAATCTGGACGAGCAACGCCACGCCTTCTTCCGGGACGAACGGCCGCTGTGGCGGCTGTCGCTGCCTTCCACCACGCCCTGGTTCGAGCTGCCGGACAAGCAGTTCATCGACTGGGGCGGGGCACAGCGCTGGCTGGTCTCCGATGCCCCACCGGCGCAGATCCGGCGCAAGGCGGAAACCCTGGGCGGCAGCGCCACGCGCTTTCGCGGCGGGGACCGCAGCCTCTCCTTCCACCCCTTGCCGGAAGGGCTGATGCAGCTGCACCGCCGGCTCAAGCAGGCCTTCGATCCGGCGGGCATCTTCAATCCCGGCCGGCTCTACCCGGAGTTCTGATGCAGACGGCCATCTCCAGCCGCTACCGGGATACCCCGCTGGGCCGCGAGGCAGAGGCCATCCTGCGCGCCTGCGTCCATTGCGGCTTCTGCACCGCCACCTGTCCCACCTACCAGCAGCTGGGCGACGAGCTGGACGGTCCGCGCGGACGTATCTACCTGGTCAAGCAGCTGCTCGAGGGGCAGGAGGTCAGCGGGCGCACCCAGCTGCACCTGGATCGCTGCCTCACCTGCCGCGCCTGCGAGACCACCTGTCCGTCGGAGGTGCGTTACGGGCGGCTGGTGGAGATCGGCCGGGAGCTGGTGGAGGCGGAGGTTCCCCGCCCTGCCGGTGCGCGCCTGAAACGCTGGATGCTGCGCAGGGTGCTGCCCTGGCCCGGGCGTTTCGGGGCGCTGCTGCGCATGGGGCAAGCGCTCTCGCCCCTGTTGCCCTCGCAGCTGAAGCGGAAGCTGCCGCCCAGACGACAGGCGCCCGCCTGGCCCGAAAGCCGGCATGAGCGCTTCATGCTGGTGCTGGAGGGCTGTGCCCAGTTCGTTGCCACACCCGCCACCAATGCCGCCATGGCGCGGGTGCTGGACCGGCTGGGCATCCGCCTGGTGCGCCCGCCGGGGCAGGGGTGCTGCGGCGCCGTCAGCCACCACCTGAGCGCCAGCGAGGAGGCGCTGGAGTTCATGCGCCGCAACATCGACGCCTGGTGGCCCCACATCGAGGCAGGTGCCGAGGCCATTGTGATCTCCGCCAGCGGTTGCGGCGTGATGGTCAAGGAGTACGGTGAACTGTTGCAGAGCGATCCCCACTACGCGGAGAAGGCGCGCCGGGTGGCGGAGCTGGCGCGGGACCCGGTGGAGGTGCTGCGCGAAGAGCCGCTGGAACGAATCGGACTGGTCCCCCCCGCCGAACCCGTCGCTTACCACTCGCCCTGTACCCTGCAGCATGGCCAGAAGCTGGGTGGCGCCGTGGAGGAGCTTCTGCAAAGGCTGGGATTCGGGTTGACCCCCGTGAACGACGCCCACCTCTGCTGCGGTTCGGCCGGCACCTACTCGATCCTGCAGCCGGAGTTGTCGCAACGGCTGCTGGAGAACAAGCTGGAGAATCTCCAGGCCGGCTCGCCCACCGTCATCGCCACCGCCAACGTGGGTTGCCAGCTGCACCTGGAAAGCGGCTGTACCGTTCCGGTGAAACACTGGATCGAACTGCTGGACGAAGCGCTGCCACCATAACCGGGGTTCGGACTTCGCCTCGGACCGGTAGGGTTCCGCGACTGTTCCCTGGCCTGGATTTTGATACCGGTCAATCAATGCGCAATCCCTGCGCGAATCATCCCGGCTTCATGCAGATAATGTAATTTTCAGCTGTCCAATTCCAGACAGATTTCCAAAACCTGAGGAGATGTTGCATGAAAAAACAGGGAATTCTCGGTGGTATATTGTTGATGGCTTCTACCGCGCAGGCAGGACATGCCGTGCACTGGGCTTACGTGGGCGAAGAGGGCCCGGATCGCTGGGGGCAGTTGAGCCCGGCCTACAGCAGTTGTGCCAACGGCAGGAACCAGTCGCCCGTGGACCTCAAGGGGTTCATCGAGGCCGAGCTGCCGCCGCTGGAGCTGCAGTACCGCAAGGACGGCAACGAGGTGCTCAACAACGGTCACACCATCCAGGTGAACTACCTCCCCGGCAGCGTGCTCAAGGTGAACGGGCGTGAGTTCGAACTCAAGCAGTTCCATTTCCATGCGCCCAGCGAGAACCGCATCGAAGGCAGGAGCTACCCCATGGAGATGCATCTGGTGCATGCCGACAAGGAGGGCAACCTGGCCGTGGTGGCGGTGATGATCACGGAGGGCGGTGAAAACTCCACCTTGGCGAGGATCTGGGAGCAGATGCCGGAACAGGCCGGGGAGAAGGAGGCGCTGAAGGAGAGAATATCGGTGGAAGGGCTGCTGCCGGCCAGCCGCGACTACTACCGCTTCAACGGATCACTGACCACGCCACCCTGTACCGAGGGGGTGCGCTGGTACGTGATGAAACAGCCGCTCACCGTATCCGCCGAGCAGGTGAAGAAGTTCAGGCACGTCATGCACCATCCCAACAACAGGCCGGTGCAGCGGGTGTATGCGCGTCCGCTGCTGAAGTGATCCCGGCCGGGGGGTCGCGTTTCACTCCCCGCGATGCAGCAGATAGGGATTGCGCTGTGCCGTGGGGAGGATATCCATGTACTGGATGTTGACGTGCGGCGGGGTGTTGAGCACGCAGAGGATGGCCCGTGAAACGTCTTCTGCGCTCAGCGGTGTGAATCCTTCGTAGACGTCCCTGGCCTTCTCCAGGTCGCCTTCGAACCGGGTGGGCGAGAAGTTGGTATCGGCGGCTCCGGGGGCGATGGTGCTCACCTTGACATTGGTGCCCAGCAGATCGGCGTTCATGGCCTCGCCCAGGGCATGGACGGCAGCCTTGGAAGCGCAGTAGGCGTTGCCGCCGGGATAGGGCATGCGCCCGGCCATGGAGCCGATGTTCACCACGTGGGCGGTATCCAGCTCCCGCATCTGTGCGATCACCGGCTTGCTCACGTAGAGCAATCCCTTGAGGTTGGTGTCGATCATGGTGTCCCAGTGGTCGGGATTACCCCTGTCGATGGGGTCCAGCCCCAGCGCCAGCCCGGCGTTGTTGACCAGGATATGCACTTTGCGCCGTTCCAGGATTTCGGCCAGGGTCTTCTCCACCGCCAGGCGGTCGCGCACGTCCAGCGCATGGATCTCCAGCGCGCGGCGGGTGTGCCGGGCGAGCTCTTCCCGTAGGGCCCGCAGTTTGTCCTGCGAGCGGGAGACCAGGATCAGATCCACCTCGTACTCCAGCAGGTCGAAAGCGAGCTGCCGGCCGAAGCCGGAGGTGGCACCGGTGATGAGCACGGTACGGTTGCGGATGTGGTTTTCCATCAGAGATTCTTCTCCTTGTACTCGCACAGGTCCTCGATGATGCAGCTGCCGCACTTCGGCTTTCTCGCGGTGCAGACGTAACGGCCGTGCAGGATGAGCCAGTGGTGGGCATCCTTGAGGAACTCCTTGGGAATCACCTTCAGCAGCTTCTTCTCCACCGCCAGCGGGGTCTTTCCCTTTGCCAGTCCGGTGCGGTTGGCGACGCGGAAGATGTGGGTGTCCACCGCCATGGTGGGCTGGCCGAAGGCGGTGTTGAGCACCACGTTGGCGGTCTTGCGTCCCACGCCGGGCAGGGATTCGAGATCCCTGCGGTTGTCCGGCACCTGGCCGCCGAACTTCTCGATGAGGATGCGGCAGGTCTCGATGATGTTCTTCGCCTTGTTGTTGAACAGGCCGATGGTCTTGATGTACTTCTTCAGCCCCTCTTCGCCCAGTTCGAGGATGGCCTCGGGCGTGTTGGCCACGGCGAAGAGCCTTTCGGTGGCTTTGTTCACGCTCACGTCGGTGGCCTGCGCAGAGAGGATGACGGCGATGAGCAGTTCGAAGGGCGAGCTGTACTTCAGCTCGGTGGTGGGGTTGGGGTTGGCGTCCCGCAGCCGTTCGAAGATCTGGCGGCGCTTTTGCGCATTCATGGGGTTGTTCGGGTCAAATGCCTTTCGGCGGGTTGGGCAAGGTGAAGCATGCCCGTCGAACCGTGGTCCGGGCAGCCGGTGTCGTTGCAGGGCACGGCCCTTGCCGGTTCTTCCCCGGTCTACGGATTCCAGCCATTCATCAGCCTTCTGCCGGGGCTGCCGCAGTGTCTGTCGCGGGCTCTGCTTGTACGGCCTTGCGTGCCGCCCGTTCCTCGAGCCGCCGGTCGATGAGGTATTTCAGGGCAATGAGCAGCCCCAGCCCGAAGAAGGCGCCGGGCGGGAGGATCGCCAGGATAAGCCCGTGGTAGTCGTCACCCAGGGAGAAGACCAGCCCGCGGGCCCCTTCGCCGAACATGAGGTGCAGGCCCGAGAAGAGGGTGCCCTGGCCGATCAGTTCCCGCAGACCGCCCAGCACCATGAGCACCAGGGTGAAGCCGGTGCCGATGGACAGGCCGTCCAGCGCCGAGCGCGGCACGTTGTTACGCGAGGCGAAGGCCTCGGCGCGGCCGACGATGGTGCAGTTGGTGACGATGAGCGGGATGAAGATGCCGAGAATCTTGTACAGGTCATGGAACCAGGCATTCATGCTCAGTTCCACGGCGGTGACGAAGGAGGCGATGACCAGCACGAATACCGGCAGGCGCACCTCCTGGCGTACCCAGTTGCGGATCAGGGAGACCGTGGTGTTGGAGGCCACCAGTACCAGGGTGGTGGCGATTCCCAGGCCCATGCCGTTCACCAGGGTGTTGGAGACCGCCAGCAGGGGACAGAGCCCCAGCAGTGCCACCAGCGCCTGGTTGTTGTTCCACAGGCCCTCCTTGATGATTTCCCGGTAACCGATCATTTTTCCGACCTCAGTGGTTGGGTGCATTGGGCGGGTTCGTCTCCGCCGGCAGCTTGAACAGCCGATCCTTTTCCTGCTGGAAATAGAGCAGGGTGCGTTTCACCGCGGCCACGATCTTGCGTGGCGTGATGGTGGCGCCGGTGAACTGGTCGAAGATGCCGCCATCCTTCTTCACCTTCCATTTCTCCACGGGCGGGTTGCCCAGCGATTTGCCGCTGAAGCTCAGGATCCAGTCCGATTTCTGCTCGTCGATCTTGTCTCCCAGCCCCGGCGTTTCCTGGTGCGAGAGCACGCGCACGCCACCGAGTACCCCGTCGGCGCCGATGCCCACCATGAGACGGATGGGTCCCGCGTAGCCGGGGCTCTCCACCGGGCTGAAGATGAGTGCCAGGGGCTTGCCGTCGTGCCGGGCCCGGTAGACCCGCACCGGGCGGGCGGAAAGCCGGGGGTCGTTCACCGTGATCACGTCCTTGAGCAACTCGTTGGTCACCTGTTCCTTCGGCACCAGCTTGTAGACGTTGCGCAGGAACATCTCGCGCTGGTTGGCGGCGATGCGCTCCTCGGTGGCCGACCAGGTGATGGCCACCAGCGCCGCGCCCAGGATGCCGAAGACGCCCAGGATGGTCGCGCTGAGCAGGATCTCCCGCAGCATCTGCTTCTGCTCCTCACCCATCCTCTTCCTTCCTGGCGCCGAACACCTTCGGCTGCGTGTAGTAGTCGATGGTGGGGGCGGCCATGTTCATGAGCAGCACGGCGAAGGCCACGGCGTCGGGATAGCCTCCCCAGGTGCGGATGATGAACACCGTCATGCCGATGAGGAAACCGTAGATGAGCCGGCCCCTGGGCGTGGTGCTGGCAGTGACGGGATCGGTGGCGATGAAGAAGGCGCCCAGAATCATGCCGCCGCTGAACAGGTGGAAACCGGGGAAGGGTATGGTTTCGGGGTCGAACATCCAGAACAGGCCGGCGGTGAGCAGCAGGCCGGCGAGCATGCCGGCGGGGATCTGCCACGCGATCACCTTGCGCCAGAGCAGGAACAGGCCGCCGACGAGGAACCAGTTGCCCACCCACTCCCAGCCGCGGGCACCGAAATCGCCCCACAGGGGGCTTTGGCGGATCTCGCTGATGGTCTTGTTGAATTCCAGCTGGGTGCGCATCTCGTCCAGGGGGGTGGCGCTGGTAACGGCGTCCCAGGTGAGGGCGTCCGGCAGGTGACCGGTGAGGATGGTGTGCAGGGTCTGGCCGAAGGTGAGCTGGACGTTGGCGAGTATCTCCGGCGGCAGCCAGCGGGTCATGGCCACCGGGAATGAGATCAGCAGCAGCACGTAGGCGGCCATGGCCGGGTTGAAGGGGTTGTAGCCCAGTCCTCCGTAGAGGTGCTTGACGAAGACGATGGCGAACAGGGTGCCGAGCACGGTGAGCCACCAGGGCAGCAGCGGCGGCAGGGAGATGGCCAGCAGCACCGCCGTGACCACGGCGCTCAGGTCCATGAGCGTGCGTTTCACCCGATGGTGGCGCAGCCGCAGGATGACAGCTTCCGCCGCCACCGCGGTGGTGGTGGCGATGACGATGTTGATCATCACGCCCCAGCCGAAGTACCAGACCAGTGCCGCGACACCGGGAACCAGTGCCAGCAGCACCAGCGCCATGAGGCGGGTGACGCTGTTGGGAAGCTGGCCGTAGGGCGAGGTGTGAACGGGAAACTTCATGGGTTCTCCTTCTGCTCCTCGGCTTGGGCCTTCTTCTTTTCCGCAACCCGCTTCATGGCTGCTTCGATGGCGGCCTTCTTCGGGTCGGTACCGCTGTCGGCGGTCTTCTTGTGCAGCGCATCCTTCTTCTTACGCAGGCGCTCCTTGCGCTCACGTTCGAGTCGCTCCAGGCGTTCCACGCGGGCCTCGTGACGGCGGCGCGCCTCCTCGGCAGCCTGTTTCTCCTTCTCCTGGGCCCAGGTCTCGGTCTTGGCGAAGCGGTAGTACTGCACCAGTGGAATATGGGATGGACAGACCCAGGAGCAGCAGCCGCACTCGATACAGTCGAAGAGGTTGTACTCCTGGGTCTTCTCCAGATCCTTCGAGCGGGAGTACCAGTAGAGCTGCTGCGGCAGCAGTTGCGCCGGGCACACCTCGGCGCACTTGCCGCAGCGGATGCAGGGCAGGGCGTGGTCCGGGTCGGGCGCCTCCTCCCGGCTGGCCACCAGCAGGCAGTTGGTGCCCTTGGTCACCGGAACCTCGTCGTCCTGCAGGGTGAAACCCATCATGGGGCCGCCGAGGATAAACTTGTAGGCCTTGTCGCTGTAGCCGCCCACGTGCTCGATGACATGGGACATGAGCACGCCATAGGGAACTTCCACGTTGCCGGCCTGCTTCACGCCCTCGCCGGTGACGGTCACCAGCCGCGAGAGCAGGGGGCGGCCCGCCATCACCGCGTCGGTCACCGCCGCCGTGGTGGCCACGTTGAGACAGATGACGCCGATTTCGGCGGGAATGCCGTGGGAGGGCACCTCCTTCCCGGTAAGCACCTTGATGAGCTGCTTTTCCCCGCCCATGGGATAGCGGGTGGGCACGCTGATCACCCGCGTGGTATCGAGGTCCGATTCGGCCACTGCCTTGCGCATGGCGGCAATGGCCTCGGGCTTGTTGTCCTCGATGCCGATGAGGCATTCGCCGGCGTCCACCACGTGCATGAGCACGCGGATGCCCTCGACGATGCGATCCGCCTGGTTGCGCATGAGCAGGTCGTCGCAGGTGATGTAGGGCTCGCACTCGGCACCGTTGATCACCAGGGTGTCGATGTGGCGGTCCGGGCCGGGGTTGACCTTGACGCTGGTGGGAAAGGCGGCTCCCCCCAGCCCCACGATGCCCGCCCAGCGGATGCGCTCGCGCAGCACGGAGCTGTCCAGTTCCTCGAACCAGGGCAGGGGTTCCGGCAGTTCGCCCCATTCGTCCCTGCCGTCGGCTTCCAGCACGATGCAGGTCGACGCCAGCCCGGAGGGGTGGGGTACCGGCTGTTCGGAGATCTCCACCACGGTCCCCGAGGTGGGCGCATGGATGGAGGCGCCGATGTACTCGGTGACCCGCGCAATGGTCTGGCCCTTGAGCACTTTTTCTCCTGCTTTCACCAGGGGTTCGGCCATGGTGCCGATGTGCTGCTGCAGGGGAATGACGAGCCGTTCGGGCAGGGGCACCTTGCCCAGGAAACGGCCTGCCGACATGGCCTTCATGTCGGGGCGGTGAATGCCGCCGTGAAAGTCCCAGCTGCCCGGCTTCCTGGTGATCATGAAGCCTGCTCCCTCGGTTTCTGCAGCAGGTCCTGGCCGGGGTAGGGCCACTTCCAGGTGCCCAGGGTGGTTTTCACCGGGACCATCTCGATGCACTCCACCGGGCAGGGTGGTACGCACAGCTCGCAGCCGGTGCACTGGTCGACGATGACGGTATGCATCTGCTTGGCCGCGCCCACGATGGCATCCACCGGGCAGGCCTGGATGCAGAGGGTGCAGCCGATGCACTGGTCCTCGTGGATGTAGGCCACCTTCTTGATGCCGTGTTCACCCTCATCCACCTCCACCGGCTTGGGTTCCTTCCCGAGCAGGTCGGCCAGAGCGAGCATCACCGGCTCGCCGCCCGGGGCGCAGAGGTTGATGTCCGCCTCGCCGGCGGCCACGGCCTCGGCGTAGGGACGGCAGCCGGCAAAGCCGCACTGGCCGCACTGGGTCTGGGGCAGCAGGGAATCCACCTGGTCGGCGATGGGGTCGCCTTCCACCTTGAAGCGGATGGAGGCATAACCGAGCAAAACCCCGAACAGGGCTGCCAGCGTGGCCATGGTGAGGATGGCGATGATCATGGGGCCGCCTTCAGCTCGACACCAGGCCGGAGAAGCCCATGAAGGCCATGGACATGAGACCGGCGGTGATCAGGGCGATGGCGTTGCCCTTGAAGGGTTCGGGAACGTCGGCCACGTTCACACGCTCGCGAATGGCGGCGAAGAGCACCAGCACCAGGGAGAAACCCACCGCGGCACCGAAACCGTACAGGGCCGATTCCACGAAGTTGTGCTGCTCCTGGGTATTAAGCAGGGCCACACCCAGCACCGCGCAGTTGGTGGTGATCAGCGGCAGGAAGATGCCCAGCACCTGGTAGAGCACCGGGCTGGTCTTGTGCATCACCATTTCGGTGAACTGCACCACCACGGCGATCACCAGGATGAAGGCGATGGTGCGCATGTACTCCAGTCCCAGGGGCTCGAGCATCCAGGTGTTGACCAGGTAGCTGGCCACCGAGGAGAGGGTGAGCACGAAGGTGGTGGCCAGCCCCATGCCCATGGCGGTCTCCAGCTTGCGCGACACGCCCATGAAGGGACAGAGCCCCAGGAACTTCACCAGGACGAAGTTGTTCACCAGGACGGTGCTTACCAGGATCAGCGCGTATTCGGACATGGGACTCAGGAATTTCCGGGATTCAGCGAAGAATAAGCCACCCACCGCGGGGCGGCAACTGCAAATGACTCTAGAGAAATTACGGTTCCACGTCCTTGTCGAAACTCAATCCAAGCTCATGAGAGGCCCGATAGGGCAAAGCTGCATCGTACGTTGCTCATCTCCTGCCAACCACGAGACGCAAGGCCACAGGGCTTCTGCCGGATGCGCTGTCGCTCATCCAGCCTGCGGGCTCAATCCGCGGGGCCGAAGCACTTTTCGTAGAAGTGGTTGGTCGCCTCCACGAAGCCGTGCACGCTGCCGCAGTCGAAGCGGCGGCCGCGGAAGCGGTAGGCGAGCACCCGGCCGTTCTTGGCCTGCTGCTCGAGGGCGTCGGTGATCTGGATCTCGCCCCCCTTGCCCGGTTCGGTCCGGCGCAGCCAGTCGAAGATATCCGGCGTGAGGATATAGCGGCCGATGATGGCGAGGTTGCTCGGCGCCTCCTCGGGAGCCGGCTTCTCCACCATCTCCTTGACGTGGTAGAGGCAGGGTTCCACCTCGATACCGGCGATGACGCCGTACTTGTGGGTCTCCGAAGGGTCCACCTCCTCGATGGCGACGACGCTGCACCGGTACTTGGCATAGACCTCGGCCATCTGCCGCAGTACGCCATCCGCTTCGTTGTCGCCGATGCACAGATCGTCGGCCAGCACCACGCCGAAGGGCTGGTTGCCCACCAGGGGCTCGCCGGTGAGGATGGCGTCGCCGAGGCCGCGCATCTGTTTCTGGCGGGTGTAGGAGAAGGTGCAGGCCTCGATGAGGCGGTTGGTTTCCTCCAGGAGCTGCTCCTTGTCGCTGCCGGCAACCGCCTTCTCCAGGATGGCATTGCGGTCGAAGAGGTCCTCGATGGCGTGCTTACCCTTGCCGGTGACGATGGCGATGTCGTGCATCCCGGCCTGCAGGGCCTCCTCCACACCGTACTGGATCAGCGGCTTGTTGACGATGGGCAGCATCTCCTTGGGAATGGACTTGGTGGCGGGCAGGAAACGGGTGCCGTAACCGGCCGCGGGAAAGAGACACTTGCTGATCATGGGATCGTCCCTGGTTTTGTCGACGGCGCTATTTTCGCAGAATCCAGGTGGGGTTGCCGGACTCGTCGATGAGAGCGTGATGCAGCAGCCATTCCCGGGCGTCCCCGGCATCCTGCTCGAACCAGACCCTGGCCGAGCCGAGACGGAAGCTGTAGCCCCAGGCGTCCATGTCGCGGAACATCTCCTGCCTGCCGTAGCCTGGCAGGAGGTCGGCCAGGAGGATCTGCAGGTAGCAGACGCCGTTCTCCTCGTCGTAGCCGCCGCCGGCGTCGGTGTGCAGGTTTCCGCGGCGCGCCTCGTCCATGCAGACGTAGTGGCAGCTCTCGTGCAGCGCCGAGTGGAGCGGGGTGTCGGCGCGTACCATGAGACGGTTGCCGATGAGTCCCGCCTCGGGGTCACCGAACCAGGAACCGGGAATCGGCTCGCCCGCGGGTACCCGGACCAGCTTGATCCCGTAATTTTCCAGGAGCCCCTGCAGACCATTGGCGACCGCGTCGTCACAGCGCGTGATCTTCATGGGGCGCAAGTATATCCGACCGTTGCTCAGCACGACTTCGGAGAATCCGGTGGTTTGCGCTATAGTCATTGCAAGATGTTGCAATGCATTCTCGATACCGGGGGCCTCCAGGCCCTGATCACCGCGCTGTGGGAATCCGGCCACCAGGTGCTGGGTCCCCAGGTGCGTGACGATGCCGTGGTCTATGCAAGGCTGCGGGAGGTGGCGCAGCTGCCGGCCGGTATCGTCGATGAGCAGGAGGGCGGCCGTTACCGCCTCCACCGGACCGTCATTCCCGAAGGAGTGCGCCCGCTCTTCGCCCACGTGGTGGGTCCCCACAGCTGGAAGCGGTTTCTCCATCCGCCGCAGGAACCCTTGTGGCGGGTTGAAATGGACGGACAGGGTCTTGCCATCCAGCCGGCAGAAGCGAAGGAGGCCCGTTATGCCTTCTTCGGGGTACGCGCCTGCGAGCTGGCCGCCATGGCGATCCAGGACCGGGTGCTCAAAGGCGGGGAGCATGTGGATTCGGCCTATCTGCGCCGCCGGCAAGGACTCTTCACCGTTGCCGTGAACTGCACCCGCGCGGCGGACACCTGTTTCTGCGTCTCCATGGAGAGCGGTCCTGCTGTGAAAGGGGATTTCGACCTGCAGCTCACCGAGCTCACCGCCGGCGGGGAACACCGTTTCCTCCTGGAGGCGGGCAGCGAGGCCGGTGAGAAGCTGCTGGAGAGGCTTCCGGGCCGGGCCGCCGAGCAGGCCGCGCTCGATGAGAAGGCGGCGCTGCTGGCCGCCACCGCGCGGCAGATGAAGCGTGCCATGCCGGCAGGGGCTGCGGAACTGCTGGCCGACAGCCTGGACTCCTCCCACTGGGAGTCGGTGGCGGCGCGCTGCCTCCACTGCGGCAACTGCACCTCGGTCTGTCCCACCTGCTTCTGCACCCGCACGGAGGAGCGCAGCGCCCTCGATGGCCGCAGCTCGGAACGGTGGCGGCTCCAGGATTCCTGTTTCAACGAGGGCTTCAGCTACATCCACGGGGGCGCCCTGCGCCGCAGCGCGGCGGCGCGCTACCGCCAGTGGATCACCCACAAGCTGCTCCACTGGCGGGAGCAGTTCGGCAGCGCGGGATGCACCGGCTGCGGTCGCTGCATCACCTGGTGTCCCGTGGGCATCGACATCACCGAGGAGGTACATCGGCTGGCGGAGGCGAAGGCATGAACCGGATCACGCCCACGATGTTGGCCGAACAGTCTTTCTTTCACGGGATGGAAGAGGCTCACCTGCAGTCCATCGCCGACTGTTCCCGCCTCGAACAATACGACGCGGGCAGTCTGCTGCTCCACCAGGGCGAGGAAGCCGATGCCGCCCATCTTCTCCTGGAAGGAAGCGTGGCGCTGGAGCTGACGGTGCCCGGCCGGGAGCCCCTGGTGGTGGAGACCCTGGCGGCGGGAGAGCTGGTGGGTGCCTCCTGGCTGCTGCCGCCGGCCCGGGTCCATTTCGACGTGCGCGCCCGCAACGACGTCATCAGCCTGCGCATCGCCACCGACTGCCTGCGCCGGGCCATGGAGCAGGACAGTTCCCTCGGCTACGTCTTCTGCCGCCGCTTCATGGCGGTGGTGGTGCGGCGGCTCCAGGCCACGCGGCTGCGGCTCATGGACCTCTACGGCCATCCGGGGCTCTTCTTGCCGGAGGAGCGGAGATGAGCAACGTTCCGGCCGATCCCATGCTGCCGCGCCCTGTTCGGGTGCTGGAGCGCCGCCGGGAGATGGAGGGCGTGGTCACCCTGGTGCTGGAAGGGAGCCCGCAGGAGCAGGACGGTTTCCAGCCGGGGCAGTTCAACATGCTCTATGCCCCGGGTGTCGGCGAGGTGCCCATCAGCATCAGCGGCGATCCCGCCGAGCCGGCCCAGCTCACCCATACCATCCGCTCCGTGGGACAGGTGAGCCACGCGCTCACCCGGCTGCAGCCCGGCGACCAGCTCGGCGTGCGCGGTCCATTTGGCACCGGCTGGCCGCTGTCGGATGCCGCTGGGAGCGACCTGGTCGTCGCCGCCGGGGGACTGGGCCTGGCGCCCTTGCGGCCGGTACTGCTGGCCGCGGCGGGAAATCGCTCCCGCTTCGGTCGCGTGGTGCTCTACTACGGTACGCGCAGCCCCGACACGGTGCTCTACTCCGGGGAGCTGGAGGCGTGGCGGGCCGCCGGTATCGATGTGCACGTCACCGTGGACAGGGCCGCGCCGGGCTGGAAGGGCGAGGTGGGCGTGGTGACCCAGCTGATGCGCGCGGAACACTTCGATGCCGGGAGTGCCGTGGCCCTGCTGTGCGGTCCCGAGATCATGATGCACTTCAGCGCCCAGACCCTTTCCGGGCTGGGCATTCCCCAGGCGCGCATCCACCTCTCCATGGAGCGGAACATGAACTGCGGCGTGGGGCTGTGCGGCCACTGCCAGTTCGGTCCCAGGCTGGTGTGCCGGGACGGCCCGGTGTTCTCCCTGGAGCAGGTCGCTCCCCTGATGAAGATCAAGGAGCTGTGATGAAACCGAAACTGGCGGTATGGAAATTCTCCTCCTGTGACGGCTGCCAGCTCAGTCTCCTCGACTGCGAAGAGGAGCTGCTGCAGCTGGCCGGCGCGGTGCAGATCGCCCATTTCCTGGAGGCGAGCCGCGCCACCCGGCCGGGGCCCTACGACCTCTCGCTGGTGGAGGGCTCCATCTCCACGGCCCGGGAGCAGGCGCAGATCCGCTGGATCCGCGAGCAGTCGCGGCAGCTGGTGACCATCGGTGCCTGCGCCACGGCGGGAGGGATCCAGGCCCTGCGCAACCTCCTCGATTTCGACGAAGTGCAGCAGCAGGTCTACCCGCAGCCCGATTTCATCGATTCCCTGGCCACCGCCA
This sequence comes from Gammaproteobacteria bacterium, assembly GCA_003972985.1. GTDB lineage: Bacteria > Pseudomonadota > Gammaproteobacteria > Chromatiales > Chromatiaceae > Thiolapillus. The sequence goes on along the minus strand of QNZQ01000111.1, from coordinate 7,296 downwards.
CGCCGGTGAGCGACCACGTGAAGGTGGATTTCGAGCTGCGCGGCTGTCCTATCGACAAGGGCCAGCTGCTGGAGCTGATCAACGCCTTTCTCAACGCGCGCAGGCCCAATATTCCCGCCTGGAGCCAGTGCCAGGAGTGCAAGGCGGCGGGTACGGTCTGCGTCATGGTGAGCCGGGGCGAACCCTGCCTGGGTCCCGTCACCCAGGCCGGTTGCGGCAACCGGTGCCCTGCCGTGGGACGGGGCTGCTACGGCTGTTTCGGTCCGGCGGAACGGCCCAATGCGGCGGCCTTGAGCAGGCGCTTGCAGGAACTGGGCATGGATCCCGCCTCGCTGCAGCGCTACTACCGGCTGTTCAACGCCAACGCTCCGGCCTTCCGCGAGGAGAGTGCCCGTCATGAGTGAGTCCCGCATCATCCAGGTGGAGGCGCTGGCGCGCGTGGAGGGGGAAGGGGCCCTGCATGTGCGCCTGAAGGAAGGGCGCATCGAAGAGCTCGAGTTCCGCATCTTCGAGCCGCCGCGCTTCTTCGAGGCGCTGCTGCAGGGGCGCGATTACCGCGAGGCGCCGGACATCACCGCGCGAATCTGCGGCATCTGTCCCGTAGCCTATCTGCTGGGCGCGAGCCAGGCGATGGAGTCGGTGCTGGGACTCGAGGTGACGCCGCAGATCCGCGCCCTGCGCCGGCTCATCTACTGCGGCGAGTGGATCCAGAGCCACCTGCTCCACGTCTTCTTTCTGCATGCGCCCGATTTTCTCGGCTACGACGACGCCATCGCCATGGCGCAGGATCATCCCGACCTGGTGCGCCAGGCGCTGGCCCTCAAGGCCACCGGCAACCGCCTGCTGGAAGTGATCGGCGGGCGCGCGGTGCACCCGGTGAACCTGAAGGTGGGCGGTTTCTACCGCGCGCCCGATCCGCAAGCGCTGGAAGGGTTGCGCGGCGAGCTCGAAACCGGCCTGGAAGCGGCGCGGGAGCTGGCCCGGCAGGTGGCGCGGTTCGAGTTCCCCGAGGTGGAGCAGGAGTACCTCTGCGTATCGCTCCACCATCCTGACGAGTACGCCATTGCCGAGGGGCGGATCGTCTCCAGCGAAGGGCTGGACATCGCCATCGACCAATTCGAGGAGCATTTCGACGAAGCCCAGGTGGCCCGCTCCACGGCGCTCCATGGCCTGATGAAAGGACACGACGGCCCCTACCTGGTGGGGCCCATCGCCCGCTACAACAACAACTTCGAGCAGCTCTCGGGCGCGGCGCAGGCGCTAGCCCGGGAAGTGGGCCTGCCGCGCCGGGTGAGCAACCCCTTCCACTCCATCCTGGTACGCATGGTGGAGGTGTGCTACGCCTTCGAAGAGGCGCTGCGGTTGCTGGACGCCTACGAAGAACCGGAGCCCGCGGCCGTGGAAGCAGCGGTCAGGGCCGGACGGGGAACAGGCTGCACCGAGGCCCCCCGGGGCATCTGCTACCACCGTTACGACCTGGACGGCGACGGCCTCATCGGCGAGGCCCGCATCGTGCCTCCCACCAGTCAGAACCAGCGCCAGATGGAGGCGGACCTGCGCCGCGTGGTGGAGGCCAACCTGGACCTCCCCGACGGGGAACTGCAGTGGCGCTGCGAGCAGAGCATCCGCAACTTCGATCCCTGCATCTCCTGTGCAACCCATTTCCTCAGGCTCAGGATGGAGCGTGGCTGAAAACCTGGTCATCGGTATCGGCGACCCGCTGCGTGGTGACGATGGCGTGGGGGTCGCCGTGATCGACCGGCTGCGCCGGTATCCCCTGCCCGATGTGCGGTTGGAGACTCACTGGGGAGAGGGGGCGGGGCTCATGGCGCTGTGGCGGGGTCGGCAGCGGGTGGTGCTGGTCGATGCCATGGTTTCGGGCACAGAACCTGGAACGCTGCGCCGCTTTTCACCGGACGCGCTGCCTTCGCCGGGGCTGTTTCCCTATTCCACCCACCGTTTCGGTCTGGCCGAGGCGCTGCAGTTGTCGGCCGTGCTGGGTGAACTGCCCGCGGATCTCCTGGTGGTGGGCATCGAGGGGGGCTGCTTCGATCCGGGACGCGCTCTCACGCCGGCGGTGGCCGAAGCCGTGGTGACGGCCACCGATGCCATCCTGGAGTGGCTCAGCACTGCTCCCAGGGCAGTCCCTCGAAGCGCCAGCCGTTGAGGGTGCTGCGCTGGTGATGCTCGTTGAGGTCGCCCTCGAAGCCGTCGTCCACGTGGTAGATGTCCTTCATCCCCGCTTCCAGCAGCGCCTTTCCCGCCTGCAGTGAGCGCTTGCCGCTGCGGCAGATGAGGATCACCGGTGCGCACTCGAGTTCCTCTTCGCTGTCGCAGACCACGCCGCCCAGCAGCAGCTTGCGGATGTCGGTGACGAAATCGGGATTGACGTCCCAGTCGGGCTCGTCGATCCAGGGGATGTGCACCGCGCCCACGGGGTGGCCGACGAAGAGGAATTCCATGCTGGAGCGGATGTCCACCAGTACCGCGCGGGGATTTTCCTGCAGGATCTTCTGCGCTTCGTGGGGGGTGAGGCCGTGGGGGTGATTACTGTCCATGAGCGGTTCCGGTTAACATGACGACAATCCGATTATAGCCCCTCGCCATGAAAACGACCCTGCTGCGGATTCTCATCCGCTTTCTTGGTTCCCTGCCGCTGCCCACGCTGCGCCTTCTCGGTGCTTCCGCAGGCTGGTTGCTCTACCGCCTGCCCAACCGGGAGCGGGAGAATGCCCGCGTGAACCTGGCGCTCTGCTTTCCCGGGATGGAAGCCGGGGCGCGGGAGGATCTGCTGCGCCGGTCCCTGAAGGAGACCGCCACCACGCTGCTGGAGATGCCGGCGGTCTGGTACGGCTCCACGGAAAAGTGGCTGGGCCGGCTGGAGCCGGGCAGCGTGCCCGACGAGATCCGCCAGCTGCTCGAGCAGGGCAAGGGGCTCATCGTGGCCATGCCCCATCTGGGCAACTTCGAGATCAGCGCCCACTTCTTCGGCAGCCTGGGCAAGGCCACCGGGCTCTACCGGCCGCCGCGCAAGCAGGGGCTGGAATCGCTCATGCTGGAGGGGCGCAACCGTCCGGGACAGAACCGAATGGTGGCCACAGACCGGGCGGGAATCAGGACGCTGTATCAGGCGCTTTCCAGGGGTGAGATCATCGTCATACTCCCGGACCAGCAGCCCAAGAGCCGCGAGGGCGGCGCCGGCGTCTTCGCGCCTTTTTTCGGCGTGCCGGCGCTCACCATGACCCTGGTGAGCCGCTTCGCACGCAAGAGCGGCGCACCGGTCTACTTCATCGGCTTCGTGCGCCAGAAGGGTTCCTGGAAATACCGGGTGATCGGCCAGGAAGGAGCCCCGGCCATCGGTGCCGCCGACCTGGAGGCTTCGGCAGCCGCGCTCAATGCCGGCGTGGAAGCGCTGGTGCGCCAGTATCCGGAGCAGTACCAGTGGACCTACCGGCGCTTCCGCGAGCAGCCCGACGGGAGCAATCCCTACGCCTGAACGGGCGCGGCGCAAGCCCGCGCCCGCCGGATCAGGCCGCTTCGTGCAGATGCTGCTCCTTGGCTTCACGGGCCTTTTGCGCCTCTTCGGCGCTGTAGGCCCTGCCTGACCAGAGCATCTCGTAGGCGATCTCCTCGTTGCCGTTCTCGCACAGCTCCAGCACCTTCCGGAACAGGGGCTGGAAGGTCTCGCTGCGGTGCGAGGCCTCGTGCTCATCGAAGGAGCGCCAGAAGGTGACGATGAGCGCCTCGCGCCCCTTCAGCGGGCTCTCCACCGCCTGGCCGATGGTGCTGCCTTCGTTGGAGACGTTGCCGCTGTTGAGGGCCACGAAACCGCCGACGAAGCCGGTATCGGAGTGATAGGTCTTGACGTTCTCGCACAGGTAGGCCACCCGCTCCTGCAGGTCGTCCACCGTGTACTCGGGTTTCAGGATGACGCGGTTCACCGTGACCACGCCGTCATGGGGGAAGTCTTCGATCAGTGCTGCCATTGTTCTCTCTCCTTATTGTTTATGTGCATATAAATGTAACTTGTTCACATTCTCAGACAGAAGGATTGCGTATAAGTTCATTAGCAGATACTAATTATTATTGTGGGGAATTGACGCTTTGGAGCCTGTTGGACCGCATTGGGTTCGGCCCGCCATTACATGCGCTCTTTTCCCGGCTTCCCGGCGAAACATATCGAAACAATTCTTCATTGGCTTGAAATGCCGGGGAAACAGCCTTTCGGCAGCATGGAGGCCAGTTACCCGGGTGGGTGACCCGATTGGATGAAACCCCGGAGGCGAAAATGAAGAAAACGAAAGTCCATATGATGGCAGGGCTACTGGCGTTGGGCACCGCGGCTACGGCGGTGCAGGCTGCAGACTACACGCAGATGAGTATCGAAGAGCTGCTTCAGCAGCGCGAGCGTGCACGTGCAGGTGAATTGACAGTGGAAGAGCGGGATGCCTACCGTGCCGAAATGCAGAACCGCGTTCGGTCGATGGGTGACCAGGAGCGGGCGGCCTTCCGTGAACAGAATCAGTTCGGTGGGCGAGGCAAGGGCGCTGGGCAAAGCAATGGAGATGGAGCCCGATACCGTTACGGCCAGGGAGCAAACCGCCAAAACATGTATCGTTATGGCCAGTCGGGGGAAATGAACGAAACCGGAGGGTACCGTGGACGTGGCAACATGCAGGGGTACGGAAGCGGATACGGCTCCGGGCGCGGCGGTGGCGGTAGAGGGCACCGATGATCGGGAGTACCAGTGCCACGCAATCCGTTGCTTCACCGGCGGCATTGGTTGAGAGGTCGTGAACAGCCGAACAAAACGTTTCCTTTACAGCATGATTTTCCTGCTGGCCGTAGCGGGTGCCGTTGTGCTGATCCTGAAGAAGGGGCCCCTGGCGCCCGTGGTGGTGGAGGTGGCCGAGGCCGGGCAGGGCGATCTCCACTCCGCCAGTTTCGGCGTGGGAACGCTGGAGGCTCTGCGTACCTACGAAATCGGCCCCACCCGGGGTGGTCGCCTGCTGACGCTGAGCGTGGACCAGGGTGACCAAGTACAGGAAGGGCAGCTGCTGGGCGAGATGGACCCCGTGGACCTTCCCTACCGGCTGGAGTCGGCGCGACGGAACGTTCTCAGGACAGAATCCGCAATCAGTGCCGCCGATGCGAAGCGTGCCGATCTCTCCGCCCGGCTGGCGCTGGCGCGCAAGGAGGCGGACCGGTACCGGGAGCTGGGCTTGGAGAAACAGGTGTCCCAGGATCAGGTGGACGTGAAAGTCACGGCTGCCGTTTCCCTGGCCCATCAGCTGAGGGCGGCGGAAGCCGATCTGCAAGCTCTTCGCCATGACCTGGAAAGGACTCGGGAAGATGTGCGGGCACTGGAAGCGCAGCTTCGGGAACTGCGGCTCGTCAGTCCGGTGGCAGGTCTGGTGGTGGATCGCAGGGTGGATCCGGGTTCGGTGGTGATGGCTGGCACGCCGGTCCTGCAGCTCATCGATCCGTCCACCGTCTGGGTGCGGGTGCGCGTGGATCAGAAGCGCAGTCGGGGAGTGCGGGTTGGATTGCCGGCTGAAATCCGTCTCCGCGAACACCCCGGGAAGGCGCTTCCCGGCCGGGTGGCGCGCATGGAAGCCATTGCCGACAGTCTCACCGAAGAGCGCTGGGTGAACGTGGCTTTCGAGGGCGCCATTCCTTCCGTTCCCCTGGGCAGCCTGGCCAACGTGACCATCCACCTGCCACCGGTCACCGGTGTACTCTGGGTGCCGGCGGCTGCACTCCAGGAGAAGGCGGGTGAAAAGGGCGTGTGGCTGCTCGATGGCGGCCGGGCCACCTTCCGCCCCGTCGTGATCGGCGTGCGGACGCTGGATGGCCGGGTGGAGGTGCGTAAGGGACTCGAAGCCGGTGAGAAGGTGATCGTGTATACCGCCCGGCGTATGGAGGAAGGGCTCAAGGTAGAGGCACGATGATCAATCTGGCCTATCGTGACATCGCCCACGGCTTCGGCCGCTATCTGGCCACCGGCCTCGGACTGGGGCTGCTCATCGGTGTGACGCTCACCATGGCCGGAGTGTACCGCGGCATGGTGGAGGATGGTCTGGCGCTCCTGCAGGCCGCCGATGCCGACGTCTGGGTGGTTCAGCAGCACACCCTGGGTCCTTTTGCCGAACCCTTCTCCCTGAGCGACGAGATGATCCGGGGTGTACTCGCCATGCCCGGCGTGCGCGATGCGGGAAATGTCGCTTATCTCACCATGGAGGTGATCCAGGGCGAGCGCTCGGTGCGGGTGATGATGGCCGGTTACGAGCCGGGCCGTCCTGGTGGCCCCGATCGATTGATCGAGGGCCGCTTCATCACCCGCAATCACTACGAGATGGTAGCGGACGTACGCACCGGCTTTCGAATCGGGGACAGGGTTCCCATCCGTCGGCACGACTACACCGTAGTGGGCATCACCAAGGGGTTACGCTCGTCCGGGGGCGACCCCATGGTCTTCGTGTCACTGAAAGACGCCCAGGAGATCCAGTTCCTCAAGGACAACGATGCCATTTTCCGGGATCGCAAGATCCTGTCCGAAAGCCCTGTCTTCAATCCGCCAGGGAATCCCAACCTGCTGGAGGCGGTTGAAAAGCGCCTTTTCTCTAACCACAGGGTCAACGCGATACTGGTGCGCTTGCAGCCGGGGTACAGTGACCGGGAAGTGGCAGCGACCATCCAGGACTGGCTGCGCCTCACCGCCTACACTCGGGCGGAGATGGAGGAGATCCTCATCGGTCAGCTCATCGCCACTGCAGCCAAACAGATCGGTCTCTTTCTGGTCATTCTCACGCTGGTGAGCGCAGCCATCGTCGCCCTCACCATCTATTCCATGACCCAGACCAAGCTCAAGGAGATTGCCGTGCTCAAGCTCATCGGCACACCCAACCGGCGCATTGCCGGCATGATCGTGCAGGAGTCCATCGGCCTCGGGTTCATCGGTTTCCTGGCCGGAAAGCTGGCGGTGACCTACTGGGCACCGCTGTTTCCCAAGCATGTGGTGATCCTGGAGCGGGACACCCTCACGGCGCTGGCGATCACCTTGGCGATCTGTCTCATGGCCAGCTTTGCCGGCGTGCGCGCCGCGCTGCGGGTGAGCCCACCTTCCGCCATCGGCGGTTGAGAGATACGGCTCTTCACCAAATCAGGTGGGTAACAGTTGCTGGCTGATGGCCTCTGGGTAGAGATCGAGTCCGCCAAGGTGGAAGTAAATGGCGTTGGCAAAGCGCTCCTTGTTGCGGAAGCCATGGCTCCGAACCTTGATCGCCTTGATGCGGC
>QNZQ01000030.1 GCA_003972985.1 Gammaproteobacteria bacterium | reverse complement strand
CACGTGGACGATGACTTGCCCTTGGGGCATATCAACCTCCACATCGGCGACTCGCCAAGGTGCCTGAATACCCAATATCCGGGTGTATAGATCAATGTCTCTCATGCTGCCCTACGCTAAACTACCCACTCGATCAGGGGAAGAGCCTGGTAGAGAAGCGCCCCGATCGGATCGAGGCTGATCACGCCCTTCTTCGCCTTCAGCGTGAGAGTGATTTTCTCCATTTCCAGACCCTTTACCTTCAGCCTGCCCACCTCAATGGTGGCATCGGCATCCAGCTTGCGCAGGGGTGCAAAATCGATCCTCTCCGGCTGCTCTGCCGACCCATCGGCTCCGCTTCCGGCCGCTGCTGTTTGCTCTTCCTCTTTTGCGGGTGGCAGGTAACGGTCCAGATCGATGTTGTCCACCTGCAGCCTTGCGCGCACCACCGGACCTTCGAAGGAAGGAATGGAGATGAAGCCGCTGACAGTGCTCTCATCCAGCCTGATTTCCAGCGGTTTCAGGGTGAGCGCCTCGCCCTCCTGGACCATCTGCAGTTGCGCGGAAATCTTCGTGAGCGCTTGCGGGTCAGCCGTTTCCAGCTCCACGCCCGCCAGGGCCAACAACTCCTTCAGGTTGGTATCCTGCAGCGCCAGCCGCCCCTCCACCTTCGGTTTTTCGGTGAGGCCCGAAATACTCACCGCACCCGTAATATCCACCTGGGGACCCGATACGGAAAGATCACTCACTGCCAACCGGTCGGTTTTTCTGTCCAGGGCCAGGTTGCCGGCCAGCTTCAGATCCACTCCCCCTTCGGGAAGTCCCTCCCCTTCGGCATGGAGTTCCACGGCCAGCGCGGAGAAGTCGATGCGCTGATAGTCACGGCTGGCCGTCACTTCCGTGGAGATGGCGACCTTGCCTGCCAGCGGCGGATTCTGCAGGGCCAATTTGGTTGCCAGTTCCACCAGGACCGGCGTATCGGGCTTCAATTCCCCGATGCGAACATCGAGATCCTCGAGGTGGTAGGCCGCGCCCTTTTGGGCATCCACGTAATCGAGGTCCAGGTCGTCCAGCTCGATGCCCTTGAGGTCGATCTGAAACTCATCCATGGCCGCTTTCTGCTGCCCCGCTGTTTCAACCGCTTTGGACTCACCCCCGCCCGGCTTCCCTCCCGCCAGCGATTCCCAGTTGGTCTTGCCTGCCTTGTTCCGCATCAGGTTGATGTCCACGCCTTTGAGCGTCACCGTGTCCACGGCGATGCGCTTCTCCAGAAGCGGCATCAGTCCCACCTTCACGTCCAACACGTCGATGGCGGCCAGGGGCTCGTCGCCAAAGCCCGGCGCGTTCCCCACCACCACCTTTTCCAGTTTCAGGCCCAGCCAGGGAAAGACGGACCACTCGATGGGGGCATCGATCTGCAGGGTATGGCCTGTCCGTTGCTCGAACTTGACGATCACCTGCTCCTTGATCACCTCAGTATCGAGAACCAGGGTGAGAACCCCGAGGGCCAACACCCCCAGCAGCACCACGCCTACCACGATGCCTGCAAACCACTTCAGAATCTTCATCTTTCACCTCCGACGTCCGCCTTGACGCGGACCTGGTGCAATACCATCGCGCCTCCTACGAACAATATCAGAATGGCCAGGATCCCGGTTCGGGAACTTCTGGTGGCCACCCCTACCAGGCCCACCAGCAACGGCCCGATGACCGCCGCAAACTTGCCCAGCATGTTGTAGATGCCGAAAAAGACGCCGGCCCGGTCCGGTGGAATGAGCCGCGCATAGAGCGAACGGCTCAGCGACTGGACGCCGCCCTGCACCAGACCGATCATCACCGCCAGCCCATAGAACTCCCACTGCCTTTTCATCACCCAGGCCCAGAGCACCACCAGCGTATAGACCCCCAGGGCGATCATGATTCCCGACTTGGGTCCCAGCCGGGCCCCGAGCCAGCCGAAGAACAGGGCGGAAGGAAAGCCCACGAACTGCGTCACCAGCAGCGCCGCCAGCAGATCCTCCGGCTCGAAACCGATGGCCAGTCCATAGTCCACGGCCATGCGCACGATGGTATCCACGCCGTCGATGTAAAGCCAGTAGGCGAACAGAAAGAGAAAGGCCATGCGGTGCCGGCGCACCTCGCGCAGGTTGTCCCGAAGCTCGCGCAAGGCGCCGCGGATCACTCCCTGCCGGGCCGGCGCCGGATTGCGCTCGTGCACGAACAGCAGCAGCGGCACGGTGAAGGCGGCCCACCAGATGCCCACCATGAGAAAGGAGATGCGCACGGCCTGGCCCGGCCAGGCCAGGCCGAACAGCTCCGGCTTCATCACCATGACCACGCTCAGGGCGAAGAGCAGACCGCCGCCGAGATAGCCCAGGGCATAACCGAGCGCCGAAACCCGGTCCAGCTCGGGCTCCTCGGCCATGTCCACCAGCAACGCATCATAGGGCACGATGCTGCCGGAAAAGCCGACGATGCCCAGCGCATAGCAGAGCAGCGCCAACGGCCACAGGCCGGCGCTCACCAGAAACAGCGACGAGGTCATGAGCGCACCGAGAAAGGCGAACAGCACCAACATCCGCTTCTTGTTGCCGCCCTGGTCCGCCAGCGCGCCGATGAGCGGCGCCAGCACGATCATCAGGGTGCTGGCCGCCGAGTTGCCCATCCCCAGCCAGAAGGTGCTGTCGGTGGCATCCAGGCCGCGTGCCCAATACTCCTTGAAGAAGACCGGAAAGAAGCCGGCCATCACCGAGGTGGCGAAAGCGGAGTTGCCCCAGTCGTAGAGCGCCCAGGAGAGCCGGCCACGTCGGTTCAATTCTTTATCCCCACGCCCCTGTAGAGCAGCCACAGCGCCAAGCCACCGAGCACCAGGATGAAACCGAGTATGAGCAGCAGCGCCACCGCCGGGTCGATGTCGGAAACGCCGAGGATGCCGTAGCGGAAGGCATTGATCATGTAGAGAACCGGGTTGGCCAGCGAGACCTGCTGCCAGAAGGGAGGAAGCAGGCTGATGGAGTAGAAGACCCCGCCCAGGTAGGTCAACGGCGTGAGCACGAAGGTGGGAATCACCGAGATGTCGTCGAAGTTGCGCGCGAAGATGGCGTTGATGAGGCCGCCCAGGGCGAACAGGATGGAAGTGAGCACCACCACCAGCAGCGTGAGCAGGGGATGCTCGATGCGGATGTCGGCGAAGAACAGCGACACGCCGGTCACCACCAGCCCCACCACCAGTCCCCGCGCCACCCCCCCGGTCACGTAGCCGGCGAGGATGATCCAGTTGGGCACCGGCGAGATGATCAGCTCCTCGATGTGACGCTGGTACTTGGCCTGGAAGAAACTGGAGACGGTATTGGCGTAGCTGTTGGCGATCACCGCCATGAGAATGAGGCCGGGAACGATGAACTCCTTGTAGCCATAGCCGTCCATCTCGCCGATACGCGCCCCGATGAGGTTGCCGAAGATGATGAAGTAGAGCGTGGTGGTGATGGCCGGCGGCAGGACGGTCTGCACCCAGATGCGGCTGAAGCGCAGCACTTCCTTGATCACCAGGGTGGAGAAGGCGATCCAGTTGGTGCCTCGAACCCTGCCCCCGGCCTGTACGTCCCGGGTGTCCGGCGTCATGCCGCCGCCTCGCGCCGCTTCTGTACGCGGTCCATGAAGAACTGCTCCAGGCGGTTCTGCTTGTTGCGCATGCTGAGCACCTCGATCCCCTGCCGGTCCAGCCAGCCGAACAGCTGGTTGAGGGTCTGATCCTGTCCCAGCACCGCCTCCAGGGTGTGCTCGTCGTGCAGGCCCAGCTCCACGGGCGCCCCCTCCGGCAGCCGCTCCAGCGGCTTTTTCAGCGTGAGCAGGAAGGCCTGGCGGTGCAGGCGCTGCAGCAGGGCGCGCATGGTGCTGCTCTCGGCGATGCGGCCATCGTCGATGATGGCGATGGAGCGGCACAGGTTCTCCGCCTCCTCCAGGTAATGGGTGGTGAGGATGATGGTGGTGCCGGCACGGTTGATCTCCTGCATGAACGCCCACATGCTGCGCCGGATCTCGATGTCCACCCCGGCAGTGGGCTCGTCGAGGATCATCAGCGGCGGCTCGTGCACCAGGGCCCGGGCGATCATCAGGCGTCGCTTCAGACCGCCGGAGAGGCTGCGCGCCTGCACCCGCCGCCGGCTCCACAGGTCCAGCGTCTGCAGCACCTTCCTTGCCTTGCCCGTCGCCACCCGCCGGGGAATGCCGTAGTACCCGGCCTGGTTGATGACGATCTCCTCCACCGGCTCCCACTGGTTGAAGTTGAACTCCTGGGGCACCAGGCCGATGCAGCGCTTCACCGCCTGGGGATCGCGATCCAGGTCATGGCCGAACACCTCCACCCGGCCGGAGCTCTTGCGCACCAGCGAGGCGAGGATGCCGATGGCGGTGGACTTGCCCGCCCCGTTGGGCCCCAGCAGGGCGAAAAAATCCCCCGCCTCCACCTTCAGGTCGATGCCCTTGAGCGCCTCGGTTCCGTTGGCATAGATCTTCCTGAGCCCTTCGAGTCGAACAGCAGTGGTCATTGGTACAAAGCCTTGGAGGGAAAGAGGCTATTGTCCACCGATTGGGGGGATGAATCCAACGGGGTTAGAATGCTCCTTTGCCCACCACTCCGTACCGGCCCATGAAAGAAAAACTCCTTCACATGCTGCAACTGCAGGACCGCCTCAACCGCCAGATCGACTCCGGATGGCTGGATGCGGGCCACGAGTGGTATCGCGCCATCTGGCTGGAGGCCGCTGAGCTGATGGAACACTACGGCTGGAAGTGGTGGAAGGCCCAGCAGCACGACATCGAACAGATCCGCCTGGAGCTCATCGACATCTGGCACTTCGGCTTGAGCGCCGAGCTGGCACGCTGCGGCGGCGATCACCAGGCCGCCGCCGACACCATGCTGGCGCACATGGATTCGGGTGCTCACGCGGAAGACGACTTCCGCGCCAACGTGGACAACCTCGCCCTGCACGCACTCACCGACAGAAACCTGAGCATGCCCGCCTTTCTCGCGCTCCTGGACGCCGTCGGCACCGGCTTCGACGATCTCTACCGCATCTACGTGGGCAAGAACGTGCTCAACCGCTTCCGCCAGGACCACGGCTACAAGGAAGGCAGCTACGTCAAGAACTGGGATGGACGGGAGGACAACGAGCACCTGGCCGAACTGGCGGCCGCCCTGGAAGCCGAGGGCGCGGAATTCGAATCGCAGCTCTACAGAGAACTGGAGAGCCGCCACCCCCAGTCGGAAATTGCAAGTCGGGTTTCAGCCCGACACCGCACCCCGTAGGCCTGATAAGCGTAGCGCATCAGGCAATGCCTATGTTTACCCGCCCCGCACTGCATGAGCCATGCGGTCGGCGGATGCGCTGCGCTCAATCGCCCTACGCAGCTTCCTTCAGGTCTGCCGCCTCACCTCCACCACGTCCGGCACCTGGTTGAGCTTTTCCATCATGCGACTGAGCTGAGTCACATCCTTCACCTCCACGGTGAAGCGCATGTCGGCGGTCTCCTTGCGCCGGTTGGAGCGCGTCTTCACACCCAGCACGTCCACCTCCTCGTTGGAAAAGACCGAGGTGATGTCCCGCAGCAACCCCTTGCGGTCGCCGGCATGTACCTGGATATCCACCAGGAAGGCGCCTGGCGGCTGCTCCTCGCTCCAGGTCACCGGTATCAGCCGCTCCTGCTGCTCCTCCTGCAGGCGTTTCACCACCGGGCAGTCACGGCGGTGGATGGTCACGCCACGCCCGCGGGTGATGTAGCCGACGATGGGATCATAGGGCACCGGCTTGCAGCAGCGCGCCATGTTGGTCATGAGGTCGCCCACTCCCTCCACCATCACCTGGCCGTGGCTCCTGCCCGGCCTGTGCTCCCGCAGCGCTGCCTTCTCGGCGATGCTCTCCTCCACCGGCCGCTCCTCCGGCGGTGCCTGCGCGCTGGCCACCTGCACCGGAGACACTTCGCCCCGGCCAATGGCGGCGTAGAGATCCTCCACGGTAGTGAAGTTGTAGCGCTCCAGCAGCCGGGGGAGGTCGGGCCGGGGCACTCCGAGCCGCTTCACCTCCTTCTCCAGGCTCGATTTGCCGAGCTGCACGTGCTGCTCGAAGTTCTGCTTCTTGAACCACTGGCGGATGCGGTTGCGCGCCCGCGAGGTGGCCACGTAGCCCGAGCTGGGGCTGAGCCAGTCGAGGCTGGGCGCCTCCTCCTTGGCGGTGAGGATCTCCACCGTCTGGCCACTCTCCAGCGGCTGGGTGAGGGAGATCATCCTGCCGTCCGCCTTGGCGCCCCGGCAGCGGTGACCCACCGAACTGTGGATGGCGTAGGCGAAATCCACGGCCGTGGCTCCCTTGGGCAGTTCCACCACCCGTCCCTGGGGCGTGAGCACATAGATGCGGCGTGCCTCGAACTCGGCATCCGAATCCGGCTCCTGGACATCGGAAGGCTGTTCCAGCCAGGCCCGCATCCACTCGATGCGCCTTTCCAGCTCGGCATCGCCCTTGCCATCCTCCTTGTAGCGCCAGTGGGCCGCCACACCGCGTTCGGCGTGCTCGTGCATCTCCCAGGTGCGGATCTGCACCTCCAGCGGCTTGCCGTCCTCGCCGATCACCGCCGTGTGCAGCGACCGGTAGCCGTTGGGCTTGGGGTGGGCGATGTAGTCGTCGAATTCACCCGGCACCGGCTGCCAGGCGCCATGCACCATGCCCAGCACCTCGTAGCACTGGGAGACGCTCTCCACCAGCACCCGCACCGCGCGCACGTCGAATATCTGGCTGAAGTCGACGTGCTTGCGCTGCATCTTCCGCCAGATGCTGTAAATATGCTTCGGGCGGCCGCTGATCTGCGCCTCGATGCCGTGCTCCCGGCAGCGCTGCTGGAGCCGCTCGATCACCTGGGCAATGAAGGCCTCGCGTTCTGCCCGCTTCTCCTCCAGCGCGCGAGCGATGTCACGGTACTCGTCGGGACGCAGGTAGCGCAGCGAGAGATCCTCCAGTTCCCACTTGAGCTGCCAGATGCCGAGCCGGTTGGCCAGGGGCGCATGAATGCGCTGGGTGATGTCGGCAATGCGCTTCTGCTCGTCCTCGTCCAGGTACTTGAGCACCCGTATCAGCTGCAGCCGCTTGGCCAGCACCACCATCACCACGCGCACGTCGTCGGCCAGTCCGAGCAGCATGCGGCGCAGGTTTTCGCTCTGCCTCTCGTCGGAATCGCCGCTGCCGGCCACGGCCAGAGTACGGATCCGCGACAGGTCGCGCAACATGCCGTTCACCTGGGCGCCGAACTCCCCGGCCCGCTCCGTCTCCGATTCCGGCAGGTCCGAGAGCAGCGCCGCCAGCAGCGTCGGCGTGTCCAGCTTGAGCTGGTCCAGTATGGCCGCGCTCTGCACCAGCGCCAGCTGGTGCTGCATTCCGCCCCAGGTGGGCTCGTCGCCGTGAACCTCCTCCACCAGCTGAAGCGCCAGGGTAATGCGGTGAATCTCTTCCCGGCTGCGATGCCTGGCCAGCCCCGCCAGCCAGGCAGTGAGATGCCCCTGGTCGAGGCGACCGGTTTCAGGAAGGTGGGGAGCAATGGTGACCATCAGGACTTCAGAAAGGCTGCCGACTCAGGCAGGAAGTTACCACGGAATCCTGTTGCAGAAGAGAAAAGGCACGAAACTGCTCAGCGGATCTCATCGTTGGAAAATTTCTTCTCCAGGATGCGCGGCGCAATCAGGCCATAGCCCTGCTGCTGCCAGTAGGCCAGCTCCGTGATCGCCGAAGGCACGAGCTCGACGAAGTCCTGGAAGTCCTTCACGCTGTAACCGAAATCGGCAGCGGCCAGGCCGCACACCTTGAACTTCACCCCGAGGCTGGCGTAGTAACGCATGCGATCCACGGCGACCTTGTACTTTTCGTAGTTCGATTCCGCCACCGTGACGATCTCGGTCCCGTGGATCACCACCACGATCTCCATGAACTCGGGCGCCATGTCGTAGGGTTTGTCCATGAGCGGATTCATGTAGGAACGTATCCAGAAGAGTGCGCTCTCGATATGGCGCGGATCGTCGAAATAGAAATCGAACACCACCTTGGGATCCTGGTAGGGCGTGTTCACCAGCCTGCCGGCCGCCGGCACCGATGAGGCCACGAGCAGGAGGCAGGCCAGGAAAAGGTTCTTGGGGAACATGGGGTTCTCCGGGTTGGATACACCGTGATTTCTAGTGTAGTCCCAAAACCGCCGTTCCGCCGCCCGTGGCGCCTTCAGGGCAAGGGACGGTGTCAGTCCAGCACGTGGCTCACCAGCCCGTCGGCCAGCTTGGGCTCGAACCAGGTGGACTTGGGCGGCATCACCTCGCCGGCGTCGGCCACCGCCATGAGCGCTTCCATGGTGGTGGGATAGAGGGAGAAGGCCACCGCCCAGTCGCCCGAGTCCACCCGTTTCTCCAGTTCCGACAGTCCACGGATGCCGCCGACGAAATCGATGCGGTTGTCGGTACGGGGGTCGCTGATGCCGAGCAGGGGCTCGATGAGATTGTTCTGCAGCAGGCTCACGTCCAGGCGCGCCACGGGATCGTCCGCAGGGACCAGCTCGGGCTTGATCCTCAACTGGTACCACTGGCCGCGCAGGTACATGCCGTATTCGCCGCTCCGGGAAGGCTTCACCGGTTCGTCGGAAGGTTCCACGCTGAAAGCCCCGGTGAGCTTCGCCACGAACTCTTCCGCGGACAGGCCGCCCAGATCCTTCACCACCCGGTTGTAGTCGAGTATCTGCATCTGGTCATGGGGAAAGATGACGCTGAGGAAGTAGTTGTAGCTCTCCTCCCCGGTATGTTCCGGGTTGGCCGCCTTGCACGCCGCAGCCACCCGCGACGCTGCCGCCGAGCGGTGGTGACCGTCGGCCACGTAGAGGGCATCGAGACGGTCGAAGGCGTCGGTGAGCTTTTGCACGGTTTCCGGGTCGGAGACCGCCCACAGCTCGTGGCGCACCCCGTCGGCCGCGGTGACGTCAATATCGGGTGCTCCCTCGGTGACCTTGGCCAGCACCCGGTCGATCTCCTCGGTGGCGGGATAGACGAGAAACACGGGACCGGTCTGGGCATTGAGGGTGTCGATGTTGCGCACCCGGTCGTCCTCTTTCACCGGGCGGGTGAACTCGTGCTTCTTGATGCGGTCGGCGTCGTAGGCTTCCACCGAGGCCACGCCCATGAGGCCGGTCTGCACGTGGTCGCCCATGGTGAGGCGATAGACGTAGAAGCTCGGCTGCTGGTCACGCTTCAGCACCCCCTCGGCGATCATGCGCTCCAGGTTCTCGCGCCCCTTGGCATAGACTTCCGGCGCATAGGGATCGGTACCTTCCGGCAGGTCCACCTCGGGACGGGAGATGTGCAGAAAACTCCAGGGCCGGCCCTGCACCATGGCACGGGCCTCCTGCTCGTTCATCACGTCGTAGGGGGGAGCGACCACGTCGTCGGCGCGGCCCGGTGCCGGGCGCAGACCGGTGAAGGCTTTGATCAGGGGCATGGAAAATCTCTCGCTGTCTGAAAAAGGATGCGCGCCATTGTTTCAAAAAGCGGCGGTCAAGCCAACGCAGTTCTCCAGTTCCGAAAAAACGCCCTGCTATAATTGCATTACGTTTATTCTATCGATTGGAGAAGTGTAAAATGACCCAGGTGAAGCTCTCCAGCAAGTACCAGCTGGTCATTCCAAAAAAAGTACGCGAAACCCTGGGACTCAGCGCCGGCCAGGAATTCACCGTGCTCACCAGGGGAAAAGTGATCGAACTCGTGCCCGTGGATTCCCTGGAGTCTGCCCGCGGCCTGCTGAAGGGGGCCAATCCCAAGGATTACCGTGACCACCAGGATCGTTTCTGAAATGGTGCTGGTGGATACCTGTGGCTGGATCGAGTGGTTGACGGACGGGAAACTGGCCAACGACTACGCACCCTGGTTCCAGGAACCCGAAAACCTCCTGGTCCCCACCATCGTCCAGTTCGATCTCTACAAGTGGACGAAGCGGGAGAGAGACGAAGCCCTGGCGCTGCGAACCGTGGCCCTGACCGAACAGGCGACGGTGGTGCCGCTGGATACCTCGCTGGCACTGCTAGCCGGGGATTTTGCGCTGGAACACGGCCTTGCACTGGCCGATGCCGTCGTCTATGCCACCGCCCGCCAGCATGAAGCTCTGCTGGTGACCAGCGATCGTCATTTCGAGGGGCTGGCCGGAGTGGAATACTTCAGGAAATGAAACGGAGCAGCCTCCGGCCGCAAACATCTGGATTCGGCACAAGAACGTGCCTGCTCGCAGGAGCGGCGTCCCCGCCGCGAACGGTCCGCCGGTTACTCCCGCTCCTCGATCCAGTGCATCTGGATGGCCTCGAGGATCTTCTCGCCACAGCGATCGGGATCGTCGTTGAAATCCGGCAGCTCCATTACCCACTCTCTCAGCTCCACGAAGTTGACCTTGAGCGGGTCCGCTTCGGGATGGGCTTCGTCCAGCTCGATGGCGATATCGAGCACATCGGTCCATTTCAGGCTCATCAGGGCACCTCGAAAAATCCGAGGTGCCCGCGCAGGGCAGGGATGCCCTGCCATTTTCGATGGCATAAGCCATTGAAAATGAAGCAAACTGGAAACCACGTTTTCAGTTTGCGTGAAGAAAAATTGCCTGGATGGTAATTTTTCGAGGTCCCCATTAGTGGTTCTCCGATACCTGGTTGACGGTGTACTTGGGAATCTCCACCACCAGGTCCTCCTTGCCGATCTCGGCCTGGCAGCTCAGGCGCGATTCGGGCTCCAGCCCCCAGGCCTTGTCGAGCAGGTCCTCTTCCTCCTCGCTGGCCTCCTCCAGTGATTCGAACCCCTCGCGCACGATGACATGGCAGGTGGTGCAGGCGCAGGACTTCTCGCAGGCGTGCTCGATCTCGATGCCGTGCTCGAGTGCCGCGTCGCAGATGGTGGTACCGGGCTCGGCCTCGACGACGGCGCCCTCGGGGCAGATCTCGTCGTGGGGAAGGAAGATGATGCGGGTCATTGCTTTCTCACTCAGCCCGGAAATTTCATGAATTCGCGTGATGATCGCACAGTATATTGGTTTCACAAGGGATTTTCTGAAGGCGTCCCGTATCCGCGATTACGGGCAACTGAAGAAAATTCCTTGTGGAAACAAGAGACGAACGAGGGCGCGTGTAATTCATGGGATTTCCGGGCTAGTTCAGAATTCATCCAGCCTCTTCCCCGCCATGGCCTGGCGGATGCTGGTGTTCATGCGCCGCTCCACGTAGAACTCGCAGGTCTTCTCCACCTGCTTCATCTCCCGCTCGATGGCCCGCGGGTCGTCGCCGGCCACGGCGGCGACCAGCTTCTCCAGCGCAGCATCGATGCGGTCGCGTTCCCCGGCGTTCAGCAGTTCATCGCCATCGGCGGCCAGGGCGGCGCGCAGCGCCTCAATGACGCGTTCGCCCTCCACCCGGGACTCGGCCAGCTGGCGGGCGGCCATGTCCTCCTCGGCGTGTTCGAAGGAGGCGCGCAGCATGCCGGCGATCTCGTCGTCCGTCAGACCGTAGGAGGGCTTCACCGTCACCTCGGCCTTCACGCCCCGGCTCAGCTCCTCCGCCTCCACGTTGAGCAGGCCGTCGGCGTCCACGCGGAAGGTGACGCGGATGCGCGCCGCGCCGGCCACCATGGGCGGAATGCCGCGCAGTTCGAAACGGGCCAGGGAACGGCAGTCGGCCACCAGCTCCCGCTCGCCCTGCACCACGTGCACCGCCATGGCGGTCTGGCCATCCTTGAAGGTGGTGAACTCCTGGGCCCGGGCCACGGGAATGGTGGTGTTGCGGGGGATGATCTTCTCCACCAGACCGCCCATGGTCTCCAGCCCCAGAGAAAGGGGAATCACGTCGAGCAGCAGCAGTTCATCCTCGGGCTTGTTGCCCGCCAGCACGTCGGCCTGGATGGCAGCGCCCACCGCCACCACCCGATCCGGGTCGATATCGGCGAGCACCGGGCGGCCGAAGAACTCCCCCACCCGCTCGCGCACGCGCGGGACCCGGGTGGAACCACCCACCATCACCACTTCGCGCACTTCCCCGGCGGTGATCCCGGCGTCGCGCAAGGCGCGACGGCAGGCGCCGATGGTCTTGCGGATGAGGGGATCCACCAACTCGTCGAAGGTGTCGCGGTCCAGCTCGCCCCGCCACTGACCCCCACCGGGAAGCTCCACGGTGAGCGCCACCGACCCGGCCTCCGTGAGCGCCTCCTTGGCCTCGCGCGCCTGTTGCATCAGGGTACGCAGGGTGACGTGGCCGGCGTCGTCGGCGATGCCCGCCTGGTCCATGATCCACTGCGCCACCATGCGGTCGAAATCGTCCCCGCCCAGGGCGGAGTCCCCGCCGGTGGCCATCACCTCGAAAACGCCCTTGTGAAGGCGCAGGATGGAGATGTCGAAGGTGCCGCCACCTAGGTCGTAGATGGCGTGGATGCCATCGGCCTCGCGGTCCAGGCCGTAGGCCACGGCGGCGGCCGTGGGCTCGTTGAGCAGGCGGAAGACCCTGAGACCGGCGAGACGGGCGGCATCCTTGGTGGCCTGGCGCTGAGCGTCATCGAAGTAGGCGGGCACCGTGATCACCACGCCACTCAGCTCCCCGCCCAGGGTGGCCTCGGCGCGGCTGGCCAGCACCCGCAGGATCTCCGCCGAGACCTCCACGGGGCTCAGGTCACCGGCCCGGGTGCGGATGCGCGGCACGGCGCTCTCCTGCTCCACGAACTCGTAGGGCAGACCGTCGCCGAGGGACTTGATGTCGCCCACGCCCCGGCCGATGAGCCGCTTGGCCGAGGCGATGGTGTTGAGCGGATCGGAAGTGGCCGCCCGCCGCGCCGCTTCACCCACGACGACGCCCTCGTCCGTGTAGCGCACCACCGAGGGAAGCAGGTGGTTGCCCTGCTCGTCGGGCAGGGTCTCGGCCCTGCCGCTGCGCACCGTGGCCACCAGCGAGTTGGTGGTACCCAGGTCGATGCCGGCGGCGAGCCTGTGCTCGTGGGGCGCGGCGGACTGGCCGGGTTCGGCGATCTGCAGCAGGGCCATCAGAGCTGCTCCTCGAGCTCGGCTTCCAGGGCCTCGGCCTCGGCATGGAGCTTGTTCAGGAACTGCATCTTGCGCACCGACTCGCGGGCGGCCTCCAGCTGCTCCGGGGTGCCCTCCTCGAACTGGATGGCCATCTGCGCCACCAGGGTGCGGATCATGGTGCCGATGCGGCCCATGAGCTCGTCCAGCACCGCCTCGGGATCGTCCGCATTGCGGGCATTCTCCAGCTCCTCGCGGAGCTGCAGCTGCTCCATGAGAAAGGCGGTGTCGCGCGTGGTCTCCTGCTGGGCATCCATGTCGATGCCCTTGAGTCCGAGCAGGTACTGGGCGCGTTTCACCGGGTCTTTCAGGGTTTCGTAGGCCTCGTTGACCTGCGTGGCCTGCTGCAGGGCCAGGCGCTGCTCCTGGTCTGAGGCCGAGGCATAACGGTCGGGATGCACCACCCGCTGCAGCTCGCGGTAGCGCTCGGCGAGGGCATCGCCGTCCACGATGAAATCCACCGGTAGACCGAAGAGCTCGAAATGATTGCGGGAGAGATCGAACATGGAAGTTCCTGACTTAGTGTGGAAGACGTTTTGTTGGGCACGTCGCTGTCGCTCCTTTGCCCAACCTGCTAACTGTCAGCTCCATGGCGGGACGCGATGAGGCCACTGGGAGCCCTTTACCATCCGGCGAGGGAAAAACGACGAATCAGACCGAAAAACTCTCCCCGCAGCCGCAGGCAGCCTTGGCGTTGGGGTTGCTGAACTTGAAACCTTCGTTGAGCCCTTCCTTGCCGTAGTCCACCTCGGTACCGTCGAGATAGACCAGGCTCTTCCTGTCCACGACGAGTTTCACGCCGTGGTCTTCGAAAACCTCGTCGTTCTCTTCCAGCTCGTCCACGAACTCGATGACGTAGGCCATGCCGGAGCAGCCGGAGGTCTTCACCCCCAGGCGCACGCCAATGCCCTTGCCCCGGTTGGCGAGAAAGGCCCTGACCCGGTCTGCGGCGGCTTCGGTGAGGGTGATGGCCACGGCGTCACCCCTCCTGCTTGGAGGCGTAGTCCTCGATGGCCGCCTTGATGGCGTCCTCGGCCAGCACCGAGCAGTGCACCTTCACCGGCGGCAACGCCAGCTCCTCGGCGATGTCGGTATTCTTGATCTGCCGGGCCTCTTCCAGGGTCTTGCCCTTCACCCACTCGGTGAGCAGGGAGCTGGAGGCAATGGCGCTGCCGCAACCGTAGGTCTTGAACTTGGCGTCCTCGATGATCCCTTCCTCGCTCACCTCGATCTGCAGGCGCATCACGTCACCACAGGCCGGCGCGCCCACCATGCCGGTACCCACGTTCCTGGCCTTCTCGTCGAGCTGTCCCACGTTGCGGGGATTCTCGTAGTGGTCGATTACCTTGTCGCTGTATGCCATGACTCTTTCCTCGGAAATGGTTGTTCAGTGTGCCGCCCACTGCACCGACTTGAGATCGATGCCCGCCTTGTACATGTCCCAGAGCGGCGACAGGTCGCGCAGCCGCTGCACCTGCTCGCGCAGCTTGGCCACCACGTAGTCCACCTCTTCTTCCGTAGTGTAGCGTCCCAGGGTGAAACGGATGGAGCTGTGCGCCAGCTCGTCCTCCCGGCCCAGGGCCCGCAGCACGTAGCTGGGCTCCAGGCTGGCGGAGGTGCAGGCGGAACCGGAGGAGACGGCCATGTCCTTGAGCGCCATCATCAGGCTCTCGCCCTCGACGAAGTTGAAGCTGACATTGAGATTGCCGGCGATGCGCTGCTCCAGGTCGCCGTTGACATAGACCTCTTCCATGTCGCGGATGCCGTCCCACAGGCGGTTGCGCAACGCCAGGATGCGGGCGTTCTCTGCAGCCATCTCCTCCCCCGCGATGCGGAAGGCCTCACCCATGCCCACGATCTGGTGGGTTGCCAGGGTTCCGGAACGCATGCCGCGCTCGTGGCCACCGCCGTGCATCTGGGCTTCCAGCCGCACCCGGGGCTTGCGCCGCACGTAGAGAGCGCCGATGCCCTTGGGCCCGTAGATCTTGTGTGCCGAGAAGCTCATGAGGTCCACCGGCAAGGCCTGCAGGTCGATCTCGACCTTGCCTGCACTTTGCGCGGCATCCACATGAAATACGACCTTTTTCTCCCGGCATATTTCACCAAGGGCGGCAATGTCCTGGATCACGCCGATCTCGTTGTTCACGTGCATCACCGAGGCGAGCACGGTCTCCTCGCGCAAGGCGCCGCGGAACTTCTCCGGGTCCAGCAGGCCGTTGGGCTCCACGTCCAGATAGGTCACCTCGAAGCCTTCGCGCTCGAGCTGCCGACAGGTGTCCAGCACCGCCTTGTGCTCGGTCTTGACGGTGACGATGTGCTTGCCGCGCTTGCGGTAAAAGTGAGCCGCGCCCTTGATGGCGAGATTGTCCGACTCCGTGGCGCCGGAAGTGAAGACGATCTCGCGCGGATCGGCGTTCACCAGCCCGGCCACTTGGGCGCGCGCCTCGTCCACCAGCTTCTCGGCCTCCCAGCCGAAGGGATGGCTGCGCGAGGCGGGGTTGCCGAAGGTGCCATCGAGGGTGAGGCAGCGGCACATCTTTTCCGCGACGCGCTCATCGACGGGGGTGGTGGCGGAGTAGTCGAGATAGATGGGGAGTTTCATGCTGTGCTCCGGTGGCGTGTCAGGCATCCGCGGAAGACCGGGAGTGGGCGGCATCCATGCCGAGGCTTGCGATCTCCTGCGCGGCCTCCTGGTGGCAGTGCCTCTCCATGAGGTCCTGGAGGCTGATGTGGCTCAGGTAGTCGTAGATGCTGTTGCTCAGATCCTGCCACAGCTGGTGGGTGATACAGCGCTTGTCGCCATTGCAGTTTCCCTGCCCACCGCAGGCCGTGGTGTCGATGCGCTCGTCCACGGCGGTGATGACACCGGCGATATCGATCTCACCGGCCTTGCGGCCCAGCATGTAGCCACCGCCCGGGCCGCGGGTGCTCGAAACCAGCTCGCGCTTGCGCAGCCGGGCAAAGAGCTGTTCCAGGTAGGAGAGCGAAATGTCCTGCCGCTCGGCGATCTCCGCCAGGGTGATGGGGCCGCTGTCACTGTGCAGCGCCAGATCCAGCATCGCGGTGACGGCATAACGTCCCTTGGTTGTGAGGCGCACGTGGTTCGCTCCGGAGTCGCTGAGAATGGAGGCGAACTATACAAGACCAACTGTTTTAGTCAAGTATTATCGTCGTGCTTCCGCGCTTGCTCACCCTCCCCCGTGTCATCGCCCTCTTCCAGGTGATGCAGCTCCTCGGCGGTGGAGACGATCTCGCAGGAGGTCAGTTCGGGGAGGGAGACATCCTCCTCCTCGTATCCCATGCTCTTGAGCACTTCGCACATGCGCGACATCTTGGTCTCAAGCACGTGCACGTGGTCGAGCATGCAGTTGATGGCATTGGCCACCGGGTCGGGGGCATCCCGCGTGGCGCCGTAGGCATCGAACCCCATCTTCTTCGCCAGCTTCTCGCGGTGCACATGGTCGCTTGGCTTGCGCCGTTCCACCAGGCGGCCGGGAATGCCCACAACGGTGGCGCCCGGCGGCACCGACTTCACCACCACTGCATTGGAGCCGATGCGCGCGCCGTCCCCGATGTCGATGGGCCCCAGCACCTTGGCACCGGCCCCCACCACCACGTCGTTGCCAAGGGTGGGATGGCGCTTGCCCTTCTCCCAGCTCGTTCCACCCAGGGTGACCCCGTGGTAGAGGGTGCAGTCGTCACCGATCACCGCCGTTTCGCCGATCACCACGCCCATGCCGTGGTCGATGAAGAAACGGCGCCCGATCTGCGCGCCGGGATGGATCTCGATGCCGGTGAACCAGCGCGCGATGTTGGAGACGAGGCGGGCCAGCCACTTGAAATTCCGCTTCCAGAGCCCATGGGCCAGCCGGTGCGCCATGAGCGCGTGCAGCCCCGGGTAGGTGGTGAACACCTCGAAGGCGGTACGTGCCGCGGGATCACGGTCGAAAACCGAGTTGATGTCCTCTTTCAGACGCTCGAACATGGAAAAGGGCCAGGGAAACCGTTGGCAAACGGGTATTTTACTCTATCGGGATGCTCCGGTTCCCGTTCCGGGAAAAAAAGCGAGGCACCTTGACCAAGCTCAATTCCTCTCCTCTCCCCCATGAGCATACTCGGCCCAGTTCCAGAAGTTTGCGGGAGGAACCACGACATGAAAAACAGAAATCACGGCCTGATGAGCCTCACCCGGGACCTGCCCGGAATCTGCATCGTTCTTCAGAGTCTCCTGGCGATTTTCCTCACCGGGTTTCTCACCTATCTCTTCGTCACCTCCGAACTCCTCTGACTTGACTTTTTGCGCAGCGCTGGGAAACTTCGCCCCTCACTCGAGGGTGCTCTCCTTGCAGGCCATTGAAAACCTCTTTTTTTCGACAACCTGCGTGCGGTACAGGGATGTGTCGCCATTTTCAACATCCTGCCTGGAGAGATAATCGGGAAGCCGGTGCAAGACCGGCACTGCCCCCGCAACGGTGATTGGGTGAGGAACGGCACTGGCCACTGTGGAGATCCCTCCATGGGAAGGCGCTGTTCTTCCGGCGGTTTCAGCCAGCCCATCAGTCCGGAGACCGGCCCTCGGTACCTGTTCAACGGGCACGGGTGTGTGCCCCGAAAGAGGAATACCGACAATGAAGACTTCCCTGTTGCCGCTGGCCCTGCTCTTGGGTCCGGCGTCCCTTGCCGCGGCCGAAAACCTCGAAACCCTGGTCGTCACCGCCACCGGTTACCTCGTGAACCTGGCCCAGGCACCGGCCAGCCTGTCCGTGATCACCTCCGACGAGATCCGGAACAGTCCTGGCATGGACATCACCGACCTGCTGCGCTTCCACACGGGCCTGGAGATCGGCCGCAATGGCGGCCCCGGCCAGGCCAGCTCGCTCTTCATCCGCGGCACCGAGAGCGACCAGAACCTCGTCATGATCGACGGCGTGCCCATCAACTCCGGCAGCGTCGGCAGTGCCGCCCTGCAGCACATCGACCCCCAGCTCATCGAGCGTATCGAGATCTACAAGGGACCCCGCTCCACCCTCTGGGGATCCGGCGCCATTGGCGGGGTGATCAACATCGTCACCCGTCGCGGCGGCAAAGGCGTCGAGTGGGGCGCTTCCCTGGAAGGGGGCGAAAAGGACACCTGGCGAGCCAACGCCCGGGCCTCCTACAACGACGAATACAAGCGTATTTCCGCTTCCCTTTCCCACGAACGCACCGACGGCTTCCCGCCCCTGGAGAATTCCCGCATCAATGCCGGTTACGACAACACCAGCTTTACCCTGGCCGCCGGTCTCGATGCCGGAATCCACGGTTTCGATGCCAGCCACTGGCAGACCCAGGGCAACGTGGAATACCTGGACTACTTCGGCAGCCCGCTGGACCAGGACTTTCTCAACAGCCGCAGCAGCCTGGCCTGGCAAGCGCGCTTCCGAGACGACTGGAGCAGCCTGCTGGAGCTCTCCCATGTACGGGATCACATCGACCAGAACCAGAGCAGCGACTCTGTGCACACCGACCGCACCGAACTGAAATGGCAGAACGACATCGAGGTGCTGGAACAGGACCGGCTGCTGCTGGGATACAAGTACAGCTGGGAGTCGGTGGAGGCCAGGGGCGGGTTCTCCCCCTACGACGCGGAATACGGCATCCAGGAAGCCTGGGCCCAGTACGACCTGGTCCGCGGCGCCCACCAGCTCATCGCCGGTTTCCGCTACCTCGACCACGAGGATGCCGGCAGCAAGCCCACCTGGAGTCTCAACTACGGCTATGCCTGGTCACCGACGACCCACCTCTTCGCCAGCGTGGCTACCGCCTTTCGCGTGCCCACGGCCAACGAGCGCTACGGATTCGGCGGCAATCCCGACCTGGAACCGGAGGAGTCCACCAGCTATGAGCTGGGGATGCGCCACCGACTCGCCGAAGGTCACCGGATCACCGCCTCCCTCTACCGTAACGACATCGACAACATGATCCAGTGGACGCTGGTGAATCCCCCCTGGGAGGGCTACAACCGGAACATCGCCGAAGCGCGCATCGATGGACTGGAACTGGGCTACGACTTCACCGGTGATCACCTGGACCTGCACCTCGGCGGCAGCTGGAAGGATCCCGAGGACCGCACCACCGGCGAACAGCTGCTGCGCCGGGCCCGTTACAGCCTCGATGCCCGCGTCGGGTACGACTGGAACCGCTGGCACTTCGGCGCCAGCGCGCTGCACTCGGGCAAGCGCAAGGATTTCGGCAACACCACTCTGGGCAGTTATACTCTGGTGAATCTCGATGCCAGCTACCGGCTCACCGATGAGTGGCAACTCTTTGCAAAACTGGAAAACACCTTCGACGAGGACTACCAGCTCGCCAGCGGTTACAACACCGCGGGACGAACCGGCTATCTCGGCATCCGCTACCGTTAGGCACAGATGACCCGTCTGACCCGCATCTACACGCGCCGTGGCGATTCGGGCCGGACGGGACTGGCCGATGGCCGCCGCATCGACAAGCGGGACCGGCGTATCGAGGCCCTTGGTCAGCTGGATGAACTCAACGCCGCGATCGGTCTGGTACTGGCTTTCGATCCTCCCGAAGAGACGGGGAAGCTGCTGCGGGAAATCCAGCGGCGGCTCTTCGAGCTCGGAGGCGAGCTGGCTCTTGCGCAGAGTGCCGTCCTGACCGACGCAGACATCGAGGCACTGGAAGCCGCCATCGACCGGCTGAACGCCGGGCTGCCGCCGCTGCAGGAATTCATCCTTCCCGGTGGCCCGCCTGCCGCCGCCCAGGCCCATTTCGCCCGAACCGTGTGCCGCCGCGCCGAGCGCAGCCTGTGGCGACTGGCGGAAAGGGAAAGGGTAACCCCTGCCAGCCTGGCCTATCTGAACCGCCTCTCCGACCTGCTCTTCGTGGTGGCCCGCAGCCTGGCCCACGAAGCAGGCCGCGAAGAGATCACCTGGAACCGAGAAACATGAAGAGACCCGTCGTACTCATCGGCGTGGGTGAGATGGGCAGCATCTTTGCCCGTGGATTCCTGCGCCTTGGTCATCCCGTCTATCCTGTCCTGCGCGATACCGCCATGGACGAAGTGGCCGCCGCCGTCCCCGATCCCGAAGCGGTGGTGGTGGCAGTGGGTGAAAAGGATCTCGCGGCCGTCCTCGACGCCGTCCCCGGCTGCTGGAAAGACAGACTGGTGCTGCTGCAGAACGAGATGCTGCCCGCCGACTTCGCCCACCTTCCCGATGTCACGGTCATCTCCGTCTGGTTCGAGAAGAAGCCGGGCATGGATTTCAAGGTGATCATCCCCTCACCCGCCCACGGACCGCGCGCCACACTGCTGGAGGCGGCGCTGGGTACCCTCGGCATCCCGGTAAAGGTAGTGGAGAACGACGAGGAACTGCTCTTCGAGCTGGTGCTCAAGAACCTCTACATTCTCACCACCAACATCGCGGGACTCAGGACCGGCGGCACCGTGGAAGAACTCTGGCGCGACCACCGCGAACTGGCGCAAAAGGTGGCCGAGGAGGTCATCACCCTGCAGGAGCAGCTCACCGGCAAGCGCTTCGACCACCAGCCTCTCATCGACGCCATGCTCGCCGCCTTCGAGGGCGATCCCGGGCACAAGTGCATGGGCCGCAGCGCTCCCGACCGGCTGGAGCGGGCCATGGCGCACGGCAAGCGTGAAGGCATCGACCTGCCCACCCTGGCCCAGATCGCCTCGGAGATGCACTGATGGGCACAGAGGCAGGCCCCGGCAGCCGGGTGAAGATCCATTTTACCCTGAGCCTGGAGGACGGCACCGAGGCGCTGTCCACGCTGAACGAGGAGCCCCTGGAGTGCGTGCTGGGCGACGGTACCCTGCGGCCCGGCATGGAGATGGCGCTCTACGGGATGCGGGCCGGCGAAGAGGACCGCGTCACCCTCACCCCCGAACAGGGCTGGGGTGAACACGACCCGCAACTGATCCACAACCTGCCGCGCAGCCGGTTTCCCGCGAACATGGCGCTGGAACCTGGGCAGATCATCGCCTTCGACAGTGCCGGAGGGGAAGAGATGGCCGGCGCCATACTGTCACTGGACGAGCAGCGGGTAGAGGTGGATTTCAACCATCCGCTGGCGGGGCGCAACGTGGTCTTCTGGGTGAAACTGCTGGAAGTGGAGTAGGAGGCCCGCCCCCGGGCCGAATCCCCGACCCTTCGCGGCGGGGGCGCCGCTCCTACAGGGCGAGGTAGGAGGCCCGCCCCGGGCCGAACATCGAGCAATCCGCGGCGGGAACGCTGCGCCTACCCGGACCCGAAGCGCTGCCGCACGTACTCCTCCACGATCTCCTGGAACTCGGCGGCGATCCCCTCCCCTTTCAGCGTCACCCTCTTCACGCCATCTACATAGACCGGCGCCGCCGGCTGCTCGCCGGTGCCGGGCAGGCTGATGCCGATATTGGCATGCTTGCTCTCGCCAGGGCCGTTCACCACGCAGCCCATCACCGCCACGCTCATGGTCTCCACCCCGGGGTATTGTGTCCGCCAGCGCGGCATGCGCGCATCGAGATAGTCCTGGATATCGCGCGCCAGCTGTTGGAAGAAGGTGCTGGTGGTGCGCCCGCAGCCTGGACAGGCGATGACGTGGGGCGTGAAATCGCGCAGTCCCATGGTCTGCAGGATCTGCTGGGCCACCTTCACCTCGGTGGTGCGTTCGCCACCGGGTTCAGGAGTGAGGGAGATGCGGATGGTGTCGCCGATGCCCTGCTGCAGCAGCACCGCCAGTGCCGCTGTTGAAGCGACGATTCCCTTGGATCCCATGCCCGCCTCGGTGAGCCCCAGGTGCAGGGCGTAGTCACTGCGCGCCGCCAGCATCTCGTACACGGCAATGAGATCCTGTACCCCACTCATCTTGCAGGAGAGCACGATGCGCTCACGCCCCAGCCCCAGCTCCTCGGCGCGCGCGGCGCTCTCCAGGGCCGAGGCCACCATGATCTCACGGGTCATGCGGTCCGCATCCAGGGGCTCGGCAGCGCGGGCGTTCTCGTCCATCATGCGCGCCACCAGCTGTTTGTCCAGGGAGCCCCAGTTGACGCCGATACGCACCGCCTTGCCGTGCTCCACAGCCTTCTCGATCATGGCAGAGAAGGAGGCATCGCGGGTCTCGCCGCTGCCCACGTTGCCGGGATTGATGCGGTACTTGGCCAGGGCCACGGCACACTCGGGGTAGCGCTCCAGCAGGCGGTGGCCGTTGAAATGGAAGTCCCCCACCAGGGGCACATCGATGCCCTCGGCGTCGAGGCGCTCGCGGATGGTCGGCACCGCCTTCGCCGAGGCTTCATTGTTCACGGTGATGCGTACCAGCTCGGAACCGGCCCTCGCCAGCTCGGCCACCTGGGCGCTGGTGGCCGCCACATCGGCGGTATCGGTGTTGGTCATGGACTGCACCACCACCGGCGCGTCGCCACCGATGAGTACCTGGTCCACGGCCACGGGAACCGTGGAATGTCGCTTGGGTTTCATGCGGAAGATTCGGCTGTATACGTGAAAGGGAAGTGGCAAAAAAGCCCGGCTGGTGCCGGGCTGAATGGGTTCTCACTCCTCCTGTTGTAGGGAGGTTACTTTAGCTTGCCGATGCCCAGCATCTTGAGGATGTACTTCTCATAGATGGGCTCGGAAGAGCCTTTCTTCATCTTGCGGATGAAGTATTTTTCGAAGGCGATCTTAGCCATGTGTACCCACTTGCCCTTCTTGAACCAGGCGACGTTGCGCGGCGGGATCTGCGGCAGGGCCACGAAGGCGGCGCCGGTATCCCCCATGTCGGCCAGGCAGATGGCGTTCCAGGTGGCCTTGGTGTCCAGCTCGCGGCCTTCCAGTTCGGCAGCGATGTTGTGGGTGATGGCGGTCACCATGGACTCGATCATGTACCCGGTCTTGGGCGCACCGGTGGGCACCGGGGTGGACTCCACCGGCGGAATGGCGATGCAGACGCCGGCGGCATAGATGTTGGGATAGGTAGGATTGCGCTGGAAGGCGTCGACGAAGACGAAACCGCGCGGATTGCACAGGTTCTCCACGTTCATCACCGCGTCCACGCCCTTGAAGGCCGGCAGCATCATGGAGAACTTGAACTCGACCTCGTGCTCCTTGACCTTGTTGCCGGCATCGTCGAGCTCCTCGACGTACATCTTGCCCTCTTCCACCTTGGTCACCTTCGCGTTGGTGATCCAGTTGATGTGGTGGTTGCGCATCTCCGACTCGAGCATGCCCTTGGAGTCGCCCACGCCGCCCAGGCCCAGGTGGCCGATGTAGGGCTCGGAGGTGACGAAGGTCATGGGCACCCGGTCGCGCATCTTGCGCTTGCGCAGGTCGGTGTCGACGATGAAGGCGAACTCGTAGGCGGGCCCGAAACAGGAGGCGAAGGGCATGGCACCGATCACCACGTGGCCGGGATCCTCCAGCAGCTTCTTGTAGTTGTCGTAGGCCTTTTCGGCGTGGTCCACGCTGCACACGGAGTCGGTATGGCCACCCTCCGGACCAGCGCCTTCCACCTCTTCGAAGGCCAAGCGCGGCCCGGTGGCGATCACCAGGTAGTCGTAGTCGAGGCCTTCGCCGTCGGAAAACTCGAGCTTGTTGTTCTCGGCATTGATCTTCTCCACGCGCTTGGCGATGAAGTTGATGCCCTTGCGCTCCACGTGGGGACGGATGTCGAAGGTGATGGAAGCGCGGTCACGCCAGCCCACAGCCACCCAGGGGTTCGATGGCACGAACTGGAAATAGTCCCGCTCGTTGATCAGGGTCACCTGGTGCTCGGTTCCCAGAATGTCTCTCAGTTCATAGGCTGCGGGCATGCCGCCCGTACCGGCGCCAAGTACTACGATATGTGCCATCGGCTTCCTCCTAAGGGGTTATTCAAGGTTCTGGTTGATCGCCGTACCGGTTGGTATTTTGAAAAGGCGTACGGTCGATGTGGACTGTCGCTTATGACAAAAAGCGACCTCCTCCGCCACGCTATTTGCACCGGCCAACGGAGTCGCCGGCCGCAAGCCTTTCCCCCCTTCCGTCTGCCATCAGAGATCGCCGTTCACGCCAGCATCGACGATGCTGTAGATGGTGTCACGCACCTTCACCGCCAGTGGCTGGAGCTCCTTGGGCAGCTCCACGCCTTCCACCATCATGTCCATGTTCATGGTCACGATCCAGCCCTGTCCTTTGGAATCCTCGAGCACGGCGATACGGCAGGGCAGGAAACCGGCGAAGGTGATGTCGTACTCCACCATCTTCTTGGCGATGAGCGCGTCGCAGAAGGCGAGTATGCGCATGTAGTTGGCCTCTTCGCCCATGGCCTTCACCTGCTCGGAGAGCGGCAGGTCGGCCACCAGCTTGAAGTTGAGGGTGTTGGCGCGCAGCTTCATGGAATCGATGGCATCCTCCACCGACACGTCGTCGGCGATCTTGAACTTCTGGATGCTGGCCGCCACCATCTGTTTGGCCGTGGCCTTGTCCATCTTCATGTCGCCGGCCAGCGCCGGCAGTGTCATGGCCAGGGCCAACATCAGGGCTGCAAGAATTTTCATCGGTAGACTCCTCCTAATCCAGGTTTATTGTTCGCAAGCGAGTCTTCGATCTCGTGAAAGATTTTGGGACATCCGAGTCCCCAAAATCGACTCGATCTTCGACAACTCATTGGTGCCCCGGCCGTCCTGGTCACCCGGCGTTCCGCCACAACATCGCAAGCTCGTTGCGGCTACACACCG
>QNZQ01000018.1 GCA_003972985.1 Gammaproteobacteria bacterium | reverse complement strand
ACGTGGACGATGACTTGCCCTTGGGGCATATCAACCTCCACATCGGCGACTCGCCAAGGTGCCTGAATACCCAATATCCGGGTGTATAGATCAATGTCTCTCATGCTGCCCTACGCTAAACTACCCACTCGATCAGGGGAAGAGCCTCACCATGAACTGGTTGCCGGCCAGGTACATCACCAGATCGGAATCGTAGCTGTCGCCGATCTGACCGTATTCGATGTTGCCGTTGGCATGAAAGGTCCGGTAGTCCTTGCCGTGTCCGGCATCCTTGGTCCAGGCGGGAGCCGTGAAGAACAGCAACAGGGCCAGCAGGGTGCAGCCCACGGCGAGCTTGGGAAACTTTTTCATTGTCGTTCATCCTCGTTTCGGTGGGTTTTCCCGGTGAGCCAATTGAGCATCACCGTGGAACAAGGATGAGGTGGGCGAGGTTTTTATTCCCCGATCAGTTGTCGAGCAGCGCCAGTAGCCGTTCCCGGGCTTCTGGAAAGGCCTCGAATCTGCGCTCTACGGAGTCATTGTAGTGTTTCCGCAGTTTGCCGCCGATGGAGAGCGTACGGGGATAGTCGAAACAGCGGTTGCTGCGCCTGGCCCAGTTTTCCAGCGGCTCCACCTGGAGAAACCCGGCGAGCTGCCGAGCTTTCCCGGAGTCGAACGTATCGGTGAAAAAGGAGAAGAAGCGCTCCGGGTGTTCCTCGCTAAAGGCGGTGAACCAGCTGATCTCCGCCAGTACGCGATCCAGTATCGCCTCCATGGAAGCGCTGCGCTCCAGGCCCATGCGCGGTGCAAGGCCGTTCCTGCCAATGGAATAGGCGCAGTCGATGGGGTTGCGGATGGTCTGCAGGAAACGCAGGCGGGGTTCGTTCTCCAGCAGGGTCGCCATGTCCACGTTGTGGCGCCGCAGGTGCTGGCTGGTGCGCAGTGGATCGTTCCAGAAAAAGGCGCGGGGACGGGCGCGCGGATCATGGTGGCTGGCAGGGCGAGGTCCCGCTCCGGTATGTTTCGTGTGGGTTCCGTTGAGCGAGACATGCAGCCCGTAACGCACGAAGCGGTCCGCTGTTCCGGGCCGGTAGCGCCCGAGAAAGTCGAGCCGGGGATCGCCGAGAATCTGCTTCCCGCCGTGATTGATGGCCTGGCACTCTGGATGCCGCGCGATGAAGGAGGCCGTGATGGTGGTGAAACTGCGGTAGGGGCCAAGGGCCAGGCAGATGGTGCGGACGCTGGAGATGTCCAGCCCGGAAGCGGCCTGCAGGTCTTCCCTCTTTTTCCGTTCGATACGGCGCTGTTCCATGCGGCGCTGGAGGGTGGTAAACAGCATCAATAGAGTGGCTCGTATGAATCCATGGGCTTTGGCAGCTGCCCTACGGTGAGTTATCTTGGAAGTTCCGTAAACCTTTCAAGGCACCTTGGAAACCTCTGAACAATTCATGGCACGGCATCTTGCGGCGCCAAATCGTCCATTTATTCGTTGCGAATCTTCGCAATAGCGTGCTATTACGTGCGATTCGCGCCTCGAACTGGACGATCTTTCACCACAATCTGCTCGCGCCAGAATTATTCAGAGGTTCCCTTGTGGCCTGAATTCTAAACCAATTCCTTTCTCGGAAGGTGGGTATCTCCATGGGTGGGAAAAACAGGGCGGCTCTCTCGCTGGCGGAAAAACCGGTCACCTGCCTCAAAGGGGTCGGGCCCAAGAAGGCGGAACGCCTGGCCCGCCTCGGCATCCGGAGCGTGCAGGATGTGCTCTTTCACCTTCCCGTCCGTTACCAGGACCGCACCCGGGTGGTGCCGCTGGGATCGCTGCGAGCGGGTGACGAGGCAGTGTGCGAGGGGGTGATCGACCATGTCGAGATCCGCTTCGGGCGCCGCCGCTCCCTGCTGGTGCACCTTTCCGATAGCAGCGGCCGCATCATCCTGCGTTTCTTCCACTTCAGCGCGACGCAGAAGAATGCCCTCTCCCGGGGAGCGCGGCTGCGCTGTTTCGGCACGGTGCGCAACGGCCCCGCCTGCCTGGAACTGGTGCACCCGGAGTACCGGCTGGTGCGGGAGGAGGATGGGCAGGAAGAGGAGGCCACGCTCACGCCCGTCTATCCCACTACCGAGGGGATGCACCAGCTCAGCTGGCGCGAGATCACGGGGCGCGCGCTGGAGCTGCTCGGGCAGGACGATTCCGGGCTGGAGGAACTGATCCCGCAGGCGCTGGCGGAACGCCACTCCCTCGGTGACCTGGCCAGTGCCCTCCGCTACCTGCACCGCCCGTCCGCCGATGCCCCCCGCTCGCTGCTGCAGCAGGGGCGCCATCCCGCCCAGCGCCGGCTGGTCTTCGAGGAGCTGGTGGCACGCCAGCTCAGCCTGCGGGCAGCGCGCCGCTCGCTGCGCCAACTCAGGGCGCCCGTGCTCTATGGAGCGGGTGAGCTGCGCAGGGCGTTGATTGCCGCACTTCCCTTCGAGCTCACCGCGGCCCAGCAGCGCGTGGTGAAGGAGATTGCTGCCGACCTGGAAAAACCCCTCCCAATGCTGCGCCTGGTGCAGGGCGACGTGGGCTCGGGCAAGACGGTGGTGGCCGCATTGGCCGCCCTGCAGGCGCTGGAGGCCGGCTGGCAGGTGGCGCTCATGGCACCTACCGAACTGCTGGCCGAGCAGCACCTGCGCAGCTTCCGGGATTGGCTCGAGCCGCTGCGGTTGCCGGTGGGCTGGCTCAGCAGCCGCGTGAAGGGCAGGGCCCGCAGCAGCCTGCTCGAGGCGCTGGCAACCGGCGAGGTGCCCATCGTGGTGGGCACCCAGGCGCTGTTCCAGGAAGAGGTGGCCTATCACCGGATGGGGCTGGTGGTCGTCGACGAGCAGCACCGGTTCGGCGTCCACCAGCGCCTCGCCCTGAGGGACAAGGGCGCAGGGCAGGGCGAGGTGCCCCACCAGCTGATCATGACCGCCACCCCCATTCCCCGCAGCCTGGCCATGACCGCCTATGCCGACCTGGACCTGTCGGTGATCGATGAGCTGCCTCCCGGGCGCACCCCGGTGCAGACCGTGGTGGTCTCCGACAGCCGCCGCGAGGAGGTGATCGAGCGGGTGCGGGCCGCCTGTGCCCGGGGACGTCAGGCCTACTGGGTCTGCACGCTCATCGAGGAGTCCGAGAGCCTGCAGTGCCAGGCCGCGGAGGAGACGGCGCGGCAGCTGGCCGGATCCCTTGAGGGGCTTGAGGTGGGACTGGTCCACGGACGCCTGCATTCGGCTGAGAAAGAACAGGTGATGGCAGCCTTCAAGGCAGGTGACATCGATCTCCTGGTGGCCACCACCGTCATCGAGGTGGGCGTGGACGTGCCCAATGCCAGCCTCATGATCATCGAGAACCCGGAACGGCTGGGACTGTCGCAGCTGCACCAGCTGCGCGGCCGTGTGGGGCGCGGTGCCACGGAGAGCCACTGCGTGCTCATGTACCACCCGCCGCTGGGCGAGCACTCCAGGGTGCGCCTGGCCGTGATGCGCGAGACCACGGACGGGTTCCTCATCTCGCAGAAGGACCTCGAACTGCGAGGGCCGGGTGAGATCCTTGGTACGCGCCAGACCGGCGAGATGCAGTTTCGCGTGGCCGACCTGCTGCGCGACCAGTACCTGCTGGAAGAGGCGCGCGAGGCGGCCGACTGGCTGCTCCGGCAGGCACCGGAAAAGGTCCGGCCTCTCATCGACCGCTGGCTGGGGGCGGATACCCGCTATGTGCAGGTCTGAAGGGCGCTTACGAAGCGCTCTTGGGCCGAAAGGCGACCACTTGGTCCCTGCCTGCCTTCTTGGCTTCGTACAGGGCGTGATCTGCTGCCGCCAGAAGATCCTGGGGACGTGCGAAGGCATCCTTTTCCAGGGTGGCAACCCCGATGCTGATCGTCACCGGTATGGAGGTGCCATCGTCGACCTGAACCGGTTCGGCACGGAAGCACTGTGCGATTCGTTCGCCGACCTTGCGCGCATCTTCTTCGACCGTGCCGGGCAGTATGATGCCGAATTCCTCGCCACCATAGCGGGCCAGGGTATCGGAATCGCGGATACATTGCCGGATCCGCTGTACTGTCTCGCGTAATACGGCATCCCCGGCCTGGTGTCCCCAGCTGTCGTTGATGCGTTTGAAGTGGTCGAGGTCGGCAAGCAACAGGGTGAGGGGCCAATAGTGTTGCGCGGCCGCCTCGAACTCGGTCGCGAGTGTATCGTCGAACAGACCGCGATTGCCGGCGCCCGTCAGGGGGTCCGTGCTGACCTCGCGTTCGAGCCGCTCGGTCTTCTGCTCCATCTCCCGCGCATGGTGCAGGCTGTGCAGGTTGCGCAGCATGAGCAGTTCACGTGCCTCGTCGGCAACGGAGGAGAGCATGGCTGTCCCGCCCACATCCGTTTCCATGATTTCCGACAGTTGCGTGATCTCGGCAGGAAGGGCTTCCATGAGCCCGACGTCGTCGTCTTCGTCCAGGTTCAGCAGCAGCTTGGCCTGGTCGCAGAACTCGCCCAGTGCCGATTCCCGGTCGGGGCGCCACCAGACCTCCGCCAGACGGGTGGCCACGTACAGCACCCGTGATTCCGGGTCCGTGTCGGTGAGCTCGCTGAATCCTTCCGCATGTGTGGCGCGCACCATGTGGATGATTGCCTCCGGGAAGTTCCAGCGCTCGAGCATCCAGGCCGTGGCATCGCCGTGGGAGGCACCCAGGCGTTCCCGTTCACGTGCCATCAGTTGTTCGTGATGGTACTGGGCTTCCCCGATCCCGGCGTAGAAATCGGGGTGGAGCAGATCGATGCCCAGCATTCCGATGTCCTGGATGAGGCCGGCCAGAAAGACATTTTCGGCCGTGCAGGCTTTCGTGTGCTTGGCGATGAGTGAGCCTGCGGCCGCGCATGTGAGCGAGCGTCGCCAGAAATGGGGATAGTCGAGGCCGCCCCCCGCCTGGTCGTTCTTGAGCAGCTGGGCCACGGAGAAGCTCAAGGCCACGGTCAGGGCGCCGTCGAGGCCGAAAAGGAGCAGCGCCTTGCGCACATTGTCCACCTTGCGCTGACGGCTGTAGAGGGGGGAATTGGCCATGCGCAGCACCTTGCTGGTCATGGCCGGGTCGAGTGCCATCACGTCGGCCACCTCGGCGAGCCCCACGTCCGGATCCTTCGCCAGTTCGAGAATCTTCATGGCCACCCCGGGCAGAGTCGGCAGGTTGGTGGCGTGCGCGATCTGCCGTTTCAGGTTCTCTGCAGAATCGTCCGGCTTGCTATTGGTGCTCATGGTGCCTCATGCCTTACACAGATGACCCGGCTTTATCCCGTGTGGAAACAGGAGCATTGCCGCTTTTCCTGAAACAAACTCTATCACCACCCTGGGGCCGACGATAGAGGTAACCGCAGCCAGGATTTGGCATTTCAACGATTTTGAGTAATTGAACACGCGGCGCATCCTCGTGCCGCACACAGGCTGCCGAAAACATGGCGCTTTTCAACAGCCCTGCCCAGCCCGGCGGGTTGTATCCGGGCGGGATCGTCACGTTTTGGTCACACCCGGCTGGTGTTAATTGCGGGAGGAAAGGCGTAAACCATTGAGGATATGGAGCCACCGAGGAGAATCGAACTCCTGACCTACGCATTACGAGTGCGTTGCTCTACCGGCTGAGCTACGGTGGCGGGGGAGGCGGAATTATAGGAAATAGGCTCCTGGGAGTACAGGTGTTCGATAAACCATGCAGGACGACGTCTCTAAAAGCATAAGCTATAGTGATTAGGTACGAACCTCAGCTGATCATCGGGTCATGGGCAGGCACTGGAGCGACACGCCGTGAATACCTCCCTGTAGGCTCGACGGCGACATCCCTGCCGCCGACGGTCTCTCCAGCACCCACCCATAACCCGAATATCGGGCCTGCTGAGCTGTGTAACTAATCACCTAAGCTATTGAAAAGCGGAGCGGGCACCTGCTCGGAAAAACGCCGTGAATACATCCATGGCCGCTCCCGGCATCCTGCCTCTCGCGGCACTTGCACATCCCTGTGCGTCGTAGGCTCTACGTCGGCATGGCCTCCAGGGATGGAGGAAATGCTGGAAATGTCGGGAACATTTCCAGTGCCCTGCCACCGAAGTTTTCCAATCAGGTGCCCGCTCCGCCCAATTTAGATGACGTGGCCCTGATAAACCATGCGCAAGATAAGGTAGATAAAAGCTTGGTTCCCGGTATAGTACCGATTCCCGAGTAATTTACTCAGGAATTAGTTAAAGAACGAGGAAGTGAGAAAGATGAGTGTACAAATACCCGAACGTGATGGCGACGGCTACCTGCTGGACATGAATGAATGGACTCCGGAGGTCGGTATGGCCATGGCCGAAGCAGACGGTTTCGAAATGAACGACCAGCGCTGGCAGCAGGTGCTCAAGGCGCGCGAATACTTTGAATCCCACGGTTCGGTTCCGCCGATCCGCAAGTTCGCCAAGTATATCGACGAGGACAAGAAGGTCCTGTTCAAGGAGTGGATGACCGGCCCCATGAAGCCCATCACCAAGTATGGGGGGCTGCCCAAGCCCACCGGCTGCGTCTGAGCGCACCCGGAACCCCTGAAAAAGGCGCCCCTGCGGCGCCTTTTTTTACGTCTGGATGAGCGGTTTGCCCTCCCGCAGGGTGATCCGGTGTTCACCCGACAGGAGCTGGCGCAGTGGTTCCCCGGCCAGCTTGCGCCGCCAGCCCTGCAGGAGCCGTGCCTGTGGTTCGTTCCTGAGCAGGGCAGCCAGGTCCTTGCGACTGGCGATGACCTGGGGCGAGAGACCGGCCTCATCGGCGATGAGCCGCAATGCGCCGGTGAGGATGTCCACGGTGGCCTCTTCCGTGGCGCTCAGTTTTTCGGGCCTCGGTTTTTCCGCCGGCCACTGCTCGCGGGGCAGCTGCCGGGCCTTGCGGATGCGTTCCAGCAGCGCCTCGCCATTGTTGCGCACGAAACTGCTCTCCAGCCCGCGGATACGGGTGAGCTCGGAAAGGTTTCCGGGTGCGCGGCGGGCCAGCTCCAGCAACACGTCGTCCTTGAGGATCCAGCGGCGGGGCAGGTCGCGTGCCAGCGCCTGTTCCTCGCGCCAGGCGGTCAGCTGTTGCAGAATCGCCAGCCGAACGCCCTTGAGGTGCTGGCGCCCCTTGACCCGCTGCCACATGGTCATGGGTTCCAGTGCATAGGTGGCGGGATCGGTGAGGTACTGGAACTCGGCCTCCAGCCATTCCAGCCGTCCCTGCTCCTCCAGCTGCCGGTGCATCTTCCGATAGGCCTGGCCAAGGTAGATCACGTCGTCCAGGGCATAGCGCAGCTGCGCCTTCTGCAGAGGGCGGTGCGACCAGTCTGTCCGCGAGTGGTCCTTGGCCAGGTTGACCCCGAGCACCTGCTGGATCAGGTTGCCGTACCCCACCTGGTCACCGATACCGAGCAGGGCGGCAGCGGGCTGGGTGTCGAAGATGGGCGTGGGCAGCTCGCCCCAGATGTGCAGGAAGATCTCCAGGTCCTGGCGGGCGGCGTGGAACACCTTGGTGATCCCGGGGTCGAGCAGCAGTTCTTTCAGCGGTGCGAGGTCCCCGATCTTCAGGGGGTCGATGCAGGCCGCGATCTCTTCGCTGGCGACCTGGATGAGACAGAGCCTGGGAAAGTAGGTGCGTTCGCGGATGAACTCGGTGTCCACCGCCAGCCAGCGAGCGCTGCCCATGGCCTCCGCGAAAGCGGCCAGCTGTTCAGGTGTGTCGATGAACTGTTCCTGCATCCGGGAATCCGAGTGGGAGAATCGATGGGGTATCATACTCCCTATCGTTCCGTTCTCAGAGCCTCTCCATGCACATTCACATCCTGGGCATCTGCGGCACCTTCATGGGCGGCATCGCCCAGATCGCCTCGGCCCTGGGGCACCGGGTCACCGGTTCCGACCGCAACGTCTATCCGCCCATGAGCACCCAGCTCGAGGCGGCGGGTATCGGGCTGATGGAGGGCTGGGATCCGGCACACCTGCAGCCCGCTCCCGACCAGGTGGTGGTGGGCAACGCCCTGTCGCGCGGCAACCCGGCCGTGGAATACATGCTCGATGCCGGCCTGCCCTACACCTCCGGGCCCCAGTGGCTGGCGGAAAACGTGCTCGAAGAGCGCTGGGTGCTCGCCGTTGCCGGCACCCACGGCAAGACCACCACTGCCAGCATGCTGGCCTGGATCCTCGAGGAGGCCGGGATGGAGCCGGGCTTTCTCATCGGCGGCGTGCCGCGGAACTTCGGCATCTCGGCACGGGCCGGGGATTCGCCCTTCTTCGTGGTGGAGGCGGACGAGTACGATACGGCCTTCTTCGACAAGCGCTCCAAGTTCGTCCATTACCGCCCCCGCACCTGCGTGCTCAACAACCTCGAGTTCGATCACGCCGACATCTTCGATGATCTGGGCCAGATCCAGCGCCAGTTCCACCACCTGGTCCGCACCGTCCCCGGCAGCGGCCTGCTGGTGGTGCCGGAAGGGGATGGAAACCTGGACGAGGTGCTGGCCATGGGCTGCTGGACGCCGGTGGAGCGCTTTGGCGTGGCGCCCGAAGCCGAGTGGCAGGCGCGCGAGGCGGCCCCCGACGGCAGCCGTTTCGAGGTGTTGTGCAGCGGCAAGTCTGCCGGATGGGTGGAGTGGAACCTGACCGGGAAGCACAATGTGTTCAACGCCCTGGCCGCCCTGGCGGCGGCGCGCCATGCCGGGGTGCCGCCCGAGACCGGCGTGGTGGCCCTGGGCGCTTTCGAGAACGTGAAGCGGCGCATGGAGCTGCGCGGCGAGGTGCAGGGCGTTCGGGTCTTCGACGATTTCGCCCACCATCCCACCGCCATCGAAACCACCCTGGCGGGGCTGCGGGCCCAGGTGGGGGAGGGACGCATCCTCGCCGTGCTCGAGCCGCGCTCCAATACCATGCGCCTGGGGATCCACGCGCAGACATTGCCTGCCTCCCTGGCCGGTGCGGACCAGGTGTTTCTCTATGCGCCGGCTTCGCTCGACTGGGATGCGGGGGCTGTGATGGCGCCCCTCGGCGAGCGGTGCCGCCTCTTCGGCGAGACGCGGGCGCTGGTACAGGCGCTGCAGGCGGAAGCCGCCGCAGGCGACACGGTGCTGGTGATGAGCAACGGTGGCTTCGAGAACGTCCACGAACGCATCCTGCAGGCACTGGAGGAGCGGCCATGAAGGAGCGTCCCATCGCCGTGGCCCTCACCGGTGCTTCGGGGATCCAGTACGGGTTGCGCCTCATCGAGTGCCTGCTGCAGTCGGGAAGGGAGGTGCAGCTGCTCTATTCCCAGGCGGCCCAGGTGGTGGCGGCCATGGAGACCGACCTGAACCTGCCAACGGCGGCTGCGGAGACCCGGCAGATGCTCTGTGAGCGTTTCCAGGTGGGCAAGGACCGGCTGCAGGTCTACGGCCGGCAGCAGTGGACCGCGCCGGTGGCCAGCGGTTCCAACCCGTCGGAGGCCCTGGTCATCTGCCCCTGCACCACCGGAACCCTGGCTTCGGTGGCCCAGGGAATCTGCGAGGACCTCATCGACCGGGCCGCCGACGTGGCACTGAAGGAACGGCGCCGCCTGATCCTGGTGGTGCGCGAGACACCCCTGTCAGCCGTGCACCTGGAGAACATGCTCAAGCTCAGCCGTGCAGGCGCAGTGATCATGCCGGCAAATCCGGGTTTCTACCACCGGCCGGAAAGGGTTTCGGATCTGGTGGATTTCATGGTGGCAAGAATCATGGACCACCTGGGGGTGGACCATGAGCTCATGCCGAGGTGGGGGGAGGTTGGCGACTAACCGAGGAAGAAGGCGGCAGCAAAGGCCGCACCGGCGGCGAGGATGACGATGAGCGCCGCTTTGCCCAGAATGCGCGATTCCATTTTGGCCGTTTTCTCTTCCAGTGCCTCCATCTTGCCGAAGGTGGCCGCGGTGACCTCTTCCAGGTTCTCCTTGAGCGGGGCCAGTTTCCTGTCCACCAGCTTGAGCACCTGCCGCTGAACATCCTGCATGACGGTGTCGCGCAGGCGCTCTTCCCGCTCCTCCATCTCGTCCAGACCGGAGTTGACCTGCTGGCGCAGCGCCTCCAGCTGAATGCGCTGGTTGCTGGCATCCACGGACATCTGCTCCTTGACCTTCTCCTTGATACGCGTGTCCATGTCGCCCAGGGCCGCCTGCAGCGGCTGAATGCCCTGCTCGGCGGAGCGCACCGCGGCGGCGACCTCGCGCTGCAGCGACTGCTCCAGTTCGGCGATCTGCTTCCGCATCTGTTCCAGCATCTCGTTGACTTCCGCCATGAGCGCTTCGCGATCCATGCTGGCGACTTCGGCGGTGCTCTCCTCCATCTCCTCGATGGCGGGGATAATCTCCTCCACGCTGACGCTGGAGAGAACCTGCTTGAGTGCCTCCTCGCGGGGTGGCTTGGTCAGCACGCCGATGGCGCCGGCCTCCTCGGCCATCTGCTCCAGCTTTTCGCCCTCGTTGCCGGTGCAGAGGACAACGGGAATGTGCGAGGTCTTTTCGTTGCTGGTGATGGCGCGGGTGGCGGCGATGCCACCCATGCCGGGCATGGACTGGTCCATGAACACGATGTTGATCGCCTCGGTGGCGATCTTGTCCAGCGCTTCTTCACCGGAAGCGGCCATTTCCACTTCCAGCCCCTGATCCTTGAGCAGCTTGCCCATGGCAAAGCGTGCCGCCTTGGAATCATCAACCAGTAATGCTTTCATCGTCATCTCCTTGTGGTGCAGGCCCCTATTTAAACCAAGCGCTCACTCGGTGACCACTTCCGCGCCGCGAAAATGTGAAGTCGGCGCCAGTTTCCCGGGCGTGGAGCCGGAAAGGCTTAAAGGCTGGGCGCCTTTTGCAGTGCCTCTCAGAAGCAAGAGTTGCCCTTCGTCGGCTCTCTTCTGCAGCAGTCCGCTGCCGGCAAGATCCCGAGTCAGGACCTCGAGGGCCTGTGCCTTGTCCGGAGTGCTGTAGGGGAAGACGAAGAGTGCCAGCCACTGGCGCTTCTGCTGCAGGGTCACCTTACCCAGCCAGATCGGGCTGCCATCCTCTTCCAGGTAGTAGCCGCTGGGCCAGAGGTAGAGCGCAACCCGCTTGTCCCCGAGGTTGCGCACCAGCGTCCGGCTGGCGAGTTTGCCGTTGTGGCTGTGTGGCAGCACCGGCAGTTCCTGCATCGGCGTGGAGGTGGCCAGTAGCTTGAGCCACTCGACGCCCCGCGCCGGGGTGACCTTTTTCCATCCTGCGCTCTCCAGGGCGGCTTCGAGCTGCTCCACCTTGCCCGCGTACTGCAGGTTCAGCGGGTAGTGGCTGGCATCGAGCACATCACTGCGGTGCCGGGGGAGCCGCTGCCAGACTTCCTGCCACCAGGCCTTTTCACTGAGAACGCCCTGGACCTGGACCGCCGTGGCGTGGGGCGGTGGGGCCGGCGTCGTGAGGGCGGTGGCCGCTGCCAGCAGGAGGACCGTGGCGGCGATGGTGAGCGCGTGCTTCGGCTGCAGGGTCTCTCCCCTGCTGTGGGTACGGTAGGCCATGCCCACCGCGGTAACCCAGATCAGGCCGCCGCCAAGGGCGTGCAGCACGGCCGGCAGGGTGGAGCCCAGGTAGAGCTGTGCAAGCAGAACCGCCATGATCAGGATGGTGGCCGCCGAGTAGACCAGCCAGCGGCGTGGGTGGACCACCGGCGTGGCGGCCAGCACTGCCGCCAACCCGAAGAAGACCGTGGCCCGAAGGACGTAGATGTCAGGAAAGACGCCCAGCAGCGAGAGGTTTCTGCGCAGGAAGTATTCGAGGCCCAGGCTGAGCAGCCAGATGAAGAAGGTTCCCCCGATCCAGTGGCGCCCAGCCTGCTTCAGGCCGAATCCGGTGAAGAGCAGCCACAGGGTCAGGCTCATGGCCAGGGTGGCCGCGGTCCCGGCCATCGAGGAGATGGCCAGCATCAGGTGGGTGCCGGCACTGCTTTCGAGCTGGTCCAGGCCCAGGTGCAGGGCGCTGTCGGCGATCAGCAGGGAACGATCCGGGATCAGGGCGACGAGGATCAGCGCCGAGCTGGTCAACACCAGCAGGCCGGCGAGCATGGCCAGCCCCCTGGATTCCGGGTGGTCCGGGTCGCCGAGGGCGCCGGCGATCTGCCGCAGCCCGGGATGGCGTTCGCCCAGTGCCAGGACCTTCTGCACCAGTTCCTTGCCCCAGGGCTGCATCCGCAGGAACAGCCGGTGGGAGAGCCAGCCCAGGAACCAGAGGCTGGCCACCAGCACCACCAGCAGCAGCACCAGTCGCAGGGCCACCTCGGAGGCCAGTTCCAGGGAGGCGCCGAATACCATCCCGGGCAGGAGGTAGGCAGGTGCCCAGCCCAGTGCCGAGAGCACGTTGGCGAAGAGAAAGCGGTTGGGCGGCATCTCCATCATGCCGGCCACCAGCGGGATCACGGCGCGCACCGGGCCGAAGAAGCGGCCGATGACCACGCTCTTGCCG
The DNA here is from genome assembly GCA_003972985.1 of Gammaproteobacteria bacterium. GTDB lineage: Bacteria > Pseudomonadota > Gammaproteobacteria > Chromatiales > Chromatiaceae > Thiolapillus. The sequence goes on along the minus strand of QNZQ01000018.1, from coordinate 12,817 downwards.
CCGTACTTGTGGAAGAAGGCGATACCCCGTTCCAGGGTTTCCGGGTGGCGGCTGAAGGGCCACAGGCGGGTGAGCTGCTGCTGGTACCTGCGCCCCAGCCAGAAGCTGATGCCGTCCCCCAGGATGGCCCCGGCTACCGCCCAGGCAACCATCGGCCAGAAATCCAGCGCCCCGGCGCCGATGAGGGCGCCCACGGTGAAGAGCACCGCCACTCCCGGGACCGCCATGCCGACGATGGCAAGGGATTCGGCGAAGGCCATGAGAAATACCACCGCCCCGGCCCAGCCCGGGTTGGCGTTCACCCAATGGAGAAGTTGCTGGAAGAGTTCGGCCAAGAGGAATCTCCGGGTACGCTGCGTGCACTCCTGCCGGGCGGTGACGGGACCGCTACAAGCACATCCCTGTGCGCTCGGCCTCGGCCATCCATGGCCTCGGACGTCCCGTCACCCCCCGGCAGGAGCGCCCAGATTAAACCTGTAACAGGGAAAAGGCCTTCTTCGCGGCCTCCAGCGTGGCCTCCAGGTCGGCCTCGCTGTGTGCCGACGAGACGAAACCCGCTTCGAAGGCCGAGGGTGCCAGGTAAACGCCTTCATCCAGCATGGCGTGGAAGAAGCGCTTGAAGGCCTCCTGGTCGCAGGCGGTGGAGCCGGCGAAGTCGGTGACCCTTTCCGCATCGGTGAAGAAGAGTCCGAACATGCCCCCCACGTGGTTCTCGGTGACGGGCACCCCCGCCTCCCGGCCCGCTTCCACCAGGCCGGTGATGAGGCGCTCGGTCCTGGCGCCCAGATCGTCGAAGAAGCCGGGTGCCGAGATCAGCTCCAGGGTCTTGAGGCCGGCGGTCATGGCCACCGGGTTGCCGGAGAGGGTGCCGGCCTGGTAGACCGGTCCCAGCGGGGCGATCTTCTCCATGATCTCGCGCCTGCCGCCGAAGGCGCCCACCGGCATGCCACCGCCGATCACCTTGCCCAGGGTGGTGAGGTCGGGTGTGATGCCGTAGCGGCCCTGTGCTCCGCCGAGTGCCACGCGGAAGCCGGTCATCACCTCGTCGAAGATGAGCACGCTGCCGTGCTCGTCGCACACCTCCCGCAGTCCTTCGAGGAAGCCTGGAACCGGGGGGATGCAGTTCATGTTGCCCGCCACCGGTTCGACGATGATGCAGGCGATCTCGTCGCCCACCTCGGAAAAGACCTGGCGCACCTGGTCGATGTCGTTGTAGTGGAGGGTGAGGGTGAGCTCCGCCAGGGCGGCGGGCACGCCCGGCGAGGAGGGTTCGCCCAGGGTGAGGGCACCCGAGCCGGCCTTCACCAGCAGGGAGTCGGAGTGGCCGTGGTAGCAGCCCTCGAACTTCACGATCCTGTCCCGCCCGGTGTAGCCACGCGCCAGGCGGATGGCGGCCATGGTGGCTTCGGTGCCGGAAGAGACCATGCGCACCATGTCCATGGAGGGCACCAGTTCGCACACCTTGTCGGCGATGCGCACCTCGAGCTCGGTGGGGGCGCCGAAGGAGAGTCCCTTGCGGGAGGCCTCGATCACCGCTTCGATCACCTCCGGGTGCGCGTGACCCAGGATCATGGGGCCCCAGGAACCCACGTAGTCGATGTAGCGCCGCCCTTCGCTGTCGTAGATATAGGCGCCGCTGGCATGGTCGATGAAGACCGGGTCGCCGCCCACGCCCTTGAAGGCGCGCACAGGCGAGTTGACGCCACCGGGGATGTGGCGCTGGGCGAGTTCGAACAGTTCGTGGGATGTGGTCATGATCTTCCTCTGGATTCTTCAAACAGGGCGGAAAGCCGGTGTGCTGTGGCGCGGATGTCGGAGCGGCCGAAGAGGCCCTGGATGACGGCCACCATGTCCGCGCCGGCATCGATCAGTGGCTGGGCATTTTCAGGGGTAATGCCGCCGATGGCAACCACCGGCAGCGCCAGTTCGCGGCGGGCCCGCTCCAGCAGTTGCAGGTCGGCACGGATTGCATTCGGCTTGGTGGGGGAAGGGTAGAAGGCGCCGAAAGCCACGTAGTCGGCGCCCTGTTGCACGGCCGCCATGGCGCGCTTCCAGTCGTCGTAGCAGGAGATGCCGATGATGGCGTCCCTGCCGAGCCGGGCCCGGGCCTCTGACAGCGAACCGTCGTCCCGTCCCAGGTGGACCCCGTCTGCTCCGACGGCTGCGGCGAGCTCGGGGTCGTCGTTGACGATGAAGCGGGCACCGTGTCTCCGGCAGAGCCGGGCCAGCGCCCCGGCATCCTGGCGGCGGCGTGCCACGTCGCTGGTCTTGTTGCGGTACTGCAAGATCTTGCACCCGCCTTCCAGTGCTTCTTCCACCGCCTTCAGGAGTTGGGAACCCATGAGGTCTTCAGGGGTAATGGCGTAGAGACCGCGCATCTCGACCCGTATCAGATCACGATCCGGCGCGGGAGGTGCTGGCCGTGACCCGGCCGGCAGGCTTTCTCGATGCTGTCAAAGGTGTACTGCTGCGCCTGCTCCACGGCCGTCGCCAGCGTCTCTCCCAGCGCCAGGCGGGCGGCAATGGCGGAAGCCAGGGTGCAGCCCGAACCGTGGTAACTGCCGGGGAGCCTCGGCCAGCGCCAGTGGCGGGTCTGGTTGGTGTCGTAGAGCGTGTTGACCACCTGGTCGGCTTCGGCTTCGTCGGCACCCGTGATCAGGATGGAACCGGCTCCCTCCCGCAGCAGTGCCCTGGCGCAGGCTTCCATCTCTTCCGCTCCGCCGAGCAGCCGGGCTTCCTTGCGGTTGGGCGTGACCAGGGTGCACAGGGGGAGCAGTGGTTGCAGGAATTCCACGGTGCTCATGGGGCGGCCGTTTCCCGAGTGGAGCACGGGATCGAGCACCACGGGCACCTCCGGTATCTCGGTGAGCAGTTCGCCGATGGCTTCGGCGATGGCCCTGGAGGAGATCAGGCCGATCTTGATCACGCGTGGTTGCAGGTCCTCGATCACGCAGCGGGACTGGCGCAGGAACAGGTCGGAAGAGACGGGAAAGAGCGCATGCACCCGCACGCTGTCCTGCACTGTGAGGCAGGTGATGGCGGTGGCGGGGTGACATCCCTGTGCCTGGATGGCCTCGATGTCGGCCTGGATTCCGGCGCCGCCGCAAGGATCGTGTCCCGAGAGCGCAAGGACGACGGGGAGACTGTGCGCGTTTTGCATCGGCGAAGTATAACGCACCGCGGGTCAAATTCTGGCAGAGCGGGCAATCTGGACTACAATAGACTTCAGTTAGCCCAGTTTCCCTGATGCAGGTACTTCGTCTTTCCGTTCCGCGGCGGAAGACCGAAGTCGTTCAGGCCGGAAACGGCCCAGAGGTGTCTTCATGAGCGATTCTTTCGACAGGCTGCGCCAGCTGGCCGAAACCTACTGCTCCACGATCGAGAACGTGGACGAAGCGGATTCGCAGTGGCTGCGGAAGGTGTTTCGCCTGCTGCCCCAGCTCCACGCGGCCATTGCGGTGTTCCTGGAGGAGGACAGCCGCGAGGGAGGCCATACCGAGGCCAATCTCGAGGTGCGCTTTGCCCTCTTCAGCAAGCTTCACCAGCTGCTCGGTGAACGCGATCCCTACTGGATGGAGTATGACCTGGGCAGCGAAGAGTGTCGCAGCGGCAGCCTGGCCGACGATCTCACCGATATCTACTGTGAGCTGAAGCAGGGGCTGAAACTGCTGGAAGAGCAGCAGGCCGATCCCGGTAATATCCTGCACCGCTGGCGCAAGGGATACCAGGTTCACTGGGGAAGGCACCTGGTGGATGCCGAGCGCCACCTGTATGATCTTTCCACCCGCGGTGCCATCTGAGACATTCCCTTGAACAGGCCGATTCTTTTCCTGCTCGCACTGCTCCTGCTGCCGGCTGCCGCCCAGCCGGACGACAGTCGGAGTATCACCCTGAACCTGCCCCCGGAATCCCTGGGCCAGTGGTACCGGCCCGTGGCCAAGCGGGACGTCTGGCTGCACACCATGTTCGCCCTGCGGCGCGAGATGCAGGCGGTGGCCGAGTATTCGGCGCTGGGCGATTCCAGGAGGCTCGGCCAGTGGCTGGAGCGCCTCGAGGCCGACTACCGGAAGATCGGCGAAATGGTTCCCGAGTGGCAGGACGAGCTGGAGCTCGAACTCTTCGAGCGCATGCGCAAGGCAGGCTCGCCCGAGGCGTTGGCGCGGCTGCAGCGCAAGCTGCGCAGAAGCTGCCAGGGGTGCCACAGGGAGTACAAGCTGGTGGCGGCGCTGCGCTACCGCACGCCCGATTTCACCACGGTGAAGGTGGAAAGCTCGGAGTCCATGGAGGAAGAGACGTATTCCGCGGTGATGAAACGCCTCACCCTGCTGGTGAACCGGGTCAAGATCGCCTCTGTGGATGGTCGCCGCAAGGCGGCACTGGATGCGCTGGATGCGCTGCAGGTGCGTCTCGCCGATCTCGGAGAGAGCTGCCAGGCCTGCCACAAGGAGAGTGCCGCCCGGGAGCGGATTCTCGGCAAGGCCGCCGGGGATTCACTGACCCACGTGCGCGCGGGCATCGAATCGGATGACGTGCGCAGTACCGGCCGCTACCTGGGTGAATTCGCTGTGCGAGTATGCGCCGACTGCCACGCAATCCATCGCCTGCAGAGCGACCTGCGCCGCCTGCTGAGCAAGCGCTGATCCCGGCTGCCGGGTCGTTCTCTGCAGGTCATTCCACCCCGGCCCATGCCCGGAATGTCCCGGGATTTGAGGACCAGAGCCCTGGTTTCTTGCTGCGTGCCAGTTCCCACACCATCTGCAGCCGTTCACGCAGTGAGTCGAGCATGGCCTCCGAAAAAAGGGGGCGGGCGTAGCCGTCGGCCACCATGGCCACGTTCAGAGAGAGGCCTTCGCTGGTGAAGGCTTCTGCGGGAATGCGGCCATAGCGGTCGAAGGCGTCGAGATCGCCCGACAGCACGAGACGGCTACCCGTCTTTGCCAGGCTTCTGAGATGCGCAGTGGCGGCCTCACCGAGCGAGAGCAGTGCGTCTGCGCTCAGGCCGGTACGTTTCATGTCCACCGTCAGCTTGGGATTGGCGCTGTCCTCGGGGGCATCGATTCCCTGGAGCTGGATGCGCGTTTCCTTTCCTTCGAGGTTCACCAGCAGGGTGTCCCCGTCTTCCACCTTGAGCAGTTCGGCCTCCTGCCTGCCGGCCTGGGCCAAGAGGGGGAGAGCGATGAGCAGTGCGAGAAGCAGTGGTTTCAATGGCTGGTACCTTCCGATCGGGTGAGCTTGTTGTGCACATTGTACTTGCCCGAGGGCTTCTTCATGGGAATCCGTTTCACCTCTTCGAGCGTGGTGGCGTCGTAGATCACCAGCGCGCCGTCCATGTCCCAGATGCTCACCAGGGCATATTTGCCATCCCTGGTGAATTCAACGTGGGCGGAGGTCTTGCCCGGTGCCGGCCTCAGTGTCTTGACGATCTCCAGTTTCTGCTTGTCGATGACGTGCATAAGGTCGCGGTTGGGTCCGAAGAAGACGTCGGTCCAGGCGTAGGGCGTCTTCTCGTGGCTGCGCATGAAGAAGCCGGGGCCCTTGGTGGGTATGCGCTTGATCACCTGCCAGTTGCCGGTGTCGATGATGGCCACTTCCGGCTTGCGGATATTGGGGGTGGCCAGCACCCGGGTGCCGTTGCGTTCCCAGGTGATGGCGGAGCTCAGGTGAGGCATGCCCGGCAGGTCGATTTCGGCCACCTTGCGCCCCAGGTCGAGGTCCACCACCTGGGTGCCACCGGCACGTGAGCTGCCCACGATCTTTTCGTAGTCCTGGGTGAGGAAGAAGTCGTCGAGTATCCCCTCCAGCCGGATGCGTCGCACCGGGAAAGGTTCGCTCTTTTCCAGTTCGCCGGAGTCGGGACGGTAGTCGTGCACCCACTGCCCGAAACCGGCGGGCGGCCTGTCGTCGTAGTTGATCTCCCAGACCTCCGGGGCGTCCTTGAGCGCGGCGATGAAGCTGTGGCGCGGGTCGGCGGTGTAGACGGCACTCACACGAGAGCTGGTACCGTCTTCACCCTTTGCCTCGATGATCTTCAGCGGCGACAGGTCCTTTGCATCCAGAACCACCAGGGTATGGGGCAGGTAGTTGGCCACCATCACGTAGCGCCCGTCGTGGGAGACCGCCAGGTTGCGTGCATTGATGCCGGCCCGTGTTTCGGCCACCCACGTCAGGTTGTAGACATCGAACTTGCTCACCCAGCCGTCGCGGGAGAGGAAGTAGACGTAGCGCCCACCTTCGGCCCACTTGGGTCCGCCATGCACGGCGAAGCGGGTGGGGAAGCGGCCGATGGGTTCGAAGGTGTCGCCGTCGAGCAGGGTGAAGTGGTGGTCGCCCAGTTCCACCACCACGAAGAGATTGTCCAGGTCGGCTTTGAACTTCGGCTTGTCGGGCAGGCTGCCGGGCGGGTGGGGCACCAGGTGGTTGGCCCGCATCTCCTGCATGCCCCAGCGGGGCATCTGCTTCAGAGGGGTGTAGATGTAGTCTGCAAGCGCGGTGATCTCTTGCTGTTTGAGCGTATCGCCGAAGGCGGGCATCTGGGTGGCAGGGCGTCCACGGGTGATCACTTCGATAGCGGCCTTCTTCTTCAGCCGGTGCAGGTTCTGTGGAATCAGCGCCGGTCCGATGGCGCCAAGCCGGTCGGGATGGTGACACTGGGCACAGTGCTGCCGGTAGAGGGCGGCGGTGTCGGTGGCGTGGGCGGCAGGGATCGGCAAGGCCAGCAACCCCATGACGATTCCCGCAAGCATCCTCCGCAGGTCGGGCTTTCGTATAGAGAACTCGCGTAGGCCCGATAAGGTGAAGCCGTATCGGGCATTGCCCATCTTCCGCCGACCGAAAGAAGCAAGACTGCTTAGTATGCGCTGCCGTTTATCCGGCCTGCATGTTGGTGTCGGGCTGAAGCCTGGAACCGTCGGCTCGGTATCCAAAGGGCGCGAGGCCGGTTTGTGTGGGAGGATCATGGTTCGAAGCGGAATCGGCAATAGACGAAGGATTGTACCTTGCCGGCAGGTGTGTGATGCTGCTCTTCCCGTGTCTCTTTCAGCTGGAAAGTGGGACCGAGGGTGGTGGTCAGCGACTGCGGCGAGTAGCGTTGTACCGGCAGGCCGCTGCAGGCTTCCGGGCCTTCGGGGCCGAAGGTGGCGATGATGAGATGGCCGCCCGGCTCCAGCGCAGCGGTGAGCTGCTGCAGGTAACGCTGCCTCTCCCCCGGTTCTGTCAGGAAGTGGAACACGGCACGGTCGTGCCAGATGCGGTAGGGTCCGCCGGGCTCACCTTCTAGCAGGTCGGCCTCGATCCAGTTCACCTTTTCCGCCTGTTCACTGAGTCGCTGCCGGGAGTGCTCCAGGGCCGTTCCGGAGATATCGAGCACGCTGAGGTTCTGCCACCCCTGTTCCAGCAGGTGATCCACCAGCCGTGAAGTGCCGCCACCCACGTCGATCATGGGGGCGGCCAAGGGCTCGCCGGTGGCTTCGATAAGGCCCAGGGAGGTTTCGGGCCTGGGCTGGAACCAGCTGGTCTCCTGTTCGTCCTTCTCGCTGTAGATCCTCTCCCAGTGCTGCTTCCGGTCGAAGGGCATCAGCCGATTTCCTCGTCGGTGAGATAGCAGCCGGGATCCTCCGCCCAGGGGTCGCCGGTGAGCTGCAGGGCGCGCACCCGGGTGTTGCCATTGCAGATCTCCAGGTAGCGGCAGCCGGCGCAGCGTCCTTTCACCGGCCGGGGCGACTGCTTGAGCCCGGCCATGATGGGGTCGGAGGTGTCCTGCCAGATTTCCGAGAAGGGGCGCTCCTTCATGTTGCCGAGGTCGTAGTGCCACCACATGGCATCGGGATGGACGCGCCCCTGGTTGTCGATGTTGGAAATGTTCACCCCGGAGCTGTTGCCGCCCCACTGGCGCAGTTTTGCCTCGATGTGCCCGGCCTGCTCCGGGTGGTGCTTTCGAACCCAGTGCAGCAGATAGACCCCGTCGGCATCGTTGTTGCCGGTGACGAACTCGGTGTTGCGGCCCGCCTTCACGTCGTCCATGGCGCGCTCGAAGAGCAGGTCCATGGCCCAGCGGGTGGTGCGGAAATGGGTGTCGTCCTCGCGGTTCTTGTTGCCGCGCCCGGCGTAGTTGAGATGGGAGAAGTAGAACTTGTCGATGCCCTCGTCGTCCATGAGCTGAAGCAGTTGGGGCAGTTCCTCGGCGTTGTCCTGGGTCATGGTGAAGCGCAGCCCCACCTTGATGCCGAGATCGTGGCATCGGCGCAGGGCGGCCATGGAGGCGTCGAAGGCGCCCTCCTTGCGACGGAATTTATCGTGGGTCTCGGCGATGCCGTCGATGGAGATGCCCAGGTAGTCGAAACCCACCTCGGCGATCCTGTCGATGTTGTTCTCGTCGATGAGTGTTCCGTTGGTGGAGAGCGCCGTGTAGAAGCCCATGGCCTTGGCGCGGTGGGCAATGTCGAAGATGTCGGGCCGCAGCAGGGGCTCGCCGCCGGAGAGGATGAGCACCGGCACACCGAACCGCTTCAGGTCGTCCATCACCTCGAACACCTGTTCGGTGTCGAGTTCGTTGGGGAAATCGGTGTCGGCGGAGATGGAGTAGCAGTGCTTGCAGGTGAGGTTGCAGCGGCGGATGAGGTTCCAGATCACTACGGGGCCAGGCGGATTGCGCTTCGGCCCCAAGGGGCTGGGATCGACGATCTCGCGCATGAACTGGGAGATGCGGAACATCAGAACCTCGTTGTGTCGGTCGAGTGCCGGAAGGCCTTCCTGCAGGGGAAAGAATGGCAAATCAGTCCCTGCGGTATCGTTGCCAGGGTCTTGTCAACATTACCCGGAGACAGGCTCGCAGGTTCACCATGTAGGTCGGGCTCATCATGTCTTGTGGGTATCAGCCCGACATTTCCAGGTATCAGCGGGACAGGGTGACCGGCAGGCTCTGGCGGGACCGCTACGAGTACATCCATGTACGCTCGCATCGGCCATCCATGGCCTCCGACGTCCCGCCAGAGCCTGCCGGACACCCCTCTGTAATTCCATCGCAAGACGTAGGTTGGGCAAAGCGAAGCGTGCCCAACCAGAGATGGGCACGGCCTGCGGCCTTTGCCCATCCTACGTGGATTTTCGGGATGGAAAAGCAGGGAACGACAGGTGCCTGGAAAAGGGGATGTCATCGGCTTGCTCCCAGCCGCAGCCCGGTCTTCTTCAGGATGCGGGTGCTGAACAGCACTTGGTGCCCCCGGTTGTCCTTTCCCAGCAGCCGGGCGATCTGCTCCACCTTCTCCATCACCTCTTCGCGGTCCCGTCCGTGGACCATGGCGAAGAGGTTGTAGGGCCAGTGGGGGAGGTGGCGGGGGCGGTGATAGGCGTGGCTGACGAAGTCCAGTTCACCGATGAGCCTGCCGTAGTGGGCGATCTTCTTGTCGGGCACGTCCCAGACGCTCATGCCGTTGCCGCGGAAACCGAGTACATAGTGATTGGGCACGGCGCCGATGCGGCGGATGATGCCCTGTTCGAGCATCCGCTGCATGCGGGACATCACCTCCCCGGCGCTGCAGCCCACGGATTCGGCGACGGCCTCGTAGGGCTCGGCCACCAGGGGCAGCCCGGCCTGGGTGGCTTCGATGATGGCGCGGTCCAGGGTGTCGATCATGTTTTCAATGAATCCATTGAATTCAGGGGTCAGGCTATCACAGCTCGAAGCGCAGCCCAACATAGAACTCTTCGAGCTTGGGCATATTGTAGACACGGTAGCCGGTGACCCGTTCAATCTCTTCCAGCACTTCCCCGATACGTTCCGGCGTTTCGGTGGCGAGCACGAACCACATGTTGAGCTGGTGGTCGCGGGCATAGTTGTGGGCCACCTCGGGAAAGGTGTTCACCTGCTCTGCCACGGTGTCGAACTTCTCTTCGGGGATGGCCATGGCGCAGAGACTCAGGCCGCCACCCAGCTTCTCGGCATGGTACATGGGGCCGAAACGGCTCAGGCGCCTGTCCTCCAGCATTTTCTCCAGGCGTTCGATCAGCTCCTCCTCGCCGATGCCGAGCTCCCGGGCGGCCTCCCGGTAGGGGTGCTCACAGATGGGAAAACCGCCCTGGAGGCGGTTGATGATGCGGCGGTCGATGTCGTCCATGGTCAGCGGTACCTGGCGCCCCGCTGCTTGAAGCGGCGCCCGCTGAAGAGCACCTCCCGCGGGATCTCCTGCAGCCCCAGTTCGCCGGTGATCTGGTCGATGTAGTCCAGCACCCGCTGGCGGTCCTTGCCATGGATCATGCAGAAGAGATTGTAGGGCCAGTGGGGGAGGCGGCGTGGACGCTGGTAGCAGAGGGTGACGCAGCGCTGTCGCCCCAGGGCGTCGCCCACGGCCTGCACCCTGTCGTCCGGCACGTCCCACACCACCATGGCATTGGCGTTGTAACCCAGCTCGTGGTGGCGTACCACGATGCCCAGGCGCTTGATGTAACCGTTCTCCTGCAGGGCTTCCATGCGCTCGATCACTTCGGCTTCGGGCATGTTCAGCCGGGCACCGATCTCCGCCCAGGGGCGGGGGGCCAGCGGCAGCCCGTTCTGGATCTCGGCGATGAGGCGGTTGTCCGCGTCGCTCAGCACCATAGCGGGAACCCGAGGTCGATGTGGTACTGCTGCTCCAGGGGCAGGTCCATCACGGGATAGCCGGTGCGTTTCTCCATCTCTTCGAGCACCTGCTGCAGCTTCGCCTCGTCTTCTGCGGTGACCACGAACCAGAGGTTGAAGTGGTGCTCCCGCTCGTAGTTGTGGTTCACCTCCTCGTAGCTGCTCACCAGGCTGGCCACCGCTTCCAGCTCGTCCTCGGGCACGGCCATGGCAGCGAGGGTGCTGACGCCCACCTTGCGGGGTGTGAAGACGGGGCCCACGCGGCTGATGTAGCCCTGCTCCTGCAGTTTTTCCAGGATGCTGAGCACCAGTGCCTCGTTGGTGCCCAGTTTGCGGGCGATGTCGGCGTAGGGGGTCGGCGTGAGCGGGAAGCCCTTCTGCCAGGCGTTGAGCAGCCGCTTCTCCAGTTCGCTGAGCCGGGGCTGCGCCATGGAAGGCTTGCGCGCGTAGTGTTTCAGAACGGGAGCAACGGTAGCCATGGTCAGAGTCCTATCTTGTGGGCCCGGTCGGTGAAGAAGATGCCGCTGGGCCGCTCGGCCTCGATGCGTCCCTTCAAGGTCTGGGTTTCGGTATCGTAGATCTGGATCTCGTTCCTGTCGCGCACGGAGATCCACACCTCCTCGCCGCGTGGGGTGAACTCCATGTGCAGGGTTCCCTTGCCGGTCTTCAGGGTCTTGATGATCTTCAGGCTTTCGCTGTCGATCACCTGTACCGTGTCGTTGTCGGGAAAGGCGAAGTTGACCCAGAGCTGGCGGCCGTCGGGCCGTGCCATGACGAACACCGGCTGGCCGTGTACCTGGATGCGTCCCGACTCCTTCCAGCTGTCCATGTCCATCACCAGCACTTCGTGATGGCCCACCGCCGGGAAGAAGGCGCGGTTGCCGGCAATGGCCCAGCCTTCCAGGTGGGGCATCTTGTAGACCGGCAGCTTCTGCTCGCCCTTGCCATAGTGGTCGAGGATGCGCTTCACGCCCTTCTCAGGGTGCCACAGATCGAGCATGGCCAGTCCGTCTTCGCCGAAGAGACCGGCGATGTAGATGCGTCCGTCGGGCGTCACCAGGCCGTCGTAGGGAAGGCGCCCGACCCCGGTGAACCTGGTCAGTTTCGGGTGGGCGGGATCCTTCATCTCCAGGATCCAGATCTCACCGGTGTCGTAGAGGCTGAAGACGAACTTCTGGCCGGGGGCGTCCACCAGCCCCACGGTCTTGGAGCCCTTGCCTTTTTCTGTCCTGGTGGCGGGGATGTCGGCCACCAGCGACAGGTCATCCGAGGAGAAGACCTTCACGCCGCCGGGTTCATAGTTGGAGACGGCGATGAGACTGCCGTCCTGGGAGATGGCGCCGCCGATGCTGTTGCCACCCTGGACGATACGCTTGACCACCTTGCCGCAGAGGATGTCCACCTTGGTGAGGCCGCCATCGCGGCCGAAGATGTAGGCATAGCGCTCGTCACGCGAATAAACGGCCGAGGCGTGGGAGAGATCGCCCAGCCCCTTCACGCGGACCAGCGCCTGGTGCGCGCTGGTATCCAGGATCTTGAGGCTGCCCGTGGCCCGTTCGATGACGATACCCATGTCGCCCGTGCCCCGGGTGAGGCAGCCACCGAAGGCCTGCGAGCCGAAGAGCAGCAGGAAGGCCAGCCACAGGGCTTTCATCGGGTGACCCCCCTCTTCAGCTGGGCGGCCAGCCACAGGGCCTCTTCCTGCGTGAGAAAGGGTCGCCAGGGGGGCATGGGTGTGCCGGGGCGGCCATGGAGAATGGTGGAGGCCACCTGTTCCTGCGTCAGGTGGTCGAGTTGCCGGGGTTCCAGGGCCGGGCCGAGTCCCCCCTTGAGGCGCATGCCATGACAGGCGCCGCAGTCCTGGTGGAGCAGGTAGAGCAGTTCCGCCTGTCGTGGTGGCGCCGGTTCTCCTGCTGCCGCAATGGAGAAACCTGTGGCAGCAACCAGAAACGGCAATAGAATCAAGCGGATTCCAGCCTTCTGCATTCCGGGCCCAAGTGGTTGAAATCGATGAATTCAGGGTAGCCGGCCACCCCGGTGGGGGCCTTGATTGAGGTCAACCCGGCTTATTCACTGAGTGAGTGATAAATAAGGAGGCGTGTTCCCCTATTCGTTGTAAAATCAGGATCTTGAGTCAAGACAAACAACGGACAAGGAAACACGCCATGGGTGAAACGCTACCGCTATTTACGCCGCTGTTCAACA
>QNZQ01000002.1 GCA_003972985.1 Gammaproteobacteria bacterium | reverse complement strand
TCTCATGGCGGTTATTGCAGCGTATGGCCGATGCGGTAGTAGCTGTGCGCCCAGGACGCAAGTTCCCGAGAGACATGAAAAAAGTCCGAGTCCCCGGATTCCAGATGCAGTATCGAAGAACACGGTGAGGCTTAAGTTAATGACATTGCGGATAATGTGGGATATTCAGCACCTTCTTGCTCTCCTCCAGCCGGGCCAGGGCGTCGAACTCCTCGTTTGGATCCAGAGGGCTCATGTAGCGCGGTAGCTCGATGCTCGCCAGGTAGCGGGTGATGGTCTTTACATCCTCAGGCGGAAGTTCGTGATCGGTCGCAAAGGGAATCATGGGGATATTGATCCGCTTGCGGGTCTTGAAGAGCTCGATCTGCCGCGCGAGATAAGCGGGGTTCATGCCTGCCAGTCGGGGATATTCGCCATCGGGAGTTCCCTGGGCATAGATCCCGTGGCAGCTGGCGCAGATCTCCATGATTTCCTCTGCATCGTAGGAATCGAATTCACCGATCACCCGTTCTTCAGCAGGTAATGTAGAAAATGGTGAAAGCAGCAAAAGAGCCGCAAGAAAGCTACGTATTTTCATCGTCACACGAATTGTCGGACCCGGGAAAAAATGCAGAGTGGAAGGTGTTTCTTGTGGTCAGGACATCGTTGTGGTCGCCTCATGAAAACGGCCTGCTCTCGGCAAGCCGTCTCCATCACAATATTTACCCGAGCTTACGGCGCCATGTTGGCAACATACTCCGACAGCACCTTCAGGTCCTCGTCGCTGAAACGGGGCTTTCCATCCGGAGTTACCAGCACACCTTTCATGGCCACCGACTGACCGTTGGCGCGGGCGCCGGTCATGATGTCCTTGATCTGCTGGTAGATGTACTCCTTATTCTGTCCCGCGATCTTCGGATAGGCCGGCATCAGGGGTGTCTTGCCATCCTTGCCGTGACAGGCGGCACAAGTCATGTAGAGCTTCTTGCCACTGGCGGCAGAGACATTGCCTGCAAAGGCAGCGGCTGCAACCACGGCGGAAAGCATGATAATGCTGATTTTCTTGTTGAACATTGGGTATTTCTCCTGCAATGAAAAAAAGGGGCGATTGCTCACCCCTTGATATTAGATCCTTTTGGAGCTTCCCGGGACTTGACCTAGGCCAAGCCCCGGGAGAACGCCGGTCAGGTTACTTGACCTTCTTGGCGCCGTGCTCTTCCAGGTAGGTCTTGGCGCGCAGACCGAGATCCGCAGCCTTGACCTGGTACTGCCACCACTGGTTGGCCCAGAGCATCGCGTTGTTCCAGTCCTTCTTGGCAGCGGCTGCCTCGGACTTGGCGCGAGCATCCTTGGCGAAACCGAGCTGGTCGGTAGCATCTTCCACCAGGGCAACTACAGTCGGGAAATCCTTGTAGTTGTGGCTGGTGATGAAGCCCACCACCTGGTTGATGACTTCCTGAGTTTCCAGGTTGGTCTTGACCTGCTTCTTGTAGTCCGCCTCGGTGTAGGTGGTGCCTGCTTTCAGACCACCACCCTTGGCCTTGTATCCCTTGGGCTGAACCAGGAGGTAACCCTGCATCTCCAGGTGGAGTGCGGAGCAGAACTCGGTGCAGTAGTAGGGATAGACGCCAGCCTTGTCGGCCACCAGAGTCGCGGTAGCGGTCTTGCCCGGCTCGAGGGAGAGCTGGACGTTGTGACCGTACATGGCGAAGCCGTGTACCTCGTCCTCGGCACGCTCGAGGTTGGTGATATGGATGTGAACCGTATCGCCTTCTGTGACCTCGATGATCTCGGGAGTCAGGTGAGAACGGATGGCGGTGCCATAGACGTGTACCGTGCATTTGCCGTTGGCATCACAGGTACGCTCGACCTTCTCGCGGCCGGCACGGGTCTTCCACGGGGAACGCTTGTCCTCGCGGCTGTTCCAGCCGGACTTGTAGCGGATGGCTGGCTTCAGCTTGTCGGCCTTGATGGCTACCACGTAGTGCGGCTCGCCCAGCGGAATCGGCATGTCGTAGAGGAGCTGCATCTTCTCGCCACTGATATCGATGAGCTGGTGGTTCTGCGGATGCAGGGGGCCGACCGGATTGAAGCGGTCGATGGCCAGCTTGTTCAGCGCGATGAGGTACTTGCCATCAGGCTTGACGGAATCGCCTTCCATGGTGACCAGGTGACCCACGTTGTAGTGGATGGGCAACTGATCCAGCACCTTGCCTTCGCAGTAGTCCCACTTGGTGATCATGGAGTCCACGTAGATGGAAGTGTAGGCCACGCACTTCTTGGAATCGAACTGGGTGTGCAGCGGTCCCAGTCCCACGTTCACGGAAGTGTGCAACACGTCCTTCAGGGCAATGATGGGGATCCCATAGGGATCCTTGCCTTCGAACTTCTTGCTCTTTATGGCCTTCTGGATCTTGTTCCAGTCGTACACCCAGGTGTGGCTGTCGAGTTTGCCCGAAACCACGATCTTGTCGCCGGTGGGCACCACGTCCACGCCGTGAGGCGACTTGGGCTCTGGAATCAGGTAGAGGAGGTTGTTGGCCACGGCCTCCTTCATGCTGATCAGGGTCATGCCGTTGACCTTCTTGCCGATCTTGCCTGCCTTGACCAGCTCTTCAGCCTTCTTCCAGTTGGTCACGTGCAGGAAGTCGGTGTCCTTGGAGGAACAACCCGCCTCGAAGGGAGGACGACCACGCTCGATACCGCCGACATAACGCTCGGAACAGAAGGAATTGGTGAAGCCCCAACCGTACGAGGGACCCTTGCCCGCGTCGGAGAGGTCCTGGCTGTAGGGAGGCAGTTCGAAGGTGAAGGACTGATCCAGCTTGAGCTTGCCCTCCTTCTTGTCGAACTTCCAGTAGGTCAGGCCACCACGGTACTTCTCATTGAACTCCTCGAGAGGCACGAAGCCGCTGCCCGTGTAGGGCGCTGCGTACTGGGTCGCCTCCATCACGTACTCGGTGTTGGGCGTGACGAAGGTGCCGCCGTGCTCGGAACGGAACAGCGGGTTGACCACGATCTGCTTGGTCTCGAAGTCGTGCAGGTCGATTACCGCAATGCGAGGATTGGCCTTGTCGTTGATGAAGAGGTATTTGGCATCATAGTCGCCGTTGGTTTCGGAGAGAGCGGGATGGTGAGTGTCACCATAGACGATGTCCTTTCCCTCAATGCGGCCTTGGGCGAGCACGGCCTTGGACTCATCATCGAAACCGTAGCCCTGCCAGGGCTCCGGCGTAAACACGCCGATATACTTGAGGATACGCATGGACGGAACGCCATACACGATCACCTGGCCGCTCTGTCCGCCGGAACTGAATACCAGGTATTCGTCACGGCCACCGGTTGGGGTGTAGGTCTTGGCTGCCGCCAGAATGTCCTTCTCGCTCAGGCCACGCCGTTTCATGACATCTTTCAACGTCTCCTGAGACCAGGCCTGGCCTCCGGCGGTGACCCCTACGGTGAGGGCAACAAGGGCGGCAAGCAGGGGCTTGCGTGCTTTCATGGATTTTTCTCCTTCTGGTAACAAGCAAAATCTGCATGAACCCCGGCAACATGACCGGATTCATGGTTCAATTCACACCGACTGCAGAAGCAATCTTGAGTGAGATTCAACATCAGCACCAGCAAGTGTGTGCCATTTCGCACAACGCTCACTTGATCTGCGTCAATACAGAAATCTTTTCGCATCCCATGACCCGAATCCAGCTTCTTTTCCATCCCTATGAACTGCCACTGCGTGAAACCTGGCCCGGCAGTTCCTCGTCCCTCGAGCGGCGCAAAGGCTGGATCCTGGAGATCCGGCATGACGGACACCGCGGCTTCGGTGAGTGTGCGCCCCTGCCGGAAACGGGCACCGAAAATCACCGGGCCGCGGAGAGACAGCTTGCCGGGCTGGCCGCCGGCAACTTGCCTGCTGCAACGGATGAGCTTGCCCGGCATACGCCTGCGGTGAGCTGCGGCATCGAGATGGCGTTGCTCGACCTGGAAGCGCGCAGGCAGGGCGTTGCACTGCGCAGGCTCCTCGTCCGCTCGCCTGCCGCCTCGTTCCGGGTCAACGGCCTGTCCGGCTCGGCCTGCAGGAACCACCTGGCGAAGGCATGCCACGAGGGATTCGAGGTGATCAAGCTCAAGGTGGGGCATGGCAGCTGGGAAGAGGAACTCCGTTGCCTGGAATCACTGGTGCCGCAACTCCCCCGGGAAACCCGGCTACGCCTGGACGCCAACGGCGCCTGGGATATCACCACGGCGCACCGTTTTCTCGCAGCGGCCGAATCCCTTCCCATCGAGTCCGTGGAAGAACCCCTGGCACAGCCGACGCTGGAATCACTCAAAGCCCTGCAGCAAGAAACCTGCATCCCCCTGGCCATCGACGAATCCCTCCATCGCCTCGACCTGGAAACCCTGTTTGCCCACGCACCGGTCCAGCGCCTGGTGCTCAAGCCCATGACGCTGGGCGGGCTGAAGAGAACCCTGCAACTGGCACGCAGGGCTGTCGAGGCGGGCATGGAACCGGTCGTCACCTCTACCCTGGAGTCGTCCATCGGCCTGCACGCGCTCTGCGAACTCGCTTCCGCAGTGGAATCCTTCTCTCCCGGGAGCCATCACGGCCTGGCTACTTCGGAGTGGTTCCTGGAGGACCTGGCGGCGCCCCCTCGAATCGAGCGGGGACGCATCTTTCTCCATGATCGGCCCGGCATCGGAGTCACGCCATGAAACCCTTTCTTCATGCCTTCCGCGTCCCCTTCCACGAGCTCGACCCAGGGGGCGTGCTGTTCCATGCGCATCTCTTCGTACACGCCCACGAGGCCTACGAAATGCTGCTGCGGGAAATCGGCTTTGGCTTGAACAGGCTGCTGAAGGAGGGAAAGCTGGCCATTCCGCTGGTCCGGGCGACTGCCGACTACCGTCACCCGATGCACCTCGATGAACGGATCGAGATCGCGCTGCAGGTGCGGGAGATCGGGCGAACCAGCTTCGGGCTGGAATACCGCTTTCTGCACGACGCGAAGTGCTGCGCCACCGCTGCTACCACCCACGTCGTCATCAACCGGTGCAGTGGGCAGCCCGTGCCGCTACCTGCCGGGCTGGTCAGCGGGCTGAAGGGCTACCTGTCAGAGGGAACGTAGCGCCGCGGGGCTGACGCCCGACGCGGCTTTGCCTTATCGGGCCTACCGCTGCCGGCACAACAGCCCCGTAGGTTGGGCAAAGCGAAGCGTGCCCAACATCCTCCGGCGTTCTGTTGGGCACGTCGCCGCCGCTCCTTTGCCCAACCTACAAAGCTTGTCAGAGGGAACGTAGCGCCGCGGGGCTGACGCCCGATGCGACTTTGCCCTATCGGGCCTACCATTACCGGCGCAACAGCCCCGTAGGTTGGGCAAAGCGAAGCGTGCCCAACATCCTTCGGCGTTCTGTTGGGCACGTCGCTGCCGCTCCTTTGCCCAACCTACAAAACTGCTACTAAGCACCTTGCCTTACCGGACCTCCAGCCTCTCCGCCGCCAGCTCCCGCAGCTGCCGGCGCAGCAGCTTGCCCAGGGCGTTGCGCGGCAGCGCTTCGAGCTGGAGAAAACCGCGGGGCCGGTGATGTCTTTGCAGATGCTCCCTGGCCCAGCGCTCCAGATCGGCTTCCGAAACCTCGCCCGCGTAACAGGCCACCAGCCGCTCACCCCAACGAGCATCCTCCACCCCCACCACGGCCACCTCGGCCACGCCGGGGCAACGCCCGAGTTCGGATTCTATGAAAGCCGGGTGCAGCTTTTCCCCGCCGGAGATAATCAGGTCATCCACCCGTCCCAGCACCCGGAGCCGGCCCTCCCCGTCCAGTTGCCCCAGGTCGCTGGTGATGAACCACCCCTGTGCATCGACCTGGCGATGGCGGCCGGTGGCATCGAGGCGATACCTGGCGGTGCTCGGGCCACGCAGCCGGATGCGTCCTTCTCCGTCGATCTCGACTTGCACATGGGAAAGGGGCTTGCCCACCAGTCCCTGTTCCCATTGGTGGGGCGGAGGGTAGAGCGTGGCCACTTGGGAAGCGGCCTCGGTGAGCCCGTAGCTGGGACAGACCGGCCACCCCCTTTCCAGCGCTTCCTGCACCAGGGAGGCAGGTGCTGGTGCTCCGCCAAGCAGGACCACGCGCAGGGTTGCCGGCGGAACCGAACCCCCCGCTTCGTCGAACAGGCGCTGCAGCATGGAAGGCACCAGGGAGAGATGGGTGACGGTACCGGACTCCAGCGCTTCCAGCACACTTCCGGGATCGAACCGTTCCTGGAGCACTACGCCGGATCCGGCCAGCAGGCAACGGAAAAGGATGGCAATACCGCCCACGTGGTGGGTGGGCAGGCAGGCCAGCCAGCGGTCCCCGGGGGCCAAGTCAAGCAGCGCATTGGCAGCCCGGGCGCCGGCGCGGAGATTGCCGTAGGTCAGCTCCACCAGGCGGGGCTCGCCCGTGGTTCCGCTGGTGGCCAGAAGCAGTTTCGTTTTCTCCCAGCCGCCGGAGATCCCTCCCTGCTCCTGCGGCCTCCGCGAGGCCAACCTCTCCACCCTACCCGCTTCGTGGAGCACCAGGTCAGCGCCACCGATGGCCAGCAGCTGCCGGGAACGGGCGGGCGGCAGGGCCGGGTCGAGAATCAGCAGGTGACAACCGAGGCGCGGTAGCAACAGCAGCAGGAGCAGGTCGAGCAGGCGATCACCAGCCGTGGTGGCCAGCGTCGTTCCAGGCTCCATGCCCTCTTCCCGCAGCCTGTCCTCGAGCTTCAGCAGCGCCTCTTCGAGGTCGATGGTATGCCCCCGGTACTCCAGGAGGAAGGTATCGGGAATAACGGGATGCAACTCAGGACTCTTCCAGGGAACCGAGGATGGGACAGGCATCGCTTTGGCTCACGCAGCCGCACAGATTGAGCAGCAGCACCATCTCG
Source organism: Gammaproteobacteria bacterium (assembly GCA_003972985.1). Classification (GTDB taxonomy): domain Bacteria; phylum Pseudomonadota; class Gammaproteobacteria; order Chromatiales; family Chromatiaceae; genus Thiolapillus. The sequence goes on along the minus strand of QNZQ01000002.1, from coordinate 18,926 downwards.
TCGCGCAACAGCTGCAACTCCTGCAGCTGCTGCTCCACCAGTTTCAGCTTCTGCTGCATGAGTTTCTGCACATCACGCTTGGCCGTGGTGGGATCCTGGCGAAACTGCAGCAGCTGGCCGATCTCCTCCAGGCGGAAGCCCATGCTTTGCGCACGCCGGATGAAGCGCAGGGTGGAGAGATGCCGTTCCGCGTAGACACGGCGGCCACCTGGGTCACGGTTCACCTGCTGCAGGAGGCCGAGCCGTTCGTAGTACCTGAGCGTGTCCCGGCTCAGGCCGCTGGCCTCGGCCAGTTCCCCGATGGAGTAGTGGCTCATGACATCCCACCCAGGTCGAACCAGAAGAAATAGCTGTTCATCAGGTAGAGGCCCGCGAGAACCAGGACGATGCCCCCGAGGACCTCGAACAACCGGTGATGGCGCGCCAACGGCCCCAGGGACTCCAGCCAGCCCATGCTCCAGGCCCCCAGCAGTATGGGAATGCTGCGGCCCAGCGCAAAGGCGAGCAGCAGCGCGGCGCCATAGGCCACGGAGCCGATGGCGGCACTGGCGGTGATCACCACGAGCAATGCCGGGGCACAGAAGGGGCAGATGGCCACCGAGAAAGGCACGGCCAGCAGGAAGGCCCCGCCTGCGCCGTTCACCTTCTTCGCCCGCATGCTGAACCAGGGCAACCGCAGCTTCAGCACTCCGGCCCACATGAGGCCGAGCAGGATGAGCACGGGCCCCAGCACGGCACCCCAGTAACGGCCCAGCAGCTGCTGCACCCACTCTCCCCCCAGGGCACTTGCAACGCCGAGCAGCACATGGGTGACCAGCAACCCGCCCACGAAGGCCCCTCCCAGCCACAGGGCCCGCTTCTCGTCCTGCGCACGGGTCACATAGGCCAGTACCACGGGAATGGCGGCGAAGGAGACGGGATTGAAACTGAACACCAGCCCCGCGATGAAGCTCAGACCAAGACTGGCCCAGCTCGCCTGCTCCAGCGCGCCTTCGAGGTTCCCCGCACTGGAAACCAGCGAGGGCCAGACGAACCAGAGCGCAGCGAGAAACAGCAGCCCTGCGGTCACGTAGGGCGTGACAACCGCCGCCCTGGCCAGGAGCCGGCTGCCACCGGCGCGAATGCCGTGCAGTGCCACCAGCAGCATCGGCAGCGTGAAGGCCGTGGCGAAGAGGAAACCGGATAGCAACGCCACCGCCAGACTGTGATAGGTGAGAACCACCCCCAGCAGCACCACATAGAGTGGCAGGGTGCAGGCCGGCAGGGTCAGTCCCAAACGCACGCCCTGGGGCAGTCGGCTGCCACCGGGGATCAGCCGGTGAAAGGCCAGGTGCGGCACCGGGATGTAGTGCTGCCGTGAAAAGAGGTAGAGAACGCCCATCAGGGTCAGCACCAGAGCTGCCTGGTCAGGGGAGATCGCCAGGGGCGGCAGCAGTTCGATAGCCAGCAGCGGCAGGGTGACCAGCAGGATGCGCACCGCCCACACGGTCAGCGAGGCACGCCAGCAACCCCGGCTTCCCGAGCGGCTGCTCCGTTCCATGTAGAGGGCATGCACCGCCACGGTGCAGGGTTCGAAGAAGGCCTGGCTCCCCAGCAGGGTGGCCAGCAGCAGCGCCATTGCCAGCGTCATGCCGAATCCTCCCCGAGGCGCTCCAGCAGGTACTCCCGCAGCTTGGCGGGACGCGGCATGCCGGTGAACACCAGATCGCCGTCGATGGCGATGGCCGGTGCCGCCAGCACGCCAAGCTCCACGGCGTAGTCCAGTTCCTCGAGAATGTTCACCTCGCGCCAGTGAATGCGCTCGCCGCCCAGCTTCTCCACCAGCGCCTTCAGCACCTTCCTCGCGTGGGCGCACTTGGAACACCCCGGCGAGGTGAAGACTTCCACTTTCAGCATCGCTCTGCCTCTCTGATCATTGGTCATGCAACGAAGTCTGCATGCTGGAGCCGGCTCCAGGTCAAGCACTTTCCAGCCAGTGGCGGATCCAGCGGGCGATCGTCGGCGGATCGTTGAGATCGAGTAGCGGAATATCGACGGGTTGCGCGGGCCGTTCATCGCACGCCAGCGCCAGGATCCGGTCGTCTTCCGCGCAGAGCAGCGGAGTTCCCAGCGCGGGCCGGTGGATCTCGATCTTGGGAATGGGCTCGTGGCGAAACCCTTCCACCAGCACGATGTCCAGCGCCCGGGTATCCAGGTGACCCAGCAGCTCACCAAGCACCGGCTCCGTGGAGCCGTCCCCTTCCCTGATCCAGGCGGTGCGCCAGGGCGAGGCGAGCAGGATCTGCCCGGTGCCCGCCTCGCGCAGGCGGTGACTGTCCTTGCCCGGCTTGTCCATCTCGAAGTCGTGGTGGGAGTGCTTGACCAGGGCCGGCCGGATGCCGCTGTCGCGCAGCAGCGGGATCACCTGCTCCAGCAGCGTGGTCTTGCCGCTGCCGGAGAAGGCGGCAAAACCGAGCACGGGCACGGGAAAGGAGGAGAGGCTCATGGGCGCGGGTGAACTGCGGAAAAATGCCAACCCTAGCAGAAATTGCGACTTGCGCGCAGTAAAAGGGGTGACTTGCACCTCTGCCGGGAAGTTATACTGATCAGTGCGCACATTCACCGGTTCGTGAACCCGATTAGGACATGGCACGCTTGGACAGAAACCACACCACTCACCACATCCTGGTTCTCGGCCTGGTATGGACTGCCATCATCCTCTTTTTTGCCTGGTGGGGCGCCCGGGAAGCGCAGCAGAACACCATCCGCCTGGCTTCCGCCCAGGCGCGCGCCAGCTTCGGCAAGGACCAGGCACTGCGCCAGTGGGCCACGCGCCACGGTCGCATCTACGTGCCCGTGAGCGACTATTTCCAGCCCGACCCGCGCATGGCCAAGATACCGGAGCGGGACATCACCACCCCCAGCGGCCTGGAACTCACCCTGATCAACCCGGTCACCATCACCAACCAGCTGGACCGGGACTACGGACACCTCTACGGCACCAGTGGCAAGATCACCAGCCTCACGGCCCTCTCTGCACAGAACATGCCCGATGCCTGGGAGAGGTCCGCGCTGAAACGGATCAATGCCGGCGCAAAGGAGGTGCTGGAATTCGTGCGCGAGGGAGACGCCGAGTTCCTGCGCCTGATGCAGGCGCTCATCGTCACCCAGGGTTGCCTGCTCTGTCACTTCGGCGAAGGATTCGAGATCGGCAAACCGGGTGGCGGTATCGCCATCTCCCTGCCCATGGCCTCCCTCCGCGCCCAGGAGCAGCAGGCCGTCCACTCCAAGTTCGTCACCCTTTTCATCCTGTGGGTCTTCGGCATGATCGGCCTGGCGATCACCGCCTGGCTGCTGCACCGCCAGGCACAGGTCCGCAACCGGGCCCTGGTAGAACTGAGGCGCAGCGAAGAGCGCAAGAGCGCCATCCTGGGCAGTTCGCTGGACTGTATCGTCACCATCGACGCCGACGACCGGATCATCGAGTTCAATCCCGCGGCAGAAACCACTTTTGGCTTCAAGGCAAGCCAGGTGATCGGCAAGCCCATGGCTGAACTGCTGGTGCCCGAGTCACTGAGGGAACAGCACCGCGAGGGCCTGAGGCGCAACGTGGAAACCGTCCTCAGCACCATCCTGGGCACGCGCATCGAAACCACGGCACTGCGTTCCGACGGCACCGAGTTCCCGGTGGAGCTTGCCATCACCCGCATCCGGCAGGAGGACAGGCTGCTGTTCACGGCATTCCTGCGGGACATCACCGAGCGGCGCAAGCTGGAAGAGCGGCTGCAGAAGCAGGCCTCCGAGGACGACCTCACCGGCCTCCTGAACCGCCACACCTTCGAGGCGGCGCTGAAACGCGCCCTGATCGACGACCGCCAGTTCCACCACTGCCTCATGTACCTCGACCTCGACCGCTTCAAGGTGGTGAACGACACCAGCGGACACGGTGCCGGCGACGAACTGCTCAAGCAGCTGGCGGACCTGCTGCGCAGCACCGTCGGCGAACGCGGCATTCTCGGGCGCCTGGGTGGCGACGAGTTCGGGCTGATCCTCCAGGACTGCAGCCTCGACGGCGGCCAGGAGGTGGCGCGCGAACTGCTGGAAGCGGTGAGCAATTTCCGTTTCTACTGGGAGGAGAAGATCTTCACCCTCGGCATGAGCATCGGCGTGGTCTCCATCGACGATCACCGTTCGGAAGCCTCGCGCCTCCTGAGCATGGCCGACGCGGCCTGCTACCGGGCCAAGGAGGAAGGGCGCAACCGCTACTACATCTACTCTTCCGCCGACCAGGTCCTGAGCCACAGGAAGACTGAACTCAGCTGGATCAACCGCATCGAGTCCGCATTCGAGGAAGAGCGCTTCCTGCTCTACCAGCAGCCGATCCTCCCGCTGCAGAACGGCGAGGAGAACAATGGTTTCTTCGAAGTCCTGCTGCGCATGCGCGACGAGGAACAGCAACTGGTGACCCCGGACAAGTTCCTGCCCGCCGCGGAACGCTACAACCTCATGCCCACCATCGACCGCTGGGTGGTCCGGCACACCCTTGGCTGGCTGTGCGCAAACCTCGACTACCAGGGCATCGTCAGCATCAACCTCTCCGGCGCATCCCTCACCGACACCCTCTTCCTCACCTTCCTGCTCGACGAACTGGAAACCTGCGCCATTCCCGAAGGGAGGATCTGCTTCGAAATCACCGAGACCGAGGCGATCACCAACCTGTCACGGGCGCGGGGATTCATCACCGAACTGAGCGAAGCGGGCTGCCATTTCGCCCTCGACGACTTCGGCAGCGGCATGTCCTCCTACGGTTATCTCAAGGACCTTCCGGTGGACTTCCTCAAGATCGACGGCCGTTTCGTGCGCAACATGGACATCGACCCGGTGAGCCTGGCCATGGTCCGGTCGATTCACGAGATCGGCCACCTCATGGGCAAGCGCACCATCGCCGAGTTCGTCGGCCACGCAGCGGTGCTCAAGACACTCCAGGAGATCGGTGTCAATTTCGCCCAGGGCTTCTACCTCGGCGAGCCCGCCCCCCTGGAAACCCTGTCCCGCAAGGCGAAGAGCGAAGACCGGGCCCGCCAAGCTACCCGGTGAAGATGCGCCTGAACTGATCGAGCTTCTCCCGCAGGCTGGTGCTGCGGAAGGTTTCCCACAGCTCGTCCACGCGGAAAGGGTGGTGGCCTTCGTAGGCGACGCCCAGCTGGGGCATCTCGGCCAGGCCCACCTCCCGTGCATGCTCCACGAAGCCCCGGTTGCGCCAGAAGAAGGCGCCGGGCATGGTGGTGGGGATCACCAGCAGGTAGAAGAGTGCGCGCCCGATGACGGCGGAAGCCAGCGTCATGAGCGCCAACAGGCCGAAGAGCCAGGGCGATCCACCGTGGAAGGCGAGCCATTCCGCCAGCAGCAAGCTCGCCAGCAACAGGCCGTTTCTCAGCCAGAAGGGATAGCCGAAAGTGGTCACCTGCTCGTACCAGGAAGCAGCCCCCTCACTGTCTGCGGCGCGCAGGCTCCAGGCGTGGGCGAGCAGCCCCATCCCTTCCAGCGCCAGGCCGATGGCCGCCACCGAGGCCAGCAGCCGGCCCAGCCCGTCGGTGAGCACGCCGAAGGCCATGGCCAGCAGGACCAGCAGCAGGCTGCCCAGCGCCAGGCCGCTGCCGGCGAAGCTCGCACCCGTGTGCCAGTGGTTCCAGAAGGGACGGGCGGGAATACGGTAGAGCCGGTACATGTAGTAACCCCCGAAGGCCAGCCCCAGCAGGCCCAGGGCGGCAAGGATATTCTGCAGCACCACTGCCCAGGCGCCGTCGAAGAGATTGAAGAAGGCGAAGCCCGTGAGCCCGGCGAAGAACAGGGAGACGCCGGCGATCTCCCGGCTCACCGGCGACAGCCGCAGGTTGTAGAAGCCGCGGTAGAAGCGATGCGGCTTGCCCAGGTGCATGTTGAGCTTGAACAGGCCGAAGGCCACCAGCGCAACCATCACGCCCAGCGTGGGCAGCCACGCCGCCGTTTCACGGAAGGCCGTTACCGGCGCCACACCGAACCAGCTTCCCAGCACCAGCAGGGCGAACGCCCCCATCACCGCCTGCACGCTGAGGGTGAAAGCGATGTGGGCGTTCTCGTGGGAACCCAGCAGCTTCTTCCAGTTCCACTGGCGCCTGAAACCGCGCTTGGGGTCCAGTTCCGGCCTGTAGTGCTTCTCGTCCTCCGCGCGATGGTACTTCACCGGCGTGTCGTCCACCCGCACCATCTCGCGCTGAATGGACTTCATCTGCTGAAAGCGGATATTGGGATGGGTGATGTCGGTGCGCGGGAAGCCGGGAATCTCGGTCTCGGCCTGGATGCGGCCCTCCGGGATGTTCTCGATGACGCCGAAATCCAGCGCCTTGCCCAGGCAGGCAGATACACAGGCAGGCTTCAGGCCCACCTCCAGACGATCCACGCACATGTTGCACTTGGTGACCTGGCCCTTCACCGGATCCAGCTGGGGCGCGTTGTAGGGACAGACCCAGGTGCAGTATCCGCAGCCGAAGCAGATGTCGGGATCCTGCAGTACCGCTCCGTACTCGGCGAACTTGGTGTAGGCCCGCGTCGGACAGCCCTTGAGGCACACCGGGTCGTCACAGTGGTTGCAGGCCATGGAGATGTTGATGCGCCGGTAGTCGGGGTAGGTACCACCTTCCACGAAACCCACCGAGCGGAAGGCCAGGTGGACCGGCACGTCGTTCTTCTCCGAGCAGGCCGCCTCGCAGGCGTGGCAGGCGATGCAGTTGTCGGCGTTGAAGTAGAAGCCGTGCTGCTTGTAGCGGTTGGGGTTGATGGGCTTCTGCTCCTCGTCGTTGATGACAAAGGGCTGCTGCCGCCGGGGATCCTCCTCGGGCACCGTTTCGATGGGCTTGCCGTAGCGGTTTTTCTCCTTGCTCACCGGGTCGTTGAGCAGGGCGTATTCGGGTTCGTTTTCTCTTCTTTTAAACATAATTTTTCACCACAGAGGGCACAGAGAACACAGAGAAGTCACAGGCGGAATCGTTTGATGCCATCCACAAGACGCGGGGTATTGAAGTTGATCAACAAACCACGCTCCACTTTTGCCAGTTTCATGTACGTCAACAACTGCGCCTGGTGAATCCCCATGATCTTTTCCACACTCTTCAGCTCGATAATCACCTTTCCATCGACCAGAAAATCGAGGCGGTAACCACAATCCAGCGTGACCTCCTTGTAGGTTACGGACACGGGCTCTTCCATCACGAAGGAAACTCCCTGTAATTGGAATTCGTGGGCCAGGCACTGCTGGTAGGCTGATTCGAGCAACCCCGGACCCAGTGTCCGATGTACCTCGATGGCACAGCCAATGATCTGTATTTGTCAGCGGATCTCTTTCCATCAATGATCAACCATCAAGAACACAAAGGGTTCTCCATCAAGAAATCTCTGTGCTCTCTGTGTTCTCTGTGGTTCAACCATCAAAACTTGCGCATTTCCTTGCTCAGGCGCGCGGCGTGCAGCTGGTCCTCGATGCGTTCGATGCGTACCGCCGACTGCTTGTAGGCGGGCTGGCGGGAGTGGGGATCGAGCAGCCCCAGGGTCAGCCGGTTCGCGCAGTCGTGGAAGTGGAAGGGCAGGAACACCATGTTGTGCGGCACCCGGTGGGTGGGCTGGGCCATGGCGATGGCATCACCGCGGCGCGAGACCAAGCGCACATACTCGCCGCGCCGGACGCCAAGCTCCGCCGCTGCGTCCGGGTTGATCTCGATGAAGGGGATGGGGCTGAACTTGTTGTTGTTGCCGATCTTTCCGGTCTTGGTGCGCCCGTGCCAGTGCTCGATGAGCCGCCCGGTGTTGAGCCAGAAGGGATACTCCTCGTCCGGCTGCTCGTTGTTGTCCACGAAGGGCAGCGGGATCAGCTTGGCCCGGCCGTCGGGATAGCTGAAGGTGCCATCCTCGGTGTAGATGCGCTTGCCCCCCTTCGGCGGCGGCTCCCCGCTTTCACGCTGTTCCCGGGTGTAGGGCCACTGGATGCCCCGGTTCTGTTCGATGAACTCGTGGTCCATGCCGGAGATGTCCGCCAGGCGGCCGTGGGAGAGCTCGGCCATCTCCAGAAAGATGTCTGCCGCCTTCTCCGGGAACTTCACCCGTCCTTCCCGGTTGAAACGTTCGGCCACGCGGTTGAAGATCCACAGATCGGGCCTGGCCTGGCCCGGCGGCGTGGCCACCGGCTTGACCCGGTTGATGCGCCGCTCAGTGTTGGTCATCACCCCGTCCTTTTCCGCCCAGGTGCCTGCCGGCAGGTAGAGATGGGCGTACTGGTTGGACTCGCTGTCCACATAGCAGTCCTGCACGGCGCAGAATTCCAGCTGCTCCATGGCGCGGCGGATGCGCGCTGTGTTGGGCAGCGAGCTCATGGGATTGGTGGCAATGAGCCACAACCCCTTGATCTGCCCCGCTTCCATGGCCTGGTAGATGTCGGTCTGGTACATGCCGCGGGCCTTAGGCAGAAAATCGACATCGATGTTCCAGAATTTGGCGATCTCCTCACGGTGCTCTGGGATCTCCAGGTAGCGGTAGTTGGGCAGGCCCGAACAGGAGGACCACTCGCGGGTGCCCATGGCGTTGCACTGGCCGGTGATGGAGAGCGAGGTGCCGCCGGGCTTGCCGATGTTGCCGGTGATGAGCGCCAGGTTGTTGATCCCCACCACCCCGTCGGAGCCGTGGGTGGACTGGTTGATGCCCATGGTCCAGATCTGCATCGCCGCCGGTGCCTTGGCGAAGGTGCGCGCCACCACGCGGATGGTGTCCTCGTCGATGCCGCATACCTTCGCTGCCGTGCGTGGGTCCCACTTGGCCACCTCGGCGCGCAGCTCGTCGATGCCATTGGTGTTGGCGGCGATGTAGTCGTCGTCCTGCAGGTTTTCGGCGAAGATGACGTGCATCAGGGCGTTCTGCAGCACCACGTCGGTGCCGGGCCGGATGGGCAGGTGCATGTTGGCGTTCTGCGCCAGCATGGTGACCCGCGGGTCCACCACGATGAGCGGGAAGTTGCGCTGCTCCTGGGCCTCCTTGAGACGCCAGTAGATGATCGGATGCTGCTCCGGCAGGTTGGAGCCCCAGGCGATGAGGCAGTCGGTGTGCTCGAAGTCCTCGTAGCAGCCGGGCGGACCATCGGAACCGAAGCTGCGCTTGTAGCCGGACACCGCCGAGCTCATGCACAGGGTGGTGTTGCCGTCGTAGTTGTTGGTGCCGATCAGTCCGCGGGTGAGTTTGCCCAGGGTGTAGAACTCCTCGGTGAGCATCTGCCCGGTGGAGATGATGGCAAAGCTGTCGCGGCCATGTTTCTCCTGGATGCGGCGGATCTCGTCGTGCAATCGGTCGAGAGCGGAATCCCAGTCGATGGGTTTCCACTCATCGCGGTAGTGGTCACGGAAGAGCGGCTCGGTGCCCCGCCCGGCCGACTCGAACAGCTCGTGCTCGAAGATGCCCTTGAGGCAGAGCTTGCCGCGGTTGACGTCGGCATCGGCCACGCCCCGCGAAGCCACCGCCCTGCCCTCACTGTCGAAACCCACCTCGATGGAGCAGCCGGTGGAGCAGTAGCCGCAGGCGGCATATTTCCATTCCACCACCCCCTTGTCGGGGAGCTTGACCGGATTTTTCTTCGTGCGTCCAAACAGCATCTGTTCTCACTCTCTCCGTAATTGTCCGGGTTCAGCCGGTGTAGGAGCGGCGCCCCCGCCGCGAACGATTTGAAGTTCGGCCCGGGGGCGGGCCTCCTACAGGTAGGAGCGGCGCCTCCGCCGCGAACCCTTACCCCTCCGTCAGGCTCTTGTGGAAGATCGCCTTGTGAATGTCGCCCAGGCTGAGCATGCCCACCAGCCTGTCGCCTTCCGCCACCGGGATGCGCCGGAAGCGGTTGTTGGCCATGATGATGGCCGCCTTGAGAATGGGCATGTCGGGAGATACGGTGCGCGCACCACGCGTCATGAGATCGCTCACCTTGCGGTTCATGAGATCCGCATACTCCCTGACCTTTTCGTGCAGATCGATGGTGGTCATCCCTCCCATGGCATCCTCGACGCTGGGAAACAGCTGGGCCAGCACGTCCTTCTCGGCGATGAAACCGATCAACCTGTCTTCATCTTCCACCACCGGCAGGCCACTGTAGCGGTAGAGGCACATGAGCGAAGCCACTTCCCGGATGGGGGTATCCTCGGTGACGGTACGGGCGCCCTGGGTCATGATATCTTTGACCAGCATTTTCTTATCCTCCTAGGAGAGTTGAGTGCATTTCCATCATACCTGCAGATAGACCACGCCGGCTTCCACCTTCACCGGGAAGACGTTGGTGCAGCCTTCGTCGGGTGCCAGCGCTTCGCCGCTCTCCAGGTCGATCTTCCAGTTGTGCAGCGGACAGGTGACAGTGTGGCCCGCCACGATCCCTTGCGAGAGCGGACCCTGCTTGTGGGGACAGGCGTCGCGCAGGGCGAAGACCCGGTCGTCGCTGGTGCGGAAGAGCGCAATGGTACCGTCTTCCACCTCCACCACGCGGGAGCCCAGCCTGGGGATCTCTTCGAGGTTGGCTACCTCTTTCCAGTCGTTCATCGTCTCTGTTCCTGTTTCGTCGTTTGTTCGCGGCGGGGGCGCCGCTCCTACCTGTAGGAGGCCCGCCCCGGGCCGAATTGAAAACCATTCGCGGCGAGGACGCCGCACCTACGCACTCAGCTTCAGCGGCCGGAACTCGTAGGCGTCCTTGCCTTCGGCGCGCTCCTTCCAGGGATCGATCTGGGCATACTTCTGGCCCAGCTTGAAGCGTTCGTAGAGGGCCTTGCGCTCCGCCTCGTCATCAACGATACGCTCCTTGATGTAGCTCAGCCCCACGCGCTCCACCCAGGGGGCGGTGCGTTCCAGGTAGTGGGCCTCTTCGCGGTACATCTGGGTGAAGGCGCCACAGTACTCCAGCACCTCCTCCTCGGTATCCACCTTGCACAGCAGGTCGGTGACGCGCACCTTGATGCCGCCGTTGCCGCCCACATGCAGCTCGTACCCGGAGTCGACGCAGACCACGCCGAAATCCTTGATGGTGGCCTCGGCGCAGTTGCGCGGGCAGCCGGATACGGCCAGCTTGAACTTGTGCGGCATCCAGGAGCCCCAGGTGAGCTTCTCGAGCTTCACCCCCAGGCCGGTGGAATCCTGGGTACCGAAGCGGCACCACTTCTTGCCGGCGCAGGTCTTCACCGTGCGCATGGCCTTGCCGTAGGCATGGCCGGAGACAAAGCCGGCGTCGGTGAGGTCCTTCCACATGGCGGGCAGATCCTCCTTCTTCACGCCGAAGAGATCGATGCGCTGGCCACCGGTGACCTTCATCTCGGGCACGTTGTACTTCTCGCACACCTCGGCGATGGCGCGCAGGTCCGAGGGCGTGCAGAGACCGCCGAACATGCGCGGCACCACCGAGTAGGTGCCATCCTTCTGGATGTTTCCGTGGGCACGCTCGTTGATGAAGCGCGACTGGGGATCGTCGTGGTACTCCTCGGGCCAGTTGGCCAGCAGGTAGTAGTTGAGGGCCGGGCGACAGGTGGCGCAGCCGTCGGGCGTCTTCCATTCCAGGAAATCCATCACCGTGCGCATGTCCTTCAGCTCGTGCTCCTGGATCGCCTTGATCACCTCGTCGTGGCTGTGGTCGGTGCAGGCGCACAGGGGCTTCTTGCTGGGCTGGGCCTCGTAGCCCTCACCCACGGTGCTGGAGAGGATCGCCTCCACCAGGCCGGTACAGGAACCGCAGCTGGCCGAGGCCTTGGTATGGGCCCGCACATCGTCCAGGGTGAACAGCCCCTGGGTCTGGATGGCATCGACGATCTGCCCCTTGGTGACGCCATTGCAGCCACAGATCTCGGCATCGTCGGAAAGCGCCGCCACCCGTGTCTCATCGCCGTGGCCGGCATCCCCGAGATCGTGCTGGCCGAAGAGAATGGTGCTGCGGAAATCGGAGATGTCGGTCCCTTCCCGCAGCAGCTGGAAATACCAGGTGCCGTCGATGGTATCACCGTACATCACCGCGCCCTTGATGCGGTTGTCACGCACCACCAGTTTCTTGTAGACGTTGCGTGCCGGATCCTGGAGCACCAGGGTCTCGTCACCCTCGGACTCGTTGAAATCACCGGCGGAGAAGAGATCGATACCGGTGACCTTGAGCTTGGTGGAGGTCACCGAACCCTCGTAGCGGGCGATACCGATGCGCGCCAGGTGGTTGGCCGCCACCTTGGCCTGCTCGAACAGGGGCGCCACCAGGCCGTAGGTCTGGCCGCGATGCTGCACGCACTCACCGACGGCGTAGATGCGCGGGTCGTAGGTCTGCATGGTGTCGTTCACCACCACACCCCGCTCGCAGTAGATTCCCGCCTTCTGCGCCAGCTCCATGCTGGGGCGGATGCCCACCGCCATCACCACCAGGTCCGCCTCCAGCTCGGAGCCGTCGGCGAACTTGAGCCCGTGCACGTGGGCATCGCCCAGCACCTCGGCAGTCTGCGCTTCCATGAGGAACTTCATGCCCCGCTCCTCCAGCGACTTCTTCAGCATCTGTGCCGCGGTGCGGTCGAGCTGGCGCTCCATAAGGATGTCCATGAGGTGCACGACGGTGACCTCCATGCCGTTGGCCATGAGCCCGTTGGCCGCCTCCAGGCCCAGCAGCCCGCCACCGATGACGGCAGCTTTCCTGTACTGACTGGCCGCCGCGAGCATGGCGTCCACATCGGCAATATCACGAAAACCCACTACGCCGGGCAGGTCGGAACCCGGTACCGGGATGATGAAGGGATCGGAGCCGGTGGCCAGCAGCAGACGGTCATAGGGCACTTCCAGGCCGGACTCGGAGACCACCCAGCGGTTCACCCGGTCGATCTCCACCACGGGATCTCCGGTATGCAGGGTGATGCCGTGTTCCTCGTACCATTCGCGGTCGTTGAGAATGATGTCGTCGATGGTCTTCTCGCCGGCCAGCACCGGCGAGAGCATGATGCGGTTGTAGTTGGGATAGGGTTCGGCACCGAAGACCGTGATGTCATAGGTGTCCGGGGAGAGCTTGAGCAGCTCTTCCAGTGTGCGTACTCCGGCCATGCCGTTTCCAACGAGTACCAAGCGTTCTTTCATGGAATTCCTCATCCGGTTGTTTGCGGTCCCTGGGGGACTTCCCAATGCTTGCCCGGTATCAAGCAATATGCCTGCCAACTTTTCAGGTAATTTTTTATTGCTTTTGTTTTAGCCTCTTAAAATCCATTACTGGCTACAGGGTTGCCTGTTTTCGCTTCTGGCGGCGCTCCACGCACCAAACTGGTGCCTCTTGCGGAACCGGCTGAACCGGCCTGCCGAGAACAGTGCACCGGCACCGGTTCGGGCAAGGGGAAGAATCACGAACCCGTCGAGGGCGCTTCCTGGAGAAGGGGAGACAATTCCCTGTACGTGCGCGGGGTTAGCCATGGACGAGAGAGCCGGATGGGCCGCATGGCATGGCCATTGCATGAATACATGAAAATTCTGCAGTCAGAGAAATTCACCATGTCCGAGGCAAGACTCAACCTGTTTTCATTCAGCGGCAAGATCCGCATCCTGCACCTGACCTGGTTCGCCTTCTTCCTCACCTTCGTGGTGTGGCTGGGACTGGGACCCATGATGCCCTTCATCAAGGAGTCGCTGGGGCTGACCGACCAGCAGGCCAAGGTGCTGCTCATTCTCAACGTGGCCATGACCATCCCGGCGCGTATCGTCGTGGGCATGCTGGTGGACATCTACGGACCGCGCATCCTGTTCAGCAGCATCCTCATCCTGGGCGGCGTCATCAGCATCCTCTTCGCCTGGGCCGACAGCTACGAAACCCTGGCGCTGCTGCGCTTCCTCTCCGGCTTCATCGGCGCCGGCTTCGTGGTGGGGATCCGCATGATCGGCGAATGGTTCCCGGCCAGGCAGACCGGCATCGCCCAGGGCATCTACGCCGGTTGGGGCAATTTCGGCTCCGCGGGCGCCGCCATCACCCTGCCCGTCATCGCCGCCAACTTCGGCGGCAACGACGGCTGGCGCTGGGCCTTCACCTTCGCCAGCCTGGTGGCCATCGCCTACGGCATCTTCTACTACACCGCGGTGCGCAACACCCCCAAGGGCTCCACCTATTTCAAGCCGAAGAAGAGCGGTGCCATGGAAGTGACCAGCGGAGGCGACCTGCTGCTCTACATTTTCATGAACATCCCGCTCTACCTGGCGCTGGCGCTGCTCACCTGGAAGCTCTCCCCGGCGAAGATGGGGCTCATCGGCTGGGCAGCCAGCGATGCCATCTACGGCGTGCTGGCAATCATCTTCCTGGTACAGAGCTGGAAAGTGTGGCACATGAACGCCCATGTGCTGAAGGAGCCGGTCCCCGAACTGCACCGCTACAAGTTCAAGCAGGTGGCCATCCTCGACTGGGCCTACCTGGTCACCTTCGGCACCGAGCTGGCAGTGGTCTCCATGCTCGCCATGTTCTACGTGGACTGGTTCGGCATTCCCAAGGTGACGGCGGCCCTGCTGGCCGGGGTCTACCCCTTCCTCAACCTCTTCGCCCGCCCCAGCGGCGGCTGGCTCAGCGACCGCATTGGCCGCAAGTTGACGCTGATCATCGTCTTCGCCGGCATCACCGGCAGCTTCCTGGCCCTGGGACTGGTGGACAAGAGCTGGCCGGTGTGGATGGTGGTGGCCATGACCATCGTCGGCGGCATCTTCTCCAAGGCCGGCTCGGGCGCGGTGTACGCCATGGTGCCGCTGATCCAGCGCCGCATGACCGGCCAGATCGCCGGCATGGCGGGCGCCTTCGGCAACGTGGGCGCGGTGATGTTTCTTACCGTCAACTCCCTCATCGACTACGATCAGTTCTTTCTCTTCATCGGCGCGGTGGCCGGCTTCGTCTTCCTCCTGATCCTGGCCTTTCTCGAAGAACCCGAGCGGGCCATGGCCGAGGTGATGCCGGACGGGACGGTGCAGATGATCGAGGTGAAATAATGATTCGCCAGGAAACAGGATCCTGTTCTATGCCGCTTCACCATGGCGCATCTTCCACAGGTCATGGGCCATCTGCATCTGCAGCCAAGTCTCTGCACGCCCTCCCTGGTAACCGAGACGGTCGAACCAGGCCTCCAGCTTCAGCGCCATACGTGGTGAAATGGCGGCATGCTCATGGATCACGCGGGAAAGCGTGACCCGGGATACTCCGAGTTCACGTGCCGCCCGGCTCATGCTCATGCCCAGTTCCGGCAACACATCCTCGCGCAGAATGGCCCCGGGGTGGGGCGGATGGTGCATCTGGCTCATGGCGATAACTCCTCAGTGATAATCCCGATAATCGACAAGCACGGCATCCTCTCCCTCGAATGCAAAGGTAAGCCTCCAGTTGCCGCTGACCCGTATCGCCCAATGACCCTCAAGGCCCCCCTTGAGCGCATGCAGGCGCCAGCCTGGAAAATCCATCTCCTCTGGCTTACAGGCCACCTCCAATGCAGCCAGTTGACGGGCAAGACGAGGGCCGTGAGAAGTACGAATTCCCTTTCTGGATCCCGTGCGGTAGAACCGTTCCAATCCCTTGTGACGGAAACTCCTTATCATGGCGGACAGTGTATCGCCACACGACACATCAGGCAAAAGGCATGACCACCAAACTGGAAATCGACTACGCCGCCGCCAGCGAAAAGGGCAACAAGGAGGAGAATGCCGACGCGGCTGACGCCCTGGTACCCTCGGGAGGCGCCCTGCGCAACAAGGGCATCGCCGCGGCCATCTGTGACGGCATGAGCAGCTCGGAAGGCGGCGTGGAAGCGGCCCAGCTCTGCGTCAAGGGCTTTCTCGACGACTACCTGAGCACGCCCGACTCCTGGACGGTGAAGACCGCCGCTACCAAGGTGCTGGGCGCGCTCAACCGCTGGCTCTGGTCCCAGGGGCAGATGCGCTACGATTCGGCGCGCGGCATGGTCACCACCTTCACCGGGCTGGTGATCAAGTCCACCACGGCCCACGTGTTTCACGTGGGCGATTCGCGCCTCTACCTGTTCCGCGACGGCGAGCTGGAACAGCTCACCCGCGACCACCGCGTCTGGGTGTCGAAGGACCGCGACTTCCTCTCCCGCGCCATGGGCATCGATGCCCACGTGGACATCGACTACCGCTCCCTGGCGGTGGAGCCGGGCGACCTCTTTCTCTTCACCACGGACGGCGTCACCGGCTACCTCACCGACAACCGCCTGCGAAAGCTGCTGCAGGAACAGGGCGACAACCTGCAGGCCTGCGCCAACCGCATCATGGAGGAGGCGCTGCGCTCGGGCTCCCACGACAACGTTACCTGCCAGCTGATCCGGGTGCTGTCACTGCCGCAGCAGACCGAAGACGACATCCTTCAGAAGATCACCGAACTTCCTTTCCCTCCGCCCCTAGCGCCGGGCATGAAGATCGACGGCTACGAGATCCTGCGCGAGCTGCACAGCTCGAAGCGCAGCGAGGTGTTCCTGGCCAGGGAGATCGAAACGGGACGCAAGGTGATCCTCAAGACGCCTTCGGAGAACTATCGGGACGACCCCGCCTTCCTCGAGTCATTCCTGCACGAGGAGTGGGTGGGTCGGCGCATCAGCAATCCCCACGTGCTCAAGGTGCTGGAGACGCCCCACCGGCGCTTCCTCTATAACGTCTCCGAGTACGTGGAGGGACAGACGCTGCGCCAGTGGATCGACGACCACCCCCAGACCCACATCAACAAGGCACGGGAGTTCCTGCAACAGATCGCCGACGGTCTGCGCGCCTTCCACCGGCTGGAGATGACCCACCTGGATCTCAAGCCGGAGAACATTCTCATCGACCGCAACGAAACCCTGAAGATCATCGATTTCGGCTCCACCCGCGTGGCGGGCACCGCCGAGATCGCCAGCAGCTACGAGAAGGGCACCCCCCAGGCCACCATCGACTATGGCGCCCCCGAGTGCTTCGAAGGCCAGTGCAGCAACCGTTCCGACATCTACTCGCTCGGCGTCATCGCTTACGAGCTGCTCACCGGTCACCTGCCCTATGGCGAACACGACAGCCAGCGGGCCGCGCGCAGAAGGCGCAACTACATCCCCGCCAGCCGCTGGAACGGGCACATCCAGCCCTGGGTGGACGGTGCCCTGCGCAAGGCAGTGCATCCCGATCCGTCCAAGCGGTACGAGACCCTTTCGGAGTTTCTCTTCGACCTCTCCAAGCCCAACCCGGCTTTCCTGACCGCCACCAGCCAGCCGCTGCTGGAGCGCAACCCACTGGCCTTCTGGAAGGGACTCTCGGCGCTGCTGCTGGCAGCCAACCTGGTGCTGCTCTACCTGCTGGCAACAGCATAGACCGGGAGAATTCCTGGTCTTTCAACCTGCGAACCGATCGCAGGAGGCGCGTCCACGCGCCGAACCCGAACCGCTTCGCGGCCGGGAGGCCGCTCCTACAAAGACAGCTTGGCTGGCTTCTCAGCTTTGTAGGTTGGGCAAAGGAGCGCCAGCGACGTGCCCAACAGAACGCCGGAGGGTGTTGGGCACGCTTCGCTTTGCCCAACCTACAGGGCTGGCCGGCTTCTCAGCCCAGTGCCTTCAACGCCGCGTCGTAATCGGGCTCGTCGGCGATCTCCTTCACCAGCTGGGTGTAGGTCACCTTGCCGTTCTCGTCCACGATGACGATGGCGCGCGCCGCCAGTCCCTCAAGGGGACCGTTGGTGATGAGCACACCGTAGTCCTTGGCGAACTTCTTGCTCTTCATCATCGACAGGGGCACCACGTTCTCCAGCCCCTCGGTGGAGCAGAAACGCCCCTGGGCGAAGGGCAGGTCGGCGGAGATCACCAGGCAGATGGCATCGTCGCGGCCGGCGAACTTCTCGTTGAACTTGCGCGCCGACTCGGCACAGGTGGGCGTGTCCAGGCTGGGCACGATGTTGAGCAGGCGCTTCTTGCCAGCGAAATCGGCCAGGCTCACATCGGCCAGGTCGCCATTGGTGAGCCTGAAGTCGGGTGCGTCGGAACCCACTTCGGGCAGTTCGCCGCTGGTGTGCATCTCGGTGCCTTGCAGAGTAACGGTAGCCATTGTTCTTCTCCTCGTTGTTGAAATCATTTCTGGCGGTGGCAATTATAGCCACATCAGCAGCGTTGATGCTTTTCAATGCCGACCGGGCATGCAGACGCTACACTGCCGCGACCAAAACCGAACAACAACACGAGGACGAGAACATGAGCTACGAATTCAATGTCACCCTGGACCTGCCCTTCGACGAAGCACTGGAGAAGGTGAAGAAGGTCCTCATGGACCACCACCTTGGCGTGGTGAGCGACGTGGACGTGCAGGCCATCTTCAAGAACAAGATGGGCAAGGAGATTCCCGCCTACCACATCTACGGCGCCTGCAATCCCAAGCTCGCCGACCGCGTGATCAGCGCCGAACCCAACGCCGGTACCCTGCTGCCCTGCAACTTCGTCATGTACGAGAAGGACGGCAAGACCGTGGTCAGCTTCATGGACCCGGTTCCCGTGCTGGGTCTCTCCAGCGCCGAGGAGGTCAACGCCGTGGCGAAAGAGGCGCGGGAGATCCTGCAGAAGGTGGCGGCCGAACTGAAGGGGTGAGCCCTCCTCTCGTTAGTTTAGGTGATTAGTTACAAAGCTCATCAGGCCTGACATTCAGATCAGGGGTGGGTGCTGGAGAGACAGTCGGCGCCAGGGGTGTATTCACGGCGTGTCGCTCCAGTGTCTGCCCATGACCTGACGATCAGCTGAGGTTCGTACCTAATCACCTTATGTTTATGGCTCTTCACCAAATCAGGTGGGTAACAGTTGCTGGCTGATGGCCTCTGGGTAGAGATCGAGTCCGCCAAGGTGGAAGTAAATGGCGTTGGCAAAGCGCTCCTTGTTGCGGAAGCCATGGCTCCGAACCTTGATCGCCTTGATGCG